>NZ_JBHMDN010000022.1:0-104448 GCF_042431195.1 Cohnella cellulosilytica
AGGGGTTCCACGCGTACCCATCCCGAACACGACCGTTAAGCCCTCCAGCGCCGATGGTACTTGGACCGCAGGGTCCTGGGAGAGTAGGACGTTGCCAGGCTGGATCTGGAAGACACCTTTTCGAGGGTGTCTTTTTTGCTGTGACTGCTGATCTCTGTGCCGCATTGGGGAGTCGATGCTCGGTTGTTTAGAACATAGGCGGCCATTTGGGCGGAAATGTAGCGACGATAATCGATTCCTTAGAACATTGGCGATCGCATGAGCGGTTTTGGGAGGACGTTACTCGATTTCTTAGAACATAGGCGGCCATTTGAGCGGAAATGTGGCGACGATACTCGATTCTTTAGAACATAGGCGGTCGTTTGAGCGGTTTTGGGAGGACGTTACTCGATTTCTTAGAACATTGCCGACCGTGCCAGGCTGGACCTGCAAGAGAAGCGCCCTTAACCGGGTGCTTTTTGCTTTCCAATGGCGGTTGAATGAAGAAGGAGCGACTGAAGGTCGCCGCGCTGCCTCGCGTTGTACCGTTACTTCCACTGCTGATCGTCTCCGTTGCGTGCATCGGTTACTTCCACTGCCTCGCGTTGTACCGTTACTTCGCAACTGAATGTCTCCGTTGTGTGCACCGGTTACTTCCACTACCTCACGTTGTACCGTTACTTCCAATGCTGATCGTCTCCGTAGCGTGCATTGATTACTTCCACTGCCTCGCACTGTACCGCTACTCCCACTGCTGATCGTCTCAGTTGCTGGCATCGTTTTGTCGCAAGCCCGCCCTTTTTTGCCGGAGGCCCCGCGCTTGCCCATCCCCTCTGGCCGAGGAAACATACGATAACCATGTATACGTTGAAGACCTCTGCGAACGGTGGTGAACCCATTCCGATGAACATTGCGTTCGACATGTTTTTCGCCAAGACGGAGGCGATGAAGAGAGGGATCGGCCGCTATTCGCAAAACATGATCGAAGCGATCTTGAAGCAGGAGACGAGCGATTCTTTCTATTATTTCTATCCCGACGTGAGCAAGGGCGCGGACTACCTGAAGGACCAACTCCAGCAATTTCTGTACCGCAATCGGATCGACCTGTATCATATGACGAGCCCGTTCAACTTGTTCCATCTGCCGGCGAATCTGTTCCAGGCCTACAGCGATACGATGTTGAACAAAGCCTGGTTCGGCTACACCCGAGTGGCCGCCACGCTGTACGACGTCATCCCCCTCGTGCTGGAGCATCAGTACATGAACGATTTTGTCAGGCCGATCTATATGAAGGTCATCGAGATGATCCGGTCGTGCGACATCATCTACGCCATCTCGGAGACGACGAAGACCGATGCCGTCAGGTTGACCGGAATGGACCCCGCCAAGATCAGCGTCGTCATGGGCGGCTACGATCCGAAGTTCAAGCCGCTGCCGACGGGAGCGGTACCCGCGGCGCCGCTCCGTTACGGCATCGTGAAACCTTATGTGCTCTGCACGGGCGGAGACGATCCTCGCAAGAACCTGGCAAGACTCATCGAGGCTTTCGTGAGCGCGAATCGGTTGCTGGCCAACGGCTATCAGCTGGTCATCGTCTACAATTCCTCGGAGGACGAGAAAAGGGCGATGCTCGAACAGGCACGTCTGCTCGGAGACGGGGGTTCGCTTGTCGTGACGGGTTACGTGCCGGACGAAGATCTGGTGGAGCTGTACGGAGGCGCCGCTTTGTTCGCTTTCCCCTCGCTCTATGAAGGATTCGGGCTGCCGATCGTGGAGGCGATGGCCTGCGGGACGCCCGTGCTGACCTCCAACAACTCTTCGCTGGCGGAGATCGGAGGAGAGGCCGTGTATCAGGTCGATCCGGCCAGCCGCGAGAGCATCGCCAACGGCATCGTCCATATGCTGGGCAACCCCCAGTTGGCGCGGGAGCTGGCGGTCAAAGGACTGGAGCAGGCGCGTCGCTACAACTGGGAATCGGTCGCGCTTAAAGTGACGGAGGGGTACGAGAAGGTTTACCGGCGCAGAATCGCCGTTTTCGCTCCGCGGCATTCCTTTTATCCCGGGGCTTACGGCGCTCTTTTTCACACGGTCCCCTATTTGACGAACCGCGGCGAGATCGACGTGTTCGTGGAAGAGCTGCTGGACGATTCGGCCGAGGAAGAGCGGACGGAGGAGAGCCCGATCGCGGTGTATCTCCACACCGAGTTCGACAGCCGCAAGACGAAATACGATTATGTCATCTACGAGATCGGCAACGAGGAACGGCATTCGTTCGTCGTACCTTATCTGGCCGCCATGGAGACCATTCCGGGCATCGTCGTCCTGAACGGGAATCATCTGCACGAGCTGATTTGGAGGCGTACGGTCGAGCGCAACGATCTTCACGCTTATTATCGGGCACTGGACAAAGAATTCGGACCGGCCGCCGCTCCGCTATGGATGGACGCCGTGCTCGGAGGAACGGCGCTTCGTTCCGCCGTTCCCGTGGATCGCTGTTACCTCGAGCATGCGAAATCGATCATCGTCTATGGCAGCCGGACGAAAGATCGGCTGCTGCACCGGCAATATCGCAACGTGATCGAAGTACCCGCCCCCGCGATGGCGTCCGCAGCCGGAAATCCGGGAGGCCGAGCGCCGTTCCGCTTCGCCACCGTGTCCGCCGATCGCAGCCGTCCTCCTTACCGGCTTATTCTCCGCTGCCTGCGCAAGCTGATCGACGAAGGCTGCTCCTCTATCGTCTATACGATTCTGTCCGGGGGCAAGAACCCGTCCTTCGAAGAGCTAGGAGAATGGGTAGCCGGGCTGGGGCTGGAGACGTACGTTCGTCTCAAGGTAGAGCCTCAGCGCGCGCAAATCCGGCGGGAGCTGGCCAAAGCGCACGCTGCAATCGCACTAAGCGATCCGCAGGCGGACCCTTCTCCCGACGCCGCTCTCGAGCTGATCGCTTCAGGCATCCCGACGATTCTGTACGACGGCGATCTCTGCCGTCTCGTTCCCGACGATTCGGCGGTGAAAATCCAGCCGGATGACGAGGAGGAGTCTGCCCTGCTGCAGGCGATGTCCAGGCTGTATCGCAACAAGGAGGAGAGGGAGTCGCTGTCCGCCCGCGGGCTCGAATATATGGGAGAGAGCCATTCGCTGTCCGGCTTCTCGGAGGCGCTGCAGGAGGCGGTCGAGCGGAGCAGCTCCTTCGGCGAAAATCCGACGGTGCTATGGCGGATTCAAGAAAGTCCGGGAGGCGTTCCGCAAATCCGAAACACGTAACGAAGGAGGGCGCGCGATGCTTCAATCGCAATTGTGCCGGGAAACGGATTTTACGCAGCCGTGGTTTATCCAAGCTTGCGTCAAGCTGAACGAGGCGATGAGATATCACCGCAAGCTATGGGAGTGGTGTTACATCTATGAGGCGCTTCGCCAGCGGGGCAAGCTGATGCCGTTCCGGCGCGGGCTGGGCTTCGGCGTGGGCAAGGAGCCGCTTGCCGCCGCGTTCGCCTCGCAGGGAGTCGAGATCGTGGCGACGGATCTGGACGTGGAGCGCGCCAAGGCGCAGGGCTGGGTCGATACGAACCAGCACGCCGTCGGCCTGGCCGATTTGAACGAGCGGGGACTATGCGATCCTCATCAGTTCCAACAGCTGGTCACTCACGAGAGCGCGGATATGAACAATATTAATCCCGGCTATACCGGGCAATTCGATTTTACCTGGTCCTCCTGCAGCTTCGAGCATCTCGGTTCGATCGAGCACGGCAAACGGTTTATCGTCAACCAGATGAAATGCCTTCGCCCCGGAGGAATTGCCGTCCATACGACCGAGTATAATCTGACCTCCAACGTCGATACGCTGGAAGCGCCGGTGCTCGTCATTTTCCGCAATCAAGATATCGAGGCGATGGTCGCGGAACTCAGAAGCGAAGGCTACCGGATTACGGTGGATTATACGGCGGGGGCAGGTCCGTTCGAATCCTACGTCGATCTTCCGCCGTACAACAATCCGGTACACCTCCGGCTTCAGCTCGGCCAGTACGTATCGACTTCGATCGGTTTAATTATCGAGAAGCTGTGAAAAAACGAGGCGCGTCCCTTCGGATGCAAGCGAGAAACCAATTCCCGCTTATTCTCCGGAAGCGAACGCGCCTCGTTTTTTTGGTGGCGATTCAGCGAGCGGGTCTAAAGTCCGCTATCCCTCTGCCTCCAACCGCAATTAATGGCGCACCATGATCAGATCCCAGTGAAGATGGCCTTTGTGAGCGGCCAGCTCGTCTATCGTAACGGGCTTCATGCCCGATCTGTCCATCGCCACGTTAAAGATCGCGAAACGCCGGTCGTAAAATCTCTGCATGATCGGACGAGGATCGTGGCCTCCCCACAGCAGAGGCAGGTACTCCATGAAGATCACCATTCGGCCGCTCGCGTCAATCACCTCGAACAGACTGTCCATAATATACGGCTCTCCGCCGTCGATGTCGATCTTGATGACGTCCACCTTCGTATGAGGGACGATCAGTTCTTTCAGGATGGCTTTGCGCACCTTCGTTTTCGTCGGCGGAATAAGCGGAGCCAGAGCCGGATAGACGATGCTTGAGCCGCCGTCTCCTTTCGTCTCGATCACTTCCTCGCCGTTCTTATCCGAGACCATCACGCGGTGAAGCAGCACGTGGGCGTATCCGTTGACGGACGCGCTCTTGATCAGGTTTTTATGATGGAACGGATTCGGCTCGAACGCGTGAACGTAGCCCGTCGGACCGACCTGCTGGGCGGCCAGCAGCGTAAAGTAGCCGCTGTGGGAGCCGATGTCCAGCACGATCATGCCCGGTCTGACGACGGACAGAAACGTTCCCGTCAGCCAGCCTTCCCATTCCCCGGTAAGATAGATCGCCATGCAGACGGGATCGCGCAAATCGAGGAACATGGCGGGACCGGCATTCAAATTGGTCAATATCGTGTGATCACCTACGTAGACGTGAGGTCGGGTCAGATCGAACAATTCGATTCCTCCTAGATTCGTTTACGCCTCGTTCAGGACGAGACAAGGCACCCGCACGCGGCAGTTCGCGGCATTATGCTGATACAGGCGAATTTCCGACTGGTGCTCTTCCCGCTTGATTTCGATCGGAGCCGACAGCCGTTCGCTGCGGACGATTTTACGGCTCCACAACCGGCGGCGCCCCCGATTCGAGGTCACCTCCAAAGTAAACTCCCCGGGGCCTTCGATCTCGAACGAAGCCTCAAGGACGTAGCTTTTGGGAGCCAGCGTCAACGACGGACCGTAGAAAACGTAGCCGGGCCGAGCGGCGGGAAAGTAGCCGTCCTTGTCGAACCCCGCGGGCCGGACAAAAGGGGCGAAGTAGACGCTGGATACGGTCGGCGCGGGCTCGAAGGTCAGCGGCTCGTGGGGGCGCGGTTCGGTCATAACGTCGGGACCGGTTTTCCGCATGCGGATGACGGCGATGCCGTTGGCGAACATGAACGGGCTGTCGAAGCGTTTATCCGCCAGCTCCTCCTTGCCGCATTGAATCCAGCACTGCTTCGGATTGTTCAGATGCATATCCATATCGAGCTTGCGAAAGTAGGAAACGTCCAGCGCTTCGGCAGGAACGCCGTAACTGTCGGTCAACAGCCGGAGGTACTCGTCGCTGAACTGGATGAGCCACCCCATGTCCATCAATTTGCCGAAGGGCACGGTAACGAGTGCGGAGCCGCCCGGCTTCAGCAAATTATACAGATGGCGAAGGGCGAGCAGCGGGGCTTCGCGGTCGCCCGATTTTTGCTCTCCGTACGCATGCTGGCCGATATGCTCCACGGTGGACAGGCAAAGAATCAGGGCGTGCTTCTCCCGGTAATCCATCAGGTCCTCGTTCAGGACGCCGGGAGCCTCCTCGAATTTGTCGAGGACGATCCGGTTTGTCAGCTCGGGGTGCGGATCGAGCAGCGGCAAGTAGTTGGCGAAGACGTTGCCGATCTCCAGGTACGGCTCGCGAAGCCCCGCCTCCATCCGGCGAAGAAAGCGAATGGCGATCGGGATCTCTATCGTGCGCTCCGAGCAGTTGCCGTAAGGCAGCCGGTTGTAGGGAAGAGGCTCGAGGTCGCACAAGAAGTAGTTGAACAGCTCCAGGCCGGCAATTCCCATAGGGCGAGCTCCTTCCTTTAACGGGATAGATAATTCACACCAGTAATGAAGTATATGCGGCGAACGTTAATGTGCATGGACAAATGTCGGTGCGGGACGCGTTAATGGCCAGGATGCGAAGCAACGCCGCCTGTGCGTTCATATACTGACGAAAAACGGGAGTGGCGAAGAAGGAGAGGCGATGCTCGTTGACCTGTACGGGAGTCTACTGGGTCGGCCCGGTTTACGATATGGGCGGCTACGGGAACGTATCGCGCAACTATTTGCGGGCGCTGGAGGCGGCGGAAATCCCCGTCTACATCGCGCCGACGATGGCCAGCCGGCACAAGACGGAAATCGGAGAAGAGACGGTGAAATGGCTGGAGAGCTTGTCCACGGACGAGATCGGCGACCGTCCCGTCTGCATCCAGCACGGAGTGCCGCCCCATTTTCAAATGCATCGTCCCGCGGTAAAGGTCGCGAGAACGATCGGCGTCACCTTGTTCGAGACCGATCGCGTTCCCGGGGATTGGCCGCACCTGTGCAATCAACTGGACGAGGTTTGGGTGCCCTCCAAGTTCAATTTCGAGACGTTCTCGCGAAGCGGCGTCGATCCGGGCAAGCTGCGCGTCGTTCCCTATCCGATCGACGTAACGCGCTTTTATCCGGGCAGACCCTATAACCGTATCGTGTTTACTCCGCCGCTGAGAAATTTCTCGTTTTTGTACGTGTTCGGTTTTGATTTTCGCAAAGGCGTCGATCTGCTGATCTATTCGTTCTGCCGGGAGTTCGACCGGACGGAGGACGTGTCGCTCGTGCTGAAGGTGTACGTCCACAGCGGCTACAAGCCGGAGGACGTCATGGCGGTCATTCGTTCCTACGTACCCGCGGACCGGCTGTTCTCGCAAATCTTCGTCATCGTGGAGCCGTTCGGGGAGCAGGAGCTTATCGATCTGTATTCGAGCTGCGACGCCTACGTGTCCGTGGACCGGGCCGGATGGGGAATGCCCGCGATGGAAATGATGGCGCTCGGCAAACCGGCGATTGGCCTGAACTGGGGAGGATACACGGAGTTCATGAACGGAGTCAACAGCGTGCTGATCGAGCCGGAGAAGGAACTGGTGCCGGTCGACGCCAAGCTGCAGACGGAGCGTCCGGAATATTACTTCAGCCATATGTGGGCCGATATTCGGCCGGACCGGGTAGGCGGGGCGATGCGGGAGCTGTTCGAGGATCGTTCCAAGCGGGAGAGAATCAGCAGAAAAGCGGCGTTCGACGTGCATTTCGAGTATTCCCCCTCCGTGATCGGGGGCAAAATCAGGCAGCTGCTCGGCATGAATTGAAGCCTCCCCGAACGTATCGGCGGAACAGGGCGGAAGGACCATTTTGCGCGCGGTAGTTAATCGTCCATGCCATCCGGGCGGGCCGTCCATACAATAAACCGTGCATTTGCAGCGGTCGATCCGCCGAGATCGGAATCCGTTGATACCAGCGAAGGGGATCTGACACATGAAAATCGTCATAATGGCAGGCGGGAAGGGCAGCCGCCTGTGGCCGAGAAGCGTGGAGGATCGGCCCAAGCAGTTTCTCGCGTTAACCTCGGAGGAGACGATGCTCCAGCTCACTTATCGCCGCCTGGCCCGAATCGTGCCTCCGCAGCAAATCTACGTCGTCACCGCGGAGTTGTATCGGGCGCTCGTTCTGGAGCAATTGCCGGAGCTGGACGACGCCAGGCTGATTCTGGAGCCCGTGCAGCGGGATACGGGGCCCTGCGCGGCGCTGTCGGCGCTGCACTTCCTTCGGCTGGACGACGACGAGACGCTCGTCATGATGCCGTCCGATCAGCATATCCCGAATATTCTGGCGCTGTACGAAGCGTTCTGCAAGGCGGAGACGATCGCCGAAGCTTCCAGCGCGATCGTGACGCTGGGCATCGTTCCAGTGCGTCCCGAGACGAACTACGGCTACATTCTGACCTCCGGGGACAAGAGGCCGGAGGGGGCGCGCCGGGTCGTCTCGTTTATCGAGAAGCCGGATCGGGAGACGGCGCTCCAATTGGTCGCGAAGCCCGACGTGTTCTGGAACAGCGGCATTATCGTCTGGCGGCCGTCCACGATCGCCGAAGCGATGGAGAAGCACCAGCCGGCCCTGTGGGGCGCGCTGACGGAGGCCGGACGGAATCTTGAACGGGTGTATGCGAGCCTGCCGAAAATATCGGTCGATTACGCCGTTCTGGAGAAGGCGGACAATTTGTTCACGCTGCCTTTCCGCTACGAGTGGGAGGACATGGGGAGCTGGGCGTCGCTGGAGAGAATCCGCGAGGAGGACGCCGATTCAAACGGCAATATTTTGCACGGGGCCGTTCATGCGTTCGAATCGAGCCGCAATATTATTTTTTCCGAAGGCCGTAAGACGATCGTCATCGGAGCCGAGGAGCTCATTATCGTCTCTACGGCGGAGGGCGTGTTAATCTGCCACAAGTCGATGGAGCAGAAGCTGAAATCGATCGTTCAGCACGTGGAAAAACAGGGAGGAGGCGTCGGTTGATGAAAGCGCTCGTGACCGGCATTTCGGGTTTCGTGGGAAGTCATATGGCGGAGTTCCTGCTGCGGCAGGGCGTGGAAGTCGTCGGAACGATTCGCAACCGAAGCCGCATGGATCATATCTCGCACTTGCGCCAAGAGATCCGTCTCGCGGAATGCGAGCTGCGCGATCCGTTCTCGGTCGAGACGCTGATCGGCCGGGAGAGGCCGGACCTCATTTTCCATCTCGCGGCGCAGAGCTTCGTGCCGACGTCGTGGAATTCGCCGATCGATACGATCCACAACAACGTCGCCGGACAGGTCAATCTGTTCGAAGCCGTCCGCCGGTTCGAATTGCCGGCGAAAATCCAGATCGCCTGCTCGAGCGAAGAATACGGCCAGGTGGAGCCGGAGGAGACGCCGATCCGCGAGACGAATCCGCTGCGCCCGTTAAGTCCGTACGCGATCAGCAAGGTTGCCCAGGATTACTTGGGCTACCAGTATCATCGAAGCTACGGCCTCCACGTCGTGCGGACCATCACCTTTAACCATACCGGACCGCGCCGGGGAGAGAACTTCGTCACGTCCAACTTCGCCAAGCAGATTGTCGATATCGAGAAGGGTCGGAAAGCGCCGGTTATCCACGTCGGCAATCTGGAGGCGAAGCGGGATTTCACCGACGTCCGCGACGTCGTTCGCGGCTACTGGCTGGCTTTGGAGAAGGGGCAGCCGGGAGAAAACTATAATATCGCCTCGGGAACCTGCTGCACGATCGCAGAGATGCTGAACACGCTGCTCAGCTTCAGCAACGTCAGCATCGAGGTACAGACCGATCCGAGCCGGCTGCGTCCTTCTGACGTGCAGATTCTGCTCGGCGATTACCGCAAGTTTCAGGAAGCGACGGGATGGAAGCCGGAGATTCCGTTCCAGCGGACGATGGAGGATCTCCTTCAATATTGGCGTTCGCAGCCTTGAAGGGAGAGCCGGCCGAATGGATAATCTATGCACGATAATCTCCAAAAACTATATTGCGATGGCCCGTACGCTCGCGCAGTCGTTCCTCGAGCACCATCCGACGGGCAAGGTGTACGTCCTGCTGGCGGACGAAGACGAAGGGCAGATCCAAGCCAGCGAACCGTCGTTCGAATGGGTGCGCTTGCCGGAGATCGGCTTGCCGTCATCCCCCGACATGAGATTTCAGTACGATATTACGGAGTTCAATACGGCGGTCAAACCGTTTTTTCTGGAATATTTGCTTGTTCGGCGCGGACTGGAATCGATCGTCTATCTGGACCCGGACACTCTCGTCACGCAGCGGATGGACGATCTGTACCGCCGGCTGCCGCGGTATTCGATCGTGCTGACCCCGCATATTCTCACCCCTCTCCCGCCCGATCTGCAGAAGCCGGGAGAGGCGGAGCTGCTGCAAGCCGGGGTTTACAATCTGGGCTTTATCGCTTTGTCCCGCAAGGATGAGGCGCTGCGCATGCTGGACTGGTGGAAGGCCAGATTAACGAGAGAGTGCGTGATGGACCCGGCCCGGGGTTATCATGTCGACCAGAAATGGATCGACTTCGTTCCCGCCCTGTTCGAAGGCGTTCGGATTTGGAAGGACCCCGCCTACAATGCCGCCTATTGGAACTTGCACGAACGCCCGATCGTCCACCGCAACGGCATGTACGAAATCGGCGGGAAGCCGGTCGTTTTCTACCACTTCAGCGGTTTGTCCGCCGATCTCGTCCGCATCTCCAAGCATCAGACGCGTCACCAATGGACGGACTTCCCGGACCTGTACGGGCTGTTCCAGGGATACGTCTCCCGCCTGATCGCGAACGGTTACGCCGCGTCCGCGGGCTGGCGCTACGCTTACAATTACTTCGACAACGGCGTCGTCGTGCCGCCCGTCGTTCGCAAGCTGTACCGGAAGCTCGGAGCGCCCGCGCATTTCGGCAATCCGTTCCAGACGCTGACTCCGAACGGTTTCTATCGCTGGTTGTTTACCGCGGCAACCTCCAGCGCCCCGCTGCCGAACCTGCTGAGGGAAATCTACGAGACCCGGGTCGACCTGCAGCGGCTGTTTCCGGAACCCCAGGGGGCAAGCCGCCACAGCCTGATGGCCTGGGCCAGACAATTCGTCCCGATCGAGTACGGCGTCGATCCGGTCGTCTGGCATCCGGTCATCGATTCGATGATCTACGCTTAGGAGGGACAGGGGGATGGCGATATGTCCGGCGTTAACCTGATCGGCTATGCGAGGTACGAGATGGGAATCGGAGAGTCGTGCCGGCTGGCGGCCGGAGCGCTGAGCGAGGCGGGGATTCCGTTCGGCATTCTGAACTTCTCGGGCGGCAACTTTTCGCGCGACCGGGATCTGTCCTGGAGGTCGGCCGAGATCGAAGAGCCGCTCTATCCGGTCAACCTGTTCCACATCAATGCCGATCAGATGCCGGTCGCCTATGCGGAGCTCGGAGACGATTGGTTCGGGGGTAGGCACAACATCGGATATTGGCACTGGGAGCTTCCGGAATTCCCGGACGAATACGCCGAAGGCTTTCGTCATCTGGACGAGGTGTGGGTGCCTTCGGCTTTCGTCCGGGACAGCGTGGCGAAGAAATCGCCCGTTCCCGTCTCCGTCGTCCCGCACGGCATCCGCGTGGAGGTGCCCGAAGGGACGGACCGGACGGCGTTCGGCTTGCCGCGGCGCAGGTTTCTGTTCCTGTGCATGTACGATACGTACAGCTATTCCTCCCGCAAAAATCCGTCCGCCGTGCTGAAGGCTTACCGCCTGGCCGTCGAGCGATACGGCATGCAGGCCGGATTGGTCATCAAAATGAACAATCCGCAGCAGGCGGAATCCGACAATCTGCGGCAGGAGGCGGAGGGGCTGCCGAACGTGCGGATCATCGACCGGGTGCTCAGCCGTTCCGAAGCCAACGCTCTGCTTGCGTGCGCGGATTGTTATGTGGCGCTGCATCGCTCCGAAGGCTTCGGACTGCCTCTGGCCGAAGCGATGTATCTGGGCAAGCCGGTCATCGGCACGCATTGGTCCGGCAACGTCGACTTCATGGACGAGACGAATTCCGGCGCGGTCCGCTGCTCGCTGATCCGGGTCGGCAGCCATTACGGTCCGTACAAAGCGCATCAGCTATGGGCGGAGCCCGATCTGGAACATGCCGTGCACCTGATGTGGAAGGCGGTATACGACGAAGAGTGGCGGCGGCGGATCGCGGCCAACGGTCAGAGAACCATTCGGACGTTCTTCTCCCCGGAGACGGTCGGTCGAACGATCCTCGGCCGGCTGCGTCAAGGAAATTTCGCTTCGAGCTGATCCGATTCGGGGGAATAACGAGGGTCAGATCTCCGACTCCTCCCCCCGATCGGAATTCTTTTTTTAGTTGGTCGATTTTCCTTCTCGAGGGGGCTTCGGCATGTTGCATTTTAAAGGAAACGGCGTATAATAGAGATATAGTCAAAGAAAGTCAAAGTCAGAACCGTGCCGAAAGGAGGCCTGACGTGCGTAATATATCCGATCTTATCGAACACTATCTGAAGCAAAGCCTGGAGAGCAACCAGGGGCGCGCGATCGAAATTCAGCGAAGCGAGCTCGCCGACAAATTCTCCTGCGTGCCGTCGCAGATCAACTATGTGATCAGCACGCGCTTTACGCTGGAGAAGGGCTACTACGTGGAAAGCAAACGTGGAGGAGGCGGGTACATTCGCATCCAACGCGTCGATCTTCCTTCGCTGGAGGCGGTTCAGCGCCATATTCGCCAGACGGTCGGGGACAGAATCGACCAGACGACGGCGGAAGGGTTGATCTACCAGCTGGAGGAAGCCCGTTTTCTGACCGAACGGGAAGCTTATTTGCTGAAAGCGGCCGTCTCGCGCGACACGCTGGCGCTGAAGCTTCCGATCCGCGACGAGATCCGGGCGAAGCTGCTCAAGGCGATGCTGATCGCCTTGCTTGCGAAATGACGAGAGGAGGCTGAGAGCTATGCAATGCCAGGAATGCGGCAAACGGCCGGCTACGCTTCATTTTACGAAATTCGTCAACGGAGAGAAAACCGAGCTGCACATTTGCGAGACGTGCGCCAGGGAGAAGGGGGAGCTGCTTCCGGGAACCGCGGGCGGATTTTCCATCCATAATCTGCTCTCCGGACTGATGGATTTCGAATCCCGCAGCCAGACGGCCAAGCCGCCGGTAGTGAAATGCGACACCTGCGGGATGACCTATGCGCAGTTCGCCAAAGTCGGCCGGTTCGGCTGCAGCGACTGCTACAAGCATTTCGCCGAGCGGCTGGACCCGCTGCTGAAGCGGGTGCACGGCAATACGGTCCATGTCGGCAAGGTGCCGAAGCGGGCCGGCGGCCACTTGAAGACGAAGCGCGAAATCGAGCAGCTGAAGAAGGAAATGCAGGGCAGGATCGAGCGCGAGGACTTCGAGACCGCGGCTCAGCTGCGGGACCGGATTCGCGAGCTCGAGAGCGAAATGAGCGGCTGAAAGGCAGGGATGAACGATGGCGAAAAGAAAATTCACGAAGCAGGCGCTTAGTCAGTGGATGAAGGGCAGCGGCCCCGAGTCGGAGGTCGTGATCAGCAGCCGCGTACGAATCGCCCGCAACTTGCGCAACCGGCCTTTCCCGCTTATGGCGAGTTCGGAGCAGGCGCAGGCGGTCGCGGACCAGCTGCTCGCCGTGGCGGAGAACGGCCGTCTGAACGGGCTCGGCAAGATCGAGCAGGTCCGGCTGTCGGAGCTGACCGAGCTGGAGAAGCTCGTGCTGGTCGAGAAGCATCTGATCAGCCCGAATCTGGCGAACGAATCCCGGGCGGGAGCGCTGATTCTGAGTCCGAACGAAGAGATTAGTGTAATGATTAACGAAGAGGACCATCTTCGCATTCAATGTTTATGCTCGGGGTTTCAGGTGAACGAGGCCTGGGATTCGGCCAGCAAGATCGACGATATTTTCGAAGAGCAGGTCGATTACGCCTTCGACGAGAAGTACGGATACTTAACGAGCTGTCCGACGAACGTCGGCACGGGAATTCGCGTCTCGGTCATGATGCACCTTCCCGCGCTGGTCATGACGGGGCAGATCAACCGGATTTTGTCGGCGGTAACCCAGGTCGGGCTGGCCGTCAGAGGCATCTACGGAGAAGGCAGCGAAGCGACGGGCAACCTGTTCCAGGTGTCCAACCAGGTGACGCTCGGGCAGTCGGAGCAGGAGATCATCGACAACCTGTTCCAGGTGGCGCGCCAGATCATCGAGCACGAGAAGTCGGCGCGGGCGAAGCTGCTGGGCGAATCGAGACTGCGCGTCGAGGACCGCGTTCGCCGATCGTACGGCATCCTGACGCAGGCGCTGATCATGGATTCGAAGGAAGCGGCGCAGCGGCTGTCCGACATTCGGCTCGGCTCCCATCTGGGCTTGCTGCCGGAGGTCGATCCGCAGGCGCTGAACGAATTGCTCGTCTCCACGCAGCCCGGTTTTCTCCAGTTGACGTACGGGGAAGCGATGAGCCCGGAGGATCGGGACAAATCGCGGGCGGAATTCATCCGTTCCCGACTGGCAACTCTTTCATAAATGTTTTATTCTAAATTTATTGGAGGTGTTTCTTATGATGTTTGGCAGATTTACGGAACGTGCGCAGAAGGTATTGGCCCTGGCCCAGGAAGAAGCGGTGCGGCTGGGACACAATAATATCGGTACGGAGCATATTCTTCTCGGCTTGATCCGGGAAGGGGAGAGCATCGCCGCCAAGGCGCTGATCGCTCTCGGACTGGGACTCGAGAAAATCCAGGACGAGGTCGAATCGCTGATCGGCCGCGGACAGGAGCAGCCGACCAACATCGCTTATACTCCCCGCGCCAAGAAGGTGATCGAATTGTCGATGGACGAGGCTCGCAAGCTGGGCCACACTTACGTCGGCACGGAGCATATTTTGCTCGGCCTCATTCGCGAGGGCGAAGGCGTCGCGGCCCGGGTGCTGAACAACCTGGGCATCAGCCTGAACAAGGCGCGCCAGCAGGTGCTGCAGCTGCTGGGCAGCAACGAGAGCGCGTCGCAGAACCACGGTCCGTCCGCCAACGTCAGCACGCCGACGCTGGACGGCCTGGCCCGCGACCTGACCGCCAGCGCGCGGGAAGGACACATCGATCCGGTCATCGGTCGGCAGAAGGAGATCGAGCGCGTGATCCAGGTGCTCTCCCGCCGGACGAAGAACAATCCGGTACTCATCGGAGAGCCTGGCGTCGGGAAGACGGCGATCGCCGAAGGGCTGGCCCAACGCATCGTCAACAACGAGATTCCCGAGACGCTGCGCGATAAGCGCGTCATGACGCTGGACATGGGCTCGGTCGTCGCCGGCACGAAGTATCGCGGCGAGTTCGAGGACCGTCTGAAGAAAATCATGGACGAAATCCGTCAAGCCGGCAACGTCATCCTGTTCATCGACGAGCTGCACACGCTCATCGGCGCGGGCGGCGCGGAAGGCGCGATCGACGCCTCGAACATTTTGAAGCCGGCGCTGGCGCGCGGCGAGCTGCAGTGCATCGGCGCGACGACGCTGGACGAATATCGCAAATATATCGAGAAGGACGCGGCTCTGGAGCGGCGGTTCCAGCCGATTACGGTGGATCAGCCGACGCCGGAGGAAGCGGTGCAAATTTTGCTCGGCCTGCGCGATCGCTACGAGGCGCATCACCGGGTGAAAATTACCGACGAGGCGATCGACGCGGCGGTGAAGCTGTCCGACCGCTACATTCCGGACCGGTTCCTGCCGGACAAAGCGATCGACCTGATCGACGAGGCGGGGTCGAAGGTTCGGCTCAATTCCTACACGGTACCGCCTAACCTGAAGCAGCTCGAAACGCGTCTCGAAGATATCCGCAAGGAGAAGGACGCCGCCGTTCAGAGCCAGGAATTCGAGAAAGCGGCCGCTCTGCGCGACACCGAGCAGAAAATCCGCGAGGAGCTCGACTTCACGAAGAACCAGTGGAAGGAAAAGCAAGGCCGCACCGATTCCGAGGTCACGCCCGAGGATATCGCGCAAGTGGTGGCCAGCTGGACCGGCATTCCGGTCAGCAAGC
Source organism: Cohnella cellulosilytica (assembly GCF_042431195.1). NCBI lineage: Bacteria > Bacillati > Bacillota > Bacilli > Caryophanales > Paenibacillaceae > Cohnella > Cohnella cellulosilytica. The sequence goes on from NZ_JBHMDN010000022.1 coordinate 15,695, forward strand.
TCGCGGAGGAAGAGACGGAGCGCCTGCTGAAGATGGAAAGCATCCTGCACGATCGCGTCATCGGCCAGGAGGAAGCCGTCAAGTCGGTATCCCGCGCCATTCGCCGCGCCCGCGCCGGTCTCAAGGATCCGAAGCGCCCGATGGGCTCCTTCATCTTCCTCGGACCTACGGGCGTCGGCAAGACGGAGCTGGCCCGCGCGATCGCGGAAGCGATGTTCGGCGACGAGAACGCGGTCATCCGCATCGACATGTCGGAGTATATGGAGAAGCACTCCACTTCCCGTCTGGTCGGAGCGCCTCCGGGATACGTCGGCTACGACGAGGGCGGCCAGCTCACCGAGAAGGTGCGCCGCAAGCCGTACTCGGTTGTGCTGCTCGACGAGATCGAGAAGGCTCACCCGGAAGTGTTCAACATCCTGCTGCAAGTGCTTGAGGACGGCCGTCTGACCGACTCCAAGGGCCGTTCGGTCGACTTCCGCAACACGCTGATCATCATGACGTCCAACGTCGGCGCGGAGCAGATCAAGAAAAACTCCACGCTCGGCTTCACGGCCGCGCAGGATGCGGGACGCGACTATCAGAACATGAAGGAGAAGGTGCTCTCGGAGCTGAAGAAGTCGTTCCGTCCGGAGTTCCTGAACCGGATCGACGAGTCGATCGTGTTCCACCCGCTGAACGAGGAGCACATCGCGCAGATCGTAACGCTGATGGCCGACGATCTTCGCAAGCGCCTCGTCGAGCACGACGTCAGCTTCGAGCTGACCGAATCGGCCAAGGCGTTCCTGGCGAAGGAAGGCTACGATCCGCAGTACGGCGCGCGTCCGCTGCGCAGGGCGATCCAGAAGCATATCGAGGATCGGCTGTCGGAGGATCTGCTGCTCGGCAAAATCTCCAAAGGCCACGCTCTCGTCATCGACGAGGAAGACGGCGGCCTGGTCGTCAAGCAGAAGGGCGAGATCGAGCTGTCCAAGGCTTAAGACGATTTGCCGGCTTGCGCGAATCAAACGCATGAAAAAGAAAACCGTTCCGTAAGGCTTAACGGCCTGCGGAACGGTTTTTTTCGGGCAAGGGGATGGCCGGCCCGCCCGCTCAAGTTTCGTTTCCGGTCGAATGGGCGCCCATCGTCCTCGTGCGGTAATCGCTCGGATGGAAGCCGGTCGCTTCTTTGAACACGCGGCTGAAATGCTTCCAATCGCTGTACCCGACCTGCACGGCGATGTCGTACACCTTGGCCCGGGGGTCCGTCAGCCGCTTCTTGGCTTCCTCGACGCGCACGTTTGTCAAATATTCCAGAAAGGTCGTATTCGTCTGCGCGCGGAAGAGTCGGCTGAGATGGCTCGGGCTGACGTAGACCGCGGCGGCTACCTCTCCGATGTTGAGCGGCTCCGAGAACCGTGCCTGGATGACCGATTTGGCCAAGGCCACAATTCCGTATTCGGAATGCTCCGGGATGACGGAGCCGAGCCACTCGTTCATTTCAAGCATGAACAGCTGCGCGAATTGCTCTTCCGTCCTTGCCCAGACAAGCTTTTCAGTCAGCGTAGCTGCCCGCTGGAACAGCGGCAGGCTATCGGCGGGATAGCATTGGGCCAGATGGGCGTACAGAAATTGCAGAAGCTCCTCCGCCGCGAGCATTCGGGAGTCCGGCGCGCCGTCGAGGACGCGCGCGAGCTCGCGTTTCAGCTCCGTCAGTATGGCGCCGGAGTCCGCCAGCTCGATCGCCGTCTGCAGCTCCGATCTCGACGACTTGGCGATCGGCCCGTCAGGCGGCGCGAACCGATGGAGGCCGCCGCCCATTCCCAGACGGTAAAGCAGCGCGACACAGGCTTCCTTGCGCGGCTCGGAGAACGGAACGCTTCGTTCGCGGCCGGAGGAAAGGCCGAAGCTGATGCCGAGCCGGATGCTGCGCGACCAGAATTCGCCGATCGACGAGGCGAGCTTCTCCAGCTTGCCGATCGCTTCTTCGGCCGTGGCCGCGCCCGATGCGATCAGCAGATTGCAGGGGTCAAGCGACGAGCCGGGGGATATGAAATAGATATCCTCCAGCGCTTCCGCGGCTTCGTGGATCACTTGACGATACATCCATAGGATCATTTCGTCGTCGCCAAGCTGGCTGCGCCGATCTGCGCTGCCCTCGTCCAGATCACAGGCCATCACCGCCTTGAACGGGAACGGAAGCGACTCGAACCGCTCGATATCGACGAAGCGGCTGGTCTTGCGGTCTCTGGTCTGGCGTTCTCCGAGCCGTTCGAACAATTGCAGAAGATCGGCCGGCTTCACCGGCTTGAATAAGTAGTCCTCGGCCTTCAGCCGTATCGCCTGCTGTAAGTAAGCGCGATCGTTGTAGCCCGTCAGGATGACGACCGGGATATCGGGATGGCGATGTCGGATCGTGCCCGTCAGGGAGAGGCCGTCTATGCCCGGCATATGGATATCCGTGATGACGAGATCCACCGGGGTCGAAGACAGAAGATTCAAAGCCTCCGAAGCGTTCAACGCGCAGTGAACCCGGTCGATGCCGGGGACCGGAAGCTCCTCCAATTGGGCGGCAAGGCCGCGAAGTATCGTTTCCTCGTCGTCGACAATCAGCACGTTCATTTCAGCATCCCTCCGGTCGTTTCGTAATGGTCCGCTCTAAGCAAGCGGAAGCTTCAGGGTGACGATTGTTCCGTTGCCTTCCTCGCTGCGAATGAACATCTCGCCTTGGTCTTTATAAATCAGCCGCAAACGGCGGTGGACGTTCAGCAGGCCGATGCTGCCTTGCTGGTCGGAGTCCAGCTCCAGTGCGCTCCAGATGGCGTTTAGCCTGTCCGGAGGAATGCCTTTGCCTTCGTCGATGACCGAGATCGACAGATGCTCTTCCGTTTTTTTGATCCGGATTGTCAGCGAGATCAGCCCCGTCTCGTCTCCGCCGTAGCGGATGGCGTTTTCCACGAGCGGCTGGAACAGAAGGCCCGGCAGCTCGATTGGCAGCGCCCGCTCGTCGATGTCGTACAGGATCTGCAACTGCTCCCCGAAACGAAGCTTCTGCATCTGCAGGTAGTTTTTCATAAAAGCCATCTCTACCTCCAGCGAGACCATCTCCTGGTTCCGGACGGCGTGATAGCGAAACAGATCGGCCAGCGCGATAATTCCCTCTTCGGCGGATCGGGTTCGGCCGCTCTTGATGAGATAGCGCAGCGTTTCCAGAGAATTGTTCAGAAAATGCGGATTGATCTGACTTTGCAACGAGCGGATTTCCGCCTCCTGCCGCAAAATTTTGGACTGGTATACCTCGTTAATGAGCACATGGATGCGCCCGGCCATCTTGCTGATAGCTCCCCAGACGTGCCCGACCTCGTCGGAGGTGACCCGGGGGAACGGCATCTGGAAATCGTTGCGTTCAAGATCCCGCAAGCCGAGAACGAGCAGCCTCAGCCTGCGCGTCATGCTGTAGGCGAGCCAGATCGCGGCCACCACCGCGACGCTGGCTCCGGCCACGACGCCGGCCAGCGTCCACCATTTGACCTTGGCGATCCCCTGGGTCAGATACTCGGCGGGGATAACCGCGACGACCTTCCAACCGGTCTGGCCGGACCGGGTATGCGTCACGAGGTGGCGCGAATTGTCCAAGGTCGTAAAGCTGGACCGCCGCGGCCTGGACAGCTCCCGGTCGTCCAGACCGAAATCGGCGTTCCAGTCCTCGCCGGCGCGGCGGGTGCCCTTCGCATACATAATCCGGTCGTTCTGGTCCAGCACGAAAATGCGGCTGTCCGGTCCGAAGTTCACGTCCAGAAGCATTGTATTGATAATTTCCAGAGAGCCCTCCACTTCCAGGAAGCCCTGCGGCTCCTGGCCGCCCGGACGGCGCAGCGGCTGAATGATTTTGAACACGTACGGGGCGTCCAGATCGTCCCGAAGCTGCTCCGTGCCGTAAATCAGGGGCGCGGGGCTCCTCTCGTCCAGATCGGCGAACCAGATTTCCTTCTTGTAATTGCGATGGGGGAGCCATACGCCGCCGGCGCCTTGACGATAGTAAAAAGCCCCCGAGTTTTTCGTATACAGCGTAATCCCCCGCACGTACGCCCTCTGCTCCGCGTTTAATTGGCGGATCGCTTCGTGGAGACGGATAACGGTGCGCAGCGACGGCCATTGCTCCTCCGAGTCGGCCTGCTCGAGTGCGTCGAGAAGAGTGGCGTTGTTCGGCTTGCTCAGCGCCGCCTTGGTCACGTACAGCAGCTCGTTCTGATAGGTGTCCAGATGCCGGCTCGTCTGGCCGAGCAGCTGCGGAATATAGTCCCGGGTCTGCGACTCGAGCGAGCGGCTGTAATACGAATAGGAGAGATAGCCGACCGCGGAGATGGCGATCGAAATCAGCAGCGAGTAGACGACGATCAGCTTGGTGGCGATGGGCCAATTGTCGATGGCCCACGTCGGGTTGCTTCGGTTCAAGTTGGCTCCTCCCCTGCCGTTCAGGCGCGCCGGAACGTTCATAATCAGTTAACCATGAAGCGCGGTTGCGCGCAATTTGCCGGCGGACGAATGATCGGAATCACCCCCCAAGCGCAAGGAATGTCCTATTTCAAACGGTCTCTCTTTTTTCTAAGCTTAATCTAAGCCGTTTCGGGAAAGGAGACGATCGCATGCTTTGGACACGGATTTGGAAACACCGCCTGCTGTACTTGCTGTTTATACCCGCGGTCGTTTATTTCGTCGGCTTCCGCTATTATCCGATGGTCCTTCAGGCGGTGCTGGCGTTTAAGCAGTACAGTCTGATGGGCGGAATATGGGGAAGTCCGTGGACGGGGCTGGACAACTTCAAGCACATTCTCGCCCACAACGATTTTTACAGGGTGCTCCGCAATACGGTGGAGATCAGTCTGCTGAGACTGGCATTCGGATTTTTTCCACCTATTATATTGGCCATTCTGCTATTCGATCTTGCGTCGTCCAAATTTCGCAAGATCAGCCAGACCGTGCTGTACATCCCGCATTTTTTCTCCTGGGTGATCATGTACGCCATCGCTTACGCGATGTTCGCGAATACGGGATTCGTCAATCAGGTGCTGGAAGCGATAACGGGCCGGACGTTCGCGTTCCTGACCTCGGAGAATTGGTTTCGTCCGATTCTGGTCGGGACGGGCGTGTGGAAGGAGCTGGGGTGGGGGACGATCATTTACTTGGCGGGGCTGACCGCTCTCGATCCGGCGCTGTTCGAGGCCGCCAAAATCGACGGGGCCGGACCGCTCAAACGGATCTGGCACATTACGCTGCCCGGTCTGAGCTCGATTATCGTCTTTCTGTTCACGATTCAGATCGGCTCGATCCTGTATGCGGGCGGCGAGCAGGTTCTGCTGTTCTACAATCCGGCGACCTATTCCGTCGGCGACATCATCGATACCTGGGTGTACCGGCAAGGGATCGCGCAGCTGCAGATTAGCTTGGCGACCGCCATGTCGCTGTTCCAGTCGCTGTTCGGCCTGGCGCTTGTGCTGCTGGCGAACAAGGCGGCGCGCAAATATGCCGGCACCGGCATCTGGTAGGAAGGGGAGAAGCCTATGCGAAACCGGGGCGAACGAGGGTATCAAATGTTGTCTTATGCCGTTATCGGCGTGTTGTCCGCAGCTTCGCTGTATCCGATTTTATACGTCATTTCCATGTCGCTCGTCAACGAGCAGGAGTGGATTCAGCGCAACGGCTTTATTTTCTTCCCGTATCGGCCGACGCTGCTTGCCTACGAAAGACTGTTCAGCGGCTCCGTCTTTACCGATGCCTTGAAGGTCAGCGTCATGCGGACGATTGTGGGCACTGCGTTCACGTTGACAATGACCGCAGTCGCGGCTTACGTCGTTTCGCGCAAGCACTTGGTCGGACGAAAGGTGTTCCTGTTTCTCGTGCTCGTAACGGTGTTGTTCAACAGCGGAATGATTCCGGCCTACCTGGTGATGAAGGACCTTCATTTGCTGGATACGTTCTGGGCGCTGATCGTGCCCGCGCTGATCGATAGCTGGAGCCTGCTGGTGCTCAAGCAATTTTTCGAGGGCATCCCCAAGGAGGTCGAGGAATCGGCCGAAATCGACGGGGCCGGAGACTGGACGCTGATGTCCAAGGTCATCCTGCCGATGAGCAAGCCGGCGCTCGCCGCTATCGGGCTGTTCGTCGCCGTGGCGCATTGGAACAGCTGGTTCGACGCTTTCCTGTATATCAACAATCCAGACTGGATGCCGCTGCAGTTGGTCATGCGCAACATGTTCGCCAACGCGAACATCGGCTCCAATTTTAACCCGACATCGGTGCTTAATCCCGCGCAGCGGGTATCTACCGAGTCGCTGAAAATGGCGGTCGCCGTCATCGGGACCGTACCGATCCTGCTGGTTTATCCGTTCCTGCAGAAACATTTCACCAAAGGGATGTATCTGGGCGCGGTGAAAGGATAAAATCAGAAATACGAAGATGGGGGTATGAAAATGGCAAGAAAAACGGCAAGCGTTGTTTTGGCTCTGCTGCTGGCGGGAACGACTCTGCTGACGGCTTGCGGAGGCAACGAGGAAGGGAAGGCCGGCCCAAGCTCAAGCCCGATTGCTTCGGGCAGCGGCTCTCCGGCTCCCGGCGGCGAAGCTTCCCAGGACAGCGGGGAGAAGCTGACAATCTCGATGATCGAGAACGGCTGGGTGAATACGCCCACGGACGACAACGATCCATGGAGAAAGTGGATGAACGAGACGTACAACGTCGACTTCAAGCTGTCCGCCTACCCCGAATCGGATTTGGAAAGCAAGCTGATGGTGCAATTCGCTTCGAACGATCCGCCGGATATCATCGCCGTCTGGAACGTCAATCTGGTGAAGAAGCTGTACCAGCAAGGCGTGCTGCTGGACGATTGGACGCCTTATCTGGATAAGGTGCCGACGCTGGCGTCGTCCTTCAGTCCGCAATCGAAGGCATTCGTGAACGAAGGCGGGAGCATGATCGGTCTGCCGATGCTGCCGGCTCCGAACACGTTCGCCTTCAAAGTTCGGCAGGACTGGCTGGACAACTTGAACCTGCAAAAGCCGACCACGCCGGAAGAACTGCTGGAGGTGCTGCGCAAATTCACGCATGACGACCCGGACCGCAACGGGGAAAACGATACTTGGGGCATCAGCTCGGCGGGCGCGGGGGTTAACCTGGGAGAGCTGGCCAATCTGGAGTTCATGTACGGCAAACGGGAGTTTTTCGTGAACGGGGACAAAGCGGACCACTCGATCGTGAACGGGACGCATAAGAAAATGCTCGATTTCGTCAAAACGATCGTGGACGAAAAGCTGGTCGATCCCGACTGGTACACGCAGGGCTGGGAGCAGCGCAAGCCCAAGCTGTTTTCCGGCAAGGTAGGCATCACCTTCTATCCGGGCGTTCTGATCAACGAGCTGGAAGGCGGCACGGGCAACACCGGCGCCACAATCGACTGGTTCGAGAACCTGCAGATGCCGAAGGGCGGACCGGAAGGCGGCAACCTGCCGCCCGGAGCGGTCGCCGGAACGATCGTCACGATTTCCAAGAAGGCGGCCGAGGACCCGGCGAAGCTGCAACGCATTCTGAAAATTATCGAATCCTCCACGTATCCGAACGACGGGTATTGGGCTCTCCGCTGGGGAGTGGGCGTTAACGGACAGGAGGTCGTCGAGCTGGAGGACGGCGGCAAGTTCGTCAGTCTGAAGGACGAGCTGTACCGTCAAGACAACAAAGGGGCTTACGACTGGGGCACCTGGGTCGCTACCGGACAGGACGGCGTAGTGGAGAGCATGAACGAGCAGCCGGGAGACTCCGACATCAAGCAGATGCGTCTGGACCTGGAAGCGATGAAAATGCCGGCTAACCCGAACGATATGTCGGTGCTGTCTCTCGATGCGCAGCTCAAGTCCGATCTGGAAACGATGCAGAACGAGTTCGACATCAAGTACATCCTGGGCGGCACGAGCGATTACGACGGCTTCGTTCAGCAATGGCTGGCATCCGGCGGACAGCAGCTGCTCGACCAGGCGACGGAGCAGTTCAAGCAGGCGGGCCTGATTCAATAATTTACCGCGGCGAGGAGAGGAGGGGCGATATGCCGGAGACGGACAACCTCCAGAATTGGATAACGAAGTATCGCACGGAGTATAAGCGGGGATTGCCGGTTATTGCGCCTTCCGGAGAAGAAGGTCGGTTCGACAGCCATGGCGTAGATTGTCCGTTCGTCTTCTATCACAACGGTCGGTACAGGATGATGTATATCGGCTATGACGGCCGCGGCTATCAGACGGCGCTGGCCGAAAGCGACGATCTGCTGAACTGGAGAAGCCATGGCGTCATTCTGGGCAGAGGCGAGGGACGGGGCTGGGATGATGTCGGCGCGGCGGGAACGTGGCTGCTCAAGGAGACGGATGCGCTTTCCGGCCTGCCAACGCTCAAGAAGGCGGACGGCAAGTATTGGATGGTCTATCATGCTTATCCCGAAGAAGGGTACGAAGCGGGGCCGGCGGAGATAGGGCTGGCCTGGACGACCGACGAAACCCTGATGACCTGGAACCGTCTGGAACGGCCCGTGTTCTCCTGGAGAGACGGGGAGGACTGGGAACGGGGAGGGCTCTACAAAGCTTGTCTGCTGGAACATGAAGGCCTCTATTATTTGTTTTACAATGCGAAGAACGAGGCGTCGGCCTGGCGCGAGCAAACCGGGGTTGCAACGTCGCCGGACCTGCGGAACTGGAGCCGATACGAGGGCAATCCCGTCGTGCGCGTCGTGCCGGGAAGCTGGCAATCGGTCTTCGCGTCCGATCCGTTCGTCGTCCGGGACGAAGGCCGCTGGCGGATGTTTTACTTCGGCTTTGACGGTTCGCACGCCCAGGAAGGAGCGGCAACCTCCGACAATCTGCTGGAATGGATGTGCGCGAGGGAGCCGCTGCTCCGGCACGGAACGGAGGAGGAACTGGATGCGACGCATGCGCACAAGCCTTCGGTGCTGATGCGCGACGGAGTGCTCTACCACTTCTATTGCGCGGTTCGGCCGCGCCGAACGGTCGACGCGACGCTCGGGAACGAATATCGCGCGATTACGTTCGCGGCTTCCGCGCCGATCGGCTGATCGGGCAAGGACGGAGGAAATGAACAAAGACGGTCTCGTCTCCGAAGGAGAGAGGCCGTCTTTGGCGTGGTGCGCCCGCTGCGGCGTTCTGCCGGCAAGGGAAGTCTGTTCCGCATTAACCGAAGGAAGAAGCACTGATTTCCACGGGACCGATGACGGCTGCGGTTAAGCCCGGAGTTACGCTCTCGATTGAAACCGTATAAATCTGCGGGCCGGGGGGAGAATTTCCGTCGATGGCCAGCAGGGCGTTCAATTCGTACGTGGTAAATGAAGTTTCGACGCCGATCCGGGAATAATAAATCTCGGTGCCTCCGCGGCGGATGCGATACAGAACGGAACCGGCTCCCGGGCTGCCCTCAATGCCGATTGTCGCGTTAATTTCCACGTATCTAGGCACGACGTTAGGGACGCTGACGATGACGGAGGCGATGTCCGTTTTGGCCGGGGTCAGCGGGACCGCGATATTGGTCCCTCCGGCAATCGGAGTGACTACGGTCGCGTTGTAGTTGAATAAGGTTGTCATAAGGATGAACCTCCTTTCTGCAAGGGAATAACACATCATATGCTTGGCCAATGGAAAGGACTGGATAAAGCATTGAGGTCATTGCCACATTTTTGCCGTGCCGCCGACACAGGGGCCGGCTCGGGAAACGACGGACAATGTTCACATTTTCGCTATTGCCCGGTGCCTGGCCGAAAAGGTATAATTATTTTCATCATAATAATGATCAGGTGATCACTAATGCAAGTTTTGAAGGAGGAAGTACGCAGCGCCATTATGCTGGCCGCCTACGAGGAGTTCCGGCAGAGCGGGTACCTGGAAGCGTCGATGCGGCGGATCGCGACCGCGGCCGGTATGACCTCGGGCAATATTTATCGGTATTTTCGCAATAAGGAGGATCTGTTCGACGCCATCGTAGGTCCCCTGTACAGCGAATACAACCGATATGCGCAGGAGTACCTGCAGACGGCGGAAGCTATTGCGACGGACGGCTGGGACGTCGAGAAGAGAACCAGCTTTTTCGAACGCGTCCAGAATACGCTGGTCGGGCTGCTTATGGCGTCGGGCCCCAGTCTGCTGCTGCTGCTGTGCCGCAGCGAAGGCTCGAAGTACGAGAGCATCCGCAGCGAGCTGACCGGGTTCGTCGAGAGCTTGCTGACGAAGTCGTTCACGGCGGCCAAAGGTCCGGCGGGGCCCTTGGACGAACGGGAGAGAATCGAGATCGGCATGCTGGCGGCGACGATGATCGAGAGCGTAGCCTGGATCGTGGCCAACTACCACGACTCCGACATGCTCGGAACGCTGGTCGAACGGGTGATTGACGTGTTCGGCTGCGGCTTGGAGAAACAGATGGAAGCGCACCGAAGCTGAGAGAGAGAAGGAGAGGAATCGAATGCAACGAATTATTCGCTGGCGTTGGCCGCTGCTGGCCGTATGGATCGTCGCGACCGTTGTGCTGACGGTCATTCAACCCGATGTGAACGCCATTTTGCACGAGCGGGGACAAAATCCGCTGTCGGCGGACAGCCGCGCGGTGATCGCCCACGACCTGCTCAAGAAGATGAGCAACGCGGAGGGACGAAGCGATATCGTCGTCTTCTTCAAGGAGGAAGGCTTGTCCGAGGACGACATGAAGGGGATTCAAGCCGGGATCGGGGAGATCAAGGCTGGACAGGAAGCGCTTGGCGCCGCCGAACTGATCGATCCGTTCTCTTCCCCCGAGGTCGGCGACCAATTGATTTCCAAGGACCGGACGACGGTGATGGCGCCGTTCGTGCTCCAGATTAACGGCCGAAGCGTCGACGAGATCGGCGAACAGTTCGCGGCTGTGCTCAAGGACGTGCCGGTCCAGTTTTATTTGACCGGCGAGGACTTTATCGAGAACGATTACTTGAAGGCGACGATCGCCGGCGTCGAGAAGAGCGCCGCGCTGACGGTTATCTTTATTCTGGTCGTGCTGCTGCTGATGTTCCGTTCGGCGCTCATTCCTATCGTGTCGCTGCTGACGGTAGGCATTTCGTACCTGGTGTCGATGGGCATCGCCGCGCAGTTGATCGACAAGCTGGAATTTCCGATTACCAGCGTGACGCAGATGCTGCTCGTGCTGATTCTGTTCGGGATAGGAACGGATTACAACATCCTGCTGTTTAACCGGTTCAAGGAGGAGCTGGCGCTCGGCAAATCGACGGACGAGGCCATCGTCGCTTCCTACCGGACCGCGGGCAAAACGATTATTTACAGCATTCTGACCGTGTTCATCGCTTTCGCGGGCTTGACGTTCTCGGACTTCGGGATCTATCAATCGGCGAACGTGGTCGCCATCGGAACGGTCATTCTGGTGCTCGTGATTCTGACGCTGACGCCGTTCGTCATGAAGACTTTCGGCGCCAAGCTGTTCTGGCCGTCCCGCGGCTCGGCGGGCCATAAGGAAAGCGGCCTGATGGCAGGGCTGACCCGGACGGCCGTCAAGCGCCCGATCGTGACGGTCGCTGTCATCGCCGTGCTGCTCATTCCCGTCTTCCTGACGAGCGGACAGAAGCTCAGCTTCGACCAGCTGGCGGAGCTCGGCGACGACCACCCTTCGACCAAAGGATTCGGCATCGTGGCCGAGCGATTCAGCAGGGGCCAGGCTCTGCCGACCACCCTCGTCATCGAGGGCAAGGAGGCGCTGGACAACAACGAGGCGCTGGCCGTGCTCGACGACCTGACGAACGCGATCCGGGAAATTCCGGGCGTGAATCAAGTGTCCGGCGTAACTCAGCCGGAGGCCAAGCCGATCGACGACTTCTATATTAAGGGTCAGACCGCGGAAGTGACCAAGGGGATCTCCGCGTCCCGGGACGGCGTCGACGCCGTGCGGGACGGCCTGGATCGGATGCGCTCGGAGCTGAACGCGCCGGACTTCTCGCAAGTGGCGCAGCTGGCGGAAGGAACCGGCCAGGTGCGGGGCGGATTGGACCAGGTGACCGACGCCGTGAACCGGATCGTCTCCGGCATCGGCGACGGAGCGAGCGGAGGCCGCGCGCTCGAAGACGGAATCGCCAAGCTGCGCGGGGGCATGGAGGATATCGCCAAGCAGACCGGCGTGCTGGCCGACGCGCTGGACCGGCTCCGCCAAGGCTACGACGCGCTCGGCGGCGGCTATGCGAAGCTGGGGGACGGAATTCCCGAGCTGCAGAACGGGATGAGCGCGATGAACGGTCTTATCGCCAAGCTGGGCCAGACGCACGCGGAGCTGGCGGAGGATGAAGATTATGCGGCGCTGAAGAACGCGGGACAGCAGCTTTCCACCGCGCTGGCAAGCATTGCCGACGGCTTCTCCGAGCTGGAGCGCAATTCGTCCGAATTGCAAGCCGGCTTTGCCTCTTCGACGTCCGGTTTGCGCCAGTTGGCCGCAGGGCAGCAGCAGATCGTCGGAGGATTGGCGGAGCTGGAGAAGGGGGCCAAGGAATTGTCGGCCGGCCTGGCGCAAGGCCAATCCGGCGGCAAGACGCTCGCGGCTTCGATGGAGCGCCTGAGCGGAGCGCTGGCCGACATCGAGGCCGGACAGCTGCAGTTGAACGAAGGGCTCGGGGCGCTGAACGGAGGCTTCGACCAGTTGAAGGACGGGCTGCAGCAGAGCGGACAAGGGCTGTCGGACATTTCGGACGGCTTGAAGCAGACCGGCGACTTCCTCGTTCAGATGGGGACGACGAAGACGTTCTTCATTCCGCGGGAGGCGCTGGACAGCGAGCAGTTCGGCCAGGCGAAGGATGCGTTCATGTCCAAGGATCGCACGGTAACCAAGCTGATCGTCGTGCTGAACGAGGACCCGTATTCCCCGGAGGCGCTGAAAGTCATCGATCGGATCAACGACGTCACGGACAGCCGCCTGGACGGAACCGTGCTGGCCGATGCGGCGCGGGGAGCGGCCGGACCGACCTCGATTACGCACGATATGAACGAATCCCAGCTCGCCTCCTTTAACAGCGCGGCGATCATCGTCATCGTCAGCGTGTTCCTGGTGCTGCTGATGGTCATTCGTTCGCTGCTGCCGGCGCTGTACATCGTCGTATCGCTGATCGCTTCGTATTATGTCGCCATGGGCGCATCGAAGCTGGTCGCCGAATACATTCTCGGAACGGAAGGGCTGTCTTCGTTCGTACCGTTCTTCTCCTTCATCGTCATCGTCGCCGTTGGCGTCGATTACGGCATCTTCCTGATGATGCGGTATAAGGAGTACGGCGATATCGATCATCAAGAAGCGATTAAACGCGCGACGCGAAGCGTAGGAGGAGTCATCATCTCCGCGATGATCATTCTCGGCGGAACGTTCGCCACGCTGATGCCTTCGGGACTGGTGCTGCTCATCGAGATGGCCACGGCCGTAATCGTCGGCCTGATCGTGCTGGTCTTCGTGCTGCTGCCGATGCTCGTTCCGGCGCTGATGGCGCTGCCGGGCGCGCTTCGCGGGCGGAAGGAAACCGAATAAAAAAGACGCGTCCGGCAGGGGGCGGTTCCGCAAGCGGAGCTGTCCCGGCTGGCCGTTTTCCTATCAGTATGGGGGTTTGGTCCCTCGCAAAGCAATCGGAATAAGCTGCGAAGCTTAGGATTGCTTTGCGAGGGATTTTGCAATGGATGGAGATACGCGTTTGCGCGTCATGAGGGCGCCGAAGGCGTTTTTGCTTAGGCTCGCAAAGGATGCGGGAAAGGCCTGCGTCCGGGCGAGGCCGCTTATCTTTGGGCTATTTTTATATGCCGTTCGGTTCCTCTGCGCGAACGAAAGTGGTAAAATTCTTGAATAAGGACTACCAACAGCTAAAGGAGCCACCAACTGCCATGGCGAAGGTCAAAATCAAATTCGTATGCACCCAGTGCGGGACCGAATCCCCGAAATGGATGGGCAAATGTCCCGGCTGCCATGAGTGGAACACGATGGTGGAGGAGACGGAGAAGGAGATCAAGGCGCCGGTCGGACGGAGCGAGCTGATCCGGACGAAAGAAAAGGCGCGTGCGATCATACATATAGAGAGCGGGCAGGAGCCCCGCGTCGAGACGGGCATGTCCGAGCTCAACCGGGTGCTTGGAGGCGGGCTTGTTCCGGGGTCGCTGCTGCTGGTCGGGGGCGATCCCGGGATCGGCAAGTCGACGCTGCTGCTGCAAACTTCGCATTCGCTGTCCGCGCAGGGCCTTAAGGTGCTGTACGTGTCGGGAGAGGAATCCGTCCGCCAGACGAAGCTTCGCGCCGATCGGCTGGGCGCGTTGAACGATAGATTGTACGTTCTCTGCGAGACGAACCTGGAAACGATCGAGGAGGCGATCTCCGAGGTTCAGCCCGATTTTCTCGTGATCGATTCCATTCAGACGGTATACCGGCCGGAGGTCGCGTCCGCTCCCGGGAGTGTGGCGCAGGTACGGGAATGCACCGCCCATTTCATGAGAATTTCCAAGGTGAACGGAGTGGCCACGGTGCTCGTCGGCCACGTGACCAAGGAAGGCGCGATCGCCGGTCCGCGCCTGCTGGAGCATATGGTCGATTGCGTGCTGTATTTCGAAGGCGAGCGTCATCATACTTATCGGATTTTGCGGGCGGTGAAAAATCGCTTCGGCTCCACGAACGAGATCGGCATTTTTGACATGACGGAGGACGGCTTGAAGGAAGTGGCCAACCCGTCGGAGCTTTTCCTCTCCGAGAGGCCGCTCGGGGTGGCCGGCTCCACGGTCGTGGCGAGCATGGAGGGAACCCGTCCTGTGCTGGTGGAGCTGCAGGCGCTCGTGTCTCCGACCCATTTTCCGTCCCCGCGGCGGATGGCTTCCGGGTTCGATCATCACCGGATGTCGCTCGTCATTGCCGTGCTGGAGAAGCGGATGGGAATGTTCCTGCAAAATCAGGACGCTTATCTGAACGTGGCGGGAGGCGTCAAGCTGGACGAACCGGCGACGGATTTGGCCGCGGCGGTCAGCCTGGCGTCGAGCTTCAAGGACGCGCCGACGAAGCCGTTCGACGCGATCTTCGGAGAGGTCGGGCTGACCGGGGAAGTGCGGGCGGTCTCGCGGGCGGAACAGAGAGTCAAGGAAGCGCACAAGCTGGGCTTCAAGCGCGTGATCCTGCCGGAAATGAGCATGAAGGGCTGGCAGCCGCCCCGCGATATCCAGCTCATCGGCGTCAGGACGGTCGCGGATGCGCTGAAGGCGGCATTGGAATAGGGGGCGATGCATCGTGAAGGAATATAAAGAGAAAGACGTCAAGGAGAAGGAACGCCATCAGCAGGAGAGAACGATGAACCAGCTCCTTCAGATGGTCGCCCCGGGGACCGCTTTTCGCGACGGGCTCGAGAATGTGCTGCGGGCGAAGACGGGCGCGTTGATCGTCGTCGGCTACAGCCCGGAAGTGATGGCCGTCGTGGACGGTGGCTTCTCGATCAATTGCGACTTCAGTCCCAACTACCTGTACGAGCTGGCGAAAATGGACGGCGCGATTATTCTGAACGAAGACGTCAAGCGCATTCTGTACGCCAACACCCAGTTGATTCCGGACTCCTCCATCTCCTCCTCGGAAACCGGCATTCGCCATCGGACGGCGGAGCGGGTAGCCAAGCAGACGGGCAAGCTGGTCGTCTCCATTTCCCAGCGGCGCAACGTCATTACGCTGTACCAGGGACAGCTGCGCTACGCGCTTAAGGAGATGGGCGTCATTCTGACGAAGGCGAACCAGGCGATTCAGACGCTGGAACGATATCGGGTCGTGTTCACCCAGGCGCTGACGAATTTGTCCGCGCTGGAATTCGAGGAAATGGTCACGATGCACGAGGTCGCCCACGTCATTCAGCGCGCGGAGATGGTGCTGCGAATCAACAACGAGATTAACCGGTACGTGCTGGAGCTGGGCAACGAAGGCCGGCTGATCAGCATGCAGAAGGAAGAGCTCGTCGGCTCCGCCGAGGAGGAGACCTGGCTGCTGCTGCGCGATTACGCCAAGGAAGAGGGCGAGAGCAAGGTCAAGGAAATTCAGACGGCGATTCGCAAGCTGTCGTCGGAAGAGCTGCTGGACCCGGCGGCCTTGATCCGCATTCTGGGCTATCCGTCGCTGAACTCCGTTGTGGAGGAGGGGCTGCTGCCGCGAGGCTATCGCATCCTGAGCAAAATATCGCGGCTGCCCGCCGTCATCATTCACAATTTGGTGGACCGGTTCGGCGCCCTGCCGCATATCGTCACCGCCTCGATCGAGGAGCTGGACGAAGTCGACGGCATCGGGGAGGTTCGGGCGCGGGCGATCAAGGAAGGGTTAAAACGGATCCAGGACCAGGTGTTTATTGACAGACAGATATAAGGGGACTACAATTGGGAGGGCCTTAGCGGTCCGGGTTTCCAGATCGTCCCTTTTCTAGACGATTCAGAAAGTATAAGGTTCGTTAGCCTTATCCGATCGAGAGAGAAGCCGGCAACGCTTAACTTAAGGACCATAAGGGTATAGTAAAGTCGAGGTGGCAAACATGATTACGAAGTCAATACCGAATTTATTTACCATAGGTAACCTGGGTTTGGGCGTAATCGCCATCATCTTAGCCTTCAATAACGATACGAACAGTTCAAATACAGCTGCGCTGCTGGTCATTATCGCGATGCTTCTGGACGGGTTGGACGGCCGCGTGGCGCGCGCGCTTAACGCGCAGAGCGAATTCGGCAAGGAGCTGGACTCGCTGTCGGACGTCATTTCCTTCGGGGTGGCTCCGGCTTTCATCATGTACCAGGCGGCGTTCCAGGGCGTCAGCCCGGCGATGGCCTGGATCGTGACGGCGATTTTCCCCATTTGCGGCGCGCTCAGGCTTGCTAGATTCAACGTCATAGACGGCATTCCCGGTTATTTCATCGGGCTTCCCATTCCGGCCGCCGGCGGGGTGCTGGCCACGCTTGCCCTGTTCCATTCCGAGCTGCACTACTCCTTGCTGCTGCTCAGCACGCTGGCGTTGTCCTTCCTGATGGTCAGCAATATGAAATATCCCAACTTCAAAAAGCTGGGACTGCCGAAGAAAGCGATCTGGGCAATTCCCGTAGTCGTGCTCGGGGCCGCGGTTCTCGCCTTCATGTTCCAGCGGGCGATCCCGAAGGTCATTCTGGCCTTGCTGCTGCTCTACGCGCTGTGGGGACTAAAAAAAAACGTTGAAAGCTTGCTCCCTTCCAGAAGAAGAGGCGGACGCAGAGGAACTCCCGAGGACGAGGAAAGCTCGAAGCATAGCGCATAACGAAGATTAGGCCGGCGCGCCGGGTTTTCCCGCGAGGGAAGACTCGGCGCGCCTTTTGCATAGAAACAGCCTCCCGGCGACGGGAGGCTGTTAGGCGTTGTCGGGCCGGTCGCCGCCGGTCTCAGGTGAGATTAAACCAGCCGAGCGTCGAGCATTTGTCCGCTTCGCGCGCGACAACGTCCTCGAGGCTGATGTCCAGCAGATTGCACATGGCCGACATGTAGAATAAATTTTTGCCCATTTCGTTGCGAATGATTTCACGGCATTGCTCGCACAGTTCGCCTTCCATATGCGATTTCGATTGGCGGTTGGCCTGATCGAGAGGCATCTCGGCGGAAAAGCCTTGGTTTCTGGCGTTAAGAGCGATGCATCCGCATTCCGTGATCGACTTGGATACGGCCCGGTTCACGGAGGCATTGGATTGACTGAACTTCGTGACGACATCGAGCAGACTGCGATGGCGGAGC
The DNA here is from genome assembly GCF_042431195.1 of Cohnella cellulosilytica. Lineage (NCBI taxonomy): Bacteria > Bacillati > Bacillota > Bacilli > Caryophanales > Paenibacillaceae > Cohnella > Cohnella cellulosilytica. The sequence goes on from NZ_JBHMDN010000022.1 coordinate 33,470, forward strand.
AACAATTCCGACACCTGACTTTGAAATTCCTGAAGCGTAGGCGCGCCCATCCGTTCCACCTCGGTTACCTTTTATTTACTTTTTCTCCTCCATTATAGTGCAAGGCGGAAGAGAATTCAAAGAAAGTTACGATTTCTAAAGAAACTTTAAGATGCGAACGGAGGGAAGATTAGCGAGCGGAAAATTGGAACATACTAGTAACGAGAATTTTTTCGATGGAGACAAGAGAGGGAGTGATTTCTATGATTATGAGAAGAGTGATTCAGACGTTCGGGTTGTTGATCGGAGCGCTGCTGGGTCAGCAGATGTCGGCTTCGCAGCTCGCGTCGGAGTCGCCCCTGATGGGGACTCTGCTGGGGACTTCGACGGGGTCGGGCGGGATGCTGAGCCTGATCGTCGGAGCGGGAGCGGGCTTCCTGCTGGCGACTTCGCTGTCGGCGCCGCTGTCGCGCGCGCTGCACCGCACGATCGACCGGCTGTCCGGTTATCCGATGTCGGAATTGCTGACCGGCATGATCGGTTTGATTTTAGGGCTTGCGCTCTCATCCTTCCTGTATCCCTATATCACGGATATTCCGTATGTGGGTCGGGTGCTGGCGGCGGGCGCCGCACTGGCGCTCGGATACGCGGGGCTGATCGTGGGCCTGCGGAAAAAGGACGAGCTCGGCGTGCTGCTGCTCGAGCGCAGAAGGGTCGAGCCTGCGGAGAAGACGGGGCCTCGTTACGAGGAGCACAAGATTCTGGATACGAGCGTCATTATTGACGGTCGGATCGCGGACATCTGCAAAACCGGATTTATTGAAGGCACGCTTGTCATTCCGGAGTTCGTGCTGGAGGAGCTGCAGCATATCGCCGATTCCTCCGATCTGCTCAAGCGGAACAGAGGGCGCAGAGGCCTGGACATTCTGAACAAGATTCAGAAGGAGCTGGACGTCAAGGTATTGATTTACGAGGATGCGAACGAGGAGCCCGGTGAAGTCGACAGCAAGCTCGTGAAGCTGGCCAAGGCGATGCAGGGCAAGGTGGTCACCAACGATTTTAATTTGAACAAAGTGTGCGAGCTGCAGGGCGTCTCCGTCCTGAACATCAACGATTTGGCCAATGCGGTCAAGCCGGTCGTGTTGCCCGGAGAGGAAATCATCGTGCAGGTCATCAAGGACGGCAAGGAACACGGGCAAGGGGTCGCTTATCTGGACGACGGAACGATGATCGTCGTGGAAGGCGGAAGAGACTTTATCGGAACGACGATGGAGGTGCTCGTGACGAGCGTGCTCCAGACTTCGGCGGGCCGAATGATCTTCGCGAAGCCGAAGCTATTGGAAAAAGCGCTCTGACGCGGTATGATAATAGAATTACGGGCGGGACACGCTCTAGTGTCCCGTCTTTCGTTTGTTATTCTGGGATCGTGCGCGGGGAGTTTAGGCGAATGTCTTGGAGCTGGGGAGCCGTGGTGGTCGCGGCGGGTCGGGGAACCCGCATGGGCGCCGCGGAGAACAAAGTCTATTTGGAGCTGGCCGGAAAAACGGTGCTGGACTACGCGCTGGACGCGTTCGAGCGCTGCGCTTCCGTCTCCTCCGTCGTTCTGGTCGTCGGAGAGGGCGAGACGGAACGGGCTTCGGCGATCGCGGCGGCGGGAGGCTACGGCAAGGTGGCCGACGTCATCGTCGGCGGCGCGGAGCGCCAGGACAGCGTGTACGCCGGACTGGCCGTTCTGCGGACGGACGGCGCGCTTGTCCACGACGCGGCGCGGCCGCTCGTCGCTCCGGAGCAGATCGCGGCCTGCTGCGCGGCGGCGGAGGAGCATGGAGCGTCGGCGCTGGCCGTGCCCGTGAAGGACACGATCAAGGTGTCCGACGGGCAGGGCTTTATCGTGGCGACGCCGGAGCGCAGCACGCTGTGGAGCGTGCAGACGCCGCAGGCGTTCGGGCGGCTCGAGCTGATGCAGGCGCACCGGCAGGCGAAGGAGGACGGCGCCGCGGCGACGGACGACGCGATGCTGGTGGAGCGGCTGGGACGCAAGGTAGCCATCGTTCAGGGGAACTATGCGAACCTGAAAATCACGACACCGGAGGATTTGCCGATTGCCGAGCTTCTTCTGGAGCGGATACGGCGGCAGGAGTAGGCAGCCGGGAGCCGAACGACGGGTTCGGGGAGACTGGCGCTCTAGATAGCAAGGCGGTACGGCGCTGTGTCTCGTCGATGCGAGGAGAGTGGCGGCAAGAGACGAGTGCAGCGGAGAACGAGGATAGAAAGCAGACGTCAGGGGAAGGAGCTTCAACATGTTTAGAGTGGGACAAGGGTTCGACGTTCATCAACTGGTAGAAGGCCGCCCGTGCATTATCGGCGGCGTCACTATTCCGTACGAGAAAGGCCTGCTCGGCCATTCCGACGCGGACGTCCTTTTACATACGATCAGCGACGCGATATTGGGAGCGCTCGGGCTGGGGGACATCGGCAGGCATTTTCCCGATACGGACCCGGCGTTCAAGGATGCCGACAGCTTAAAGCTGCTGGAGCACGTCTGGCGTCTGGCGAAGGAGCGGGGCTATAGGCTGGGCAACGCCGACGCGACGATCATCGCTCAAGCGCCGAAGATGGCGCCATACATACCGGCGATGGTCTCCGTGATCGCCGGCGCTCTCGAGTGCGACGAATCGCAGGTTAACGTCAAGGCGACGACGACCGAGCGGCTCGGGTTCCCGGGCCGCGGCGAAGGCATCGCCTCGCAGGCGGTTGTGCTGCTGGTGAAGGCGTAGGCCGGAGGGGGCCCCAAGGCCAAAAAAGTGCCTCGAGGCGACGAGGGTGAGCATGCCAAGGCCAAAAAAGTGCCTCGAGGCGATGACGGTGAGCATGCCAAGGCCAAAAAAGTGCCTCGGGGCGATGACGGTGAGCATGCCAAGGCCAAAAAAGTGCCTCGAGGCGATGGCGGTGAGCATGCCAAGGCCAAAAAAGTGCCTCGGGGCGATGACGGTGTGCATACCAAGGCCAAAAAAGTGCCTCAAGGTGTCGGAGCAGCTGCGTCCGTGCCTGGAGTGCAGGGGGCAGCGCAAGAAAGGTACGATAAATACGATTGTTACGAGGAGGAACGGATCATGTCCAATAAAGTTCGGGTGCGTTATGCGCCAAGCCCGACGGGGCATCTGCATATCGGCAATGCGAGAACCGCCATTTTCAACTACTTGTTCGCCCGCCATCACGGGGGAGAGTTCGTTATCCGAATCGAGGATACGGACGTTAAGCGCAACGTTGCGGGCGGCGAAGAGAGCCAGCTGAAATATTTGAAGTGGCTGGGCGTCGATTGGGACGAGAGCACCGATCGGCCCGGAGAGTACGGGCCGTACCGTCAAACCGAACGTCTCGATATTTACGGCGTTCACACGCAGCAACTGCTCGACCGCAAGCTTGCCTACCCGTGCTATTGCACCGAGGAGGAGCTGGAGCGGGAACGCGAGGAGCAATCGGCGCGCGGCGAGACGCCGAAATACTCGGGGAAATGCCGTCATCTGAGCGAAGGGGACAGGGAGAAGTTGGCCGCCGAGGGACGCGTGGCGAGCATTCGTTTTACGGTGCCGGCCGATCGAACTTATACGTTCCAGGACCTCGTCAAAGGGGAAATCTCGTTTAAGTCGGATGACTTCGGCGATTTTGTTATCGTCAAGAAGGACGGAATTCCGACTTACAACTACGCGGTCGCCGTGGACGATCATTTGATGGCGATTACGCACGTGCTGCGCGGGGAAGACCATATTACGAACACGCCCCGCCAGCTGATGGTCTACGAAGCGTTCGGCTGGACGCCTCCGGAATTCGGGCATATGACGCTGATCGTTAACGAACAGCGCAAAAAGCTGTCCAAGCGCGACGAATCCATCATCCAATTTATCCAGCAGTACGAAGAGCTCGGCTATTTGCCGGAGGCGCTGTTTAACTTCATTACGCTGCTCGGCTGGTCTCCCGAAGGAGAAGAGGAGATTTTCGGCAGAGAGCGGCTGATCGAAATTTTCAATGCCAACCGTCTGTCGAAGAGCCCGGCGGTATTCGATACGGCCAAGCTGAACTGGCTGAACCAGCACTACCTGAAGCAGGCGGAGCCGGAGCGGGTGCTGGAGCTGTGCCTCCCGCATTTGAAGTCGGCCGGCCGGCTGCCGGAGACGCCCGACGGGCGGGAGCTGGAGTGGGCTTCCGCGCTGGTCGCGTTGTTCCGCGATCATCTGAGGTTCGGGGCGGAAATCGTTCCGCTGTCGGATTTGTTTTTCCAGGAGCAACTGGTTTTCGACGACGAGGCGAGCGCGATACTTGCGGAAGAGACCGTGCCGACCGTGCTGCAAGCGTTCCGGGGACAAATCGAGGACGCGGGCGAAGCGGGCTTTACAATCGACAATATGAAGGCTTTGATCAAGGCCGTACAGACCGCCACCGGGGTAAAAGGCAAAGGGCTGTTCATGCCGATTCGCGTCGCCCTGACCGGGCAGATGCACGGGCCGGATTTGAACGGCACGATCTGGCTGCTTGGCCGGGACAAGGTGCTTAAGCGTCTGGCGGAGCGGCTTTAAGGAAACGGCAGGTTCGGCTGGGGCCGGCGGTCAACGGAGCTTTGGCGGAACTCCGGCAGTCTGCCTGACATTGCTGAGCGTGCCGGTGGAGGTTCGGTTAGATAGCGTTCCGCGGGACCGTTAAATCGGCGGAAATGCGGGAATGCGGCGGAGTAAGGTTCTGAGGGACCGCTAAATCGACGGAAATGCGGAAATGCGCGGGATAGCGTTCCGAGGGACCGTTAAATCGGCGGAAACGCATGAATGCGGCGGAGTAAGGTTCTGCGGGACTGTTAAGTCGACGGAAATGCGGGAATGCGCCGGATAGCGTTCTGAGGGACCGTTAAGTCGACGGAAATGCGGGAATGTGGCGGAGTAAGGTTCTGAGGGACCGCTAAATCGACGGAAATGCGGGAATGCGCGGGATAGCGTTCCGAGGGACCGTTAAATCGGCGGAAATGGGGGAATGCGGCGGAGTAAGGTTCTGAGGGACTGTTAAGTCGGAGACGGCGCCAGCCCGGTTAGCGGTCCGCGTCTTGTCACGGGTGCGGGGTTGGGATATACTTGTGCTATATCGAAAAATGTGCGACGAACAGGAAAGTAAGTTTTGCTGCTGAATGCCCAGAGAGGGCGGCCTTGGCTGAGAGCCGCCTCGTTCGAGCAAGACCGAAATGCGCCTGGGAGCTGCGCCGCCGAGCGGACAACCGGCAGGAACGCGACGATAGGCGCGTTTGCCGTGGCTTCGTTAAGCGGTGCCGGGGGGATTCCCGTTACCGATCCGTAGAGGAGCGAGCAGGCCGACAACCGGCGCTTGCTTAAGCAGAGTGGGACCGCGTCACGACGTCTCTGCAGCGATAGTCGCTGCAGGGGCTTTTTTTATTTGCGATACGGATCGACAAGTTTCATGCTCGTCATTGGCTGCAGCGTTTCCGGGAAAGCCGCCGTTGGCTTCCAGGAAATGCCGAAGGCGTATGTGCTTGATATAGAGAGAGGCAGGGGGGATTGGGACATGGGGATATGGCGAATGGTCAAATCGGACATCGAGGCGGTATTCGAGAACGACCCCGCGGCCCGGAGCTGGTTTGAAGTCGTCTTTACGTATGCGGGACTGCACGCGATATGGGCGCACCGCGTCGCGCGTTTTTTCTATCGCCGGCGGCTGTATACGATTGCCCGCATCATCTCCCAGATCAGCCGGTTTTTCACGGGGATCGAGATCCATCCCGGAGCGACGCTGGGGCGAAAGCTGTTCATCGACCACGGCATGGGCGTCGTCATCGGCGAAACCTGCGAGATCGGGGAAGAGGTTGTCATCTACCAGGGCGTGACGCTCGGAGGGACGGGGAAGGAGAAGGGCAAACGCCACCCGACGATCGGCAATCGCGTCGTCATCGCTTCCGGAGCGAAGGTGCTCGGATCGTTCACGGTCGGAGATAATACGAATATCGGAGCCAATTCCGTCGTGCTCCGCGAGGTGCCGCCCAACAGCACCGTCGTAGGCATTCCGGGCCGCGTCGTCAAGCGCAACGGCAAGAAAATCGGCGATCGGCTGGATCATACGAATCTGCCTGACCCGCTCATAGAGATGTTTCGTTTGATGCAGAAGGAAATTAACGACCTGAAGTCCGAGGTGGCGCGCCTCAAAGGCGAACGCCCGCAGGGCGGAGGGGGTTCGGAGGGCGGACCTGCCGGGTCGCGGGAGGAACCGGAGGAAGCGGAGCCCGGAGACGGGCGCGACGGAGCCGAACGTTCGTACGATCTTGTAGGCTTATCGGGAGCCGATCAGAAAAGGAGCTAATCCATCGTGAACTTGAAAATATACGACAGCATGACCAGAGACCTGCAGCCTTTCGTCCCGCGCGAGCCGGGGAAAGTGAATATGTACGTATGCGGCCCGACCGTATACGATTACATTCATATCGGCAACGCGAGGCCGGTTATCTTCTTCGACGTGGTGAGACGCTATCTGGAAGCGATCGGCTTCGAGGTCAACTACATCGTGAACTATACGGACGTGGACGATAAAATGATCCGCAAGGCGGCCGAAATGAACGTTACGGTGCCCGAAGTGGCCGAGAAGTTCATCGCCGCGTTCAAGGAAGACCGCGAAGCGCTGGGCGCCCATGCGCCGACCGTGGCGCCGCGGGTAACGGAGACGATCGAGGAGATCGTCGATTTCATCCGGGAGCTGGTCGAGCGGGGCAAGGCGTACGAGAACGCGGGAGACGTCTATTTCCGCACGTCGACGTTCCCCGATTACGGGAAGCTGTCCCATAAAAATCTCGACGAGTTGCAGTACGGCATCCGCATCGACGTGGACGAGCGCAAGGAAAATCCGCAGGATTTCGTGCTGTGGAAAGCCGCCAAGCCGGGCGAAATCCACTGGTCCAGCCCGTGGGGCGAAGGACGTCCGGGCTGGCATATCGAATGCTCGGCGATGGTGCGCAAGTTCGCCGGCGATACGCTGGACATTCACGGAGGCGGCCACGACCTGCAGTTCCCGCATCACGAATGCGAGATCGCGCAGTCGGAATCCCTGACCGGCGAGCCGCTGGCGCGTTACTGGATGCACAACGGCTTCGTGAACATCAACAACGAGAAGATGTCCAAGTCGCTGGGCAACGGCGTAACCGTCCGCCAGCTGCTGCAGGGCGCGAGCAAATACGCGATCCGCTATCTGATGCTGGCGACCCACTATCGCAGCCCGCTGAACTTCAGCGAGGAGACGATTCGTCAGGCGGCCAACAGCGTGGAACGGTTGACGAACTGCCGCGACAACGTGAAGCATCGGCTGTCCACGGTGGCCAAGGGAGAGCTGTCCCTGGCGGCCGACGAAGAGCTGAGAGCCCGTCTGGAAGGACTGCGCGCCGAATTCCACTCCCGGATGCAGGACGACTTCAGCACGCCGGACGCGATTACCGCCTGGTTTGGCGTCGTCTCCGAAGCGAACGCGTATTTGCAGCGCGAAATCGTCGGCGAGAGCGATCTGCTGTTCATCGGAGAGCTGATCGGTCAATTCAACGCGATCTTCGGTTTGCTGCCCGAAGAAGCGGAGGCCGAGCTGCTGGACGAGGAAATAGACGCGCTGATCGCCGAGCGGACGGCCGCCCGCGCGAACCGCAACTTCGCCCGGGCCGACGAAATCCGCGATCTGCTGGCGGACCGGGGCATCCTGCTCGAGGATACGCCGCAGGGCATCCGTTGGCGCCGCAAATGACGGAGCGCCCGCAGCCGTCCGTCCTGCCGCCCGTAATCGCGCCGGTCGTTCCCTCGGACGTTCCGGTCGGCTTGCTGTCCCCGATCGTGCTCGCGTACGTAGGAGACGCCGTGTTCGAGGTGTACATCCGCCAGCGGCTGATTGCCGTCGGCAGCCGCAAGCCTCACGAGCTTCACCGCGCGGCGACGAAGTACGTCTCCGCCGCCGCCCAAGCGAAGCTGCTGCAGCGCTGGTCGTCCCTGCTGACGGAGGAGGAGGCCGATATCGTGCGCCGGGGCCGCAATACGAAGTCCGGCCAGCCGCCGCGCAACGCCGATCCCGCGGACTACCGCCAGGCGACCGCATTGGAGTGTCTCGTCGGCTATCTGTATTACCAAGGAAACGGAGAGCGTCTGGAGCAATTGATGGATTTGGCTTTCGCCGAGACCGCCCGGGCGCATTAAACGATAAAGGAAGATGAACGAATGGGCAACCACGATTCGAGATCGCCCGGAGGCCGTTCCTCCCAGGGGGGGAAGCCGGCCTCCGGAGGCAAGGGCGGACGCAGTCCGGGAGGCCAGCCGTCCTGGCGCGGCGACCGCAAGCCGGCGAAAGAGGAAGGCGCGCAGCCGCGCAGACCGCACCAGGCCGGAGCGGAAGCCGCGACGCCGCGCAGATCGCAGCAAGCGAGAGAGGATGCCGCGCAGCCGCGCAGACCGCAGCAGGCCGGAGCGGAAGCCGCGCAGCCGCGCAGACCGCGGCCGCATGACGACCGCGACTTCGAGGAAGCTGCGTTAAATAGCGAAGAGGAGTACGTCGCCGGCAAGCATCCCGTGCTGGAGGCGCTCAGGGCGGGACGCTCGATCAACAAAATATTCATCTCCGCGCAGGCGCAGCGTTCGCTCTTGCAGCCGATTGCGGAGGAAGCGAAAGCGCGGGGCATCGTCGTGCAGCAGGTGGACAAGAGCAAGCTGGACCGGCTCGTGCCGGACATGCCGCACCAGGGCGTCGTCGCGCAAGCGGCGGCCGTCGCCTATGCCGATGTGGACGAGCTGCTGGCCCGCGCCGCGGAGCGGGGCGAGGCGCCGCTCATCGTGCTGCTGGACGAGGTCGAGGACCCGCACAATTTGGGTTCGATTTTGCGGACGGCCGACTGTACCGGCGTGCACGGCGTCATCGTGCCGAAACGGCGCAGCGCCGGCCTGACCGCGGTCGTCGCCAAGACGTCGGCCGGCGCCGTCGAATACGTCCCGGTCGCCCGCGTGGCGAATCTCGTGCAGACGATGGAGAAGCTCAAGGAGGCGGGGCTGTGGATCGCCGGAGCGGACGTCGGGGCGCGGGAGGGCTTCTACGACACGAACCTGACCGGGCCGCTCGCCATCGTAATCGGCAACGAGGGGCAGGGCCTGTCCCGGCTCGTGAAGGAGCGGTGCGACTTTATTTTGTCGCTGCCGATGGCCGGCCGGATCAATTCGTTGAACGCGTCCGTAGCCGCGGGCGTCATTCTGTACGAAGTCGTCCGCCAGCGCGGACAAGCGAACAGCGGAAGCTCCCCGTCGCCGGCGGCCCCTTCCGGTCATGCGTGAAGGCAGGACGTTCCAGAGAGAGGACGTTCTGCTCGTCGACGGCTATAATATGATCGGCTCGTGGCCGGAGCTGGTTCCGCTCAAGGAAGAGCGGCTGGAGGACGCCCGCGACCGTCTGCTGGAGATGCTGTCCGAGTATCAAGGCTTCGCGGGGCTTGTCCTGATCGTCGTTTTCGACGCGTTCCGCGTTCCCGGCACCGGCAAGGAATACCGTCCGCGAAAAAAATTCAGCGTCGTCTACACGCGCGAGCGGGAGACGGCCGACGAATGCATCGAGAGGCTCGTCGGAGAGTGGCTGTCGGTCAAGCGCAACGTGTACGTCGCCACCTCCGATCTTGTCGAACAGCACGTCGTCTTCGGGCGCGGAGCGCTGCGGGTGTCGGCGCGCGAGCTGCGGCACGCGGTCCGGCAGAGCAGCGTCGATATCCGGACGACGATCGCGAGCGACAAGCAGCTGAAAAAAAATCCGGTGGAAAGCATTTTGCCGGAAGAGGTGCAGGCGCGGCTGGAGCGGATGAGAAGAGGGCTTAAAGATTCGTGACGAATGGGGAGAGATTGTGTCGAATTGTGGCTTTAATTTACAGTTTTACCACTGCGGCTCGAAGGCGAATAACGGCAAATCCATTGACGCTATGCGTCAGATCAAGTATATTGATAATAGTTTGGTAGAGTAAGAGGTTCCAGTACGCCAATGCAGACCGGAGGGATGTTCGTGAGCGTCGACTTGGAGAGACTGGCAACGCTTGAGTACGACTTCAGGGCCGACGAGGACATCGTTGAATTCGTTCGCTTGGGAGATAGCGGAGCGTTAGAGTACCTCATTCATAAATATCGCAATTTTGTGCGCGCCAAGGCGCGGTCCTACTTCCTGATCGGAGCGGAGCGGGAGGATATCGTTCAGGAAGGCATGATCGGCCTCTACAAGGCGATTCGCGACTTCAAGGGCGACAAGCTGGCTTCCTTCAAGGCTTTCGCGGAGCTGTGCATTACCCGGCAGATCATTACCGCGATCAAGACGGCCACCCGTCAGAAGCATATCCCCCTCAATTCCTACGTTTCCTTGGATAAGCCCATCTACGACGAGGATTCGGACCGAACGCTGCTCGACGTCATCTGCGGCTCCCGGGTGTGCGACCCGGAGGAAATGATCATCAACCAAGAGGAATTTTACGGGCTTGAAGACAAGATGACCGAAATTCTGAGCGATCTGGAACGCAAGGTGCTCATGCTTTACCTGGACGGCCGCTCTTACCAGGAAATCGCGGTCGATCTGGACAGACACGTGAAGTCGATCGACAACGCTCTGCAGCGCGTCAAGCGCAAGCTCGAACGGTACCTGGAAGTTCGCGACATAAGCAGTCAGCACTGATTCGATTCATCCATAATGCGGTATAGAACAAGCAGCCCATATGAAGCTGCTTTTTTTACGGCTTTCGGAGCCGACAGGCGGAGGGAGAAAGGAGCGGGAGGACGTGGAGGAGAAAAAGCTGTTGATAGGCGGGCGTCGGGAGGAGGCCCGGCGATACGAGGAATTGCGCTCGCCGTATACGGGAGAGGTAATCGCCAAGGTTCCCGCGGCCGACAAGGAGGAGACGGGCAAAGCCGTTGGCGCCGCAACCGAGGCGAAGGCAGCGATGGCCGCGCTGCCGGCGCATGAGCGCGCGGCCGTACTCGAGCGGGTCGCCGCGCTGCTTGACGGCCGTTCCGAAGAGGCGGCGCGGCTGGTCGCGCTGGAGGCGGCCAAGCCGATCAAGGCGGCGAGAGCGGAGATCGGGCGCACGGTGCAGACCTACAAATTCGCCGCGGAGGAGGCGAAACGAATCGGCGGGGAGACGATTCCGCTCGACGCCGCTCCGGGCGGAGAAGACAGATTGGCCTATACGGTGCGCGAGCCGCTCGGCGTCATCGGGGCGATCACGCCGTTCAACTTCCCGTTTAACCTGGTCGCGCACAAGGTCGGCCCGGCGATCGCCGCCGGCAATACGGTCGTGCTGAAGCCGGCGGAGCAGACGCCGCTGTCGGCGCTGTACATCGCGGAGCTGTTTGCCGAAGCCGGACTGCCTCCCGGCGCGCTGAACGTCGTGCCGGGCCCCGGCGAGATCGCCGGAGCCGCGCTCGTCGCGGACGAGCGGGTCGCGATGATCACGTTCACCGGCAGTCCCGAGGTGGGCAAGAGCATTCGCGCCGGCGCGGGGCTCAAGCGCGTCACGCTCGAGCTTGGCTCCAACTCGGCGCTGATCGTCGACAAGGATGTCGACCTGGACGCGATCGTGCCGCGCTGCGCGACCGGAGCATTTTCCAACCAGGGGCAGATATGCATCTCTCTTCAGCGGATTTACGTTCATGAGGAGCTTTACGGGAGCTTCGTTCGCAAGTTCGCCGAGGCCGCCCGGAAGCTTAAGCGGGGAGACCCGCTCGATCCGCAGACCGATCTGTCGGCGATGATCTCCGCGCGGGAGACGGAGCGGGCGCTGAGCTGGATTCGGGAAGCGGTCGACGGCGGGGCGAAGCTTGCGGCCGGCGGCGGCGTCAGCGGCGGCGTGCTGGAGCCGACCGTCATTACGGAGGCGGGGCGGGAGATGAAGGTGTCGTGCCGCGAGGCGTTCGCGCCGATTGTCGTCATCGACAGCGTGAAGTCGATGGACGAGGCGATCGACGCGGTGAACGATTCGGACTACGGCTTGCAGGCGGGCGTGTACACGTCCAATCTGTTCACGGCGCTTCGGGCTGCGGAACGGCTGAAGGTAGGCGGCGTCATGATCAACGACATCCCGACCTTCCGCGTCGACCATATGCCGTACGGCGGCGTCAAGGAAAGCGGGATCGGCCGGGAGGGCGTCAAATACGCGGTCGAGGAGATGACGGAAACGAAGCTGGTCGTCATCAACAAGCGGCTCGGCTAGTCCGGGGACGTTCCTATACTATAAGCGCGTATACAAAAATCCGGTTCTCACAATTTCTACAAATATCTTTTTTCGGGAGCCGGCGATTAAATAGAACGAAAACAGGAAGAATGGTACTAAACCGGTGTCGGATACGCCCAGACGGTTTTCGTTGACATCGATACCCCCCTGTGATAAATTATTTTAGTAACCTTAACGTGGTTTCTTATGCGCTGGCTCTGAATCATCGGCGAAACACCAGGAATTGTTGTCTTGATGGCCTGCCATCGGATCGCGGTTCCAAACTCAGCCTTGGTTCGCCAAGCTGGAGTTTCCGCCGAATGGTTGTATTTTTATGAAGTCATGATCCCGGGAGGTGGAAGGGATGCGGGTGATCATCACGCTGGCTTGCACAAGCTGCAAGCAACGGAACTACACGTCGAGCAAGAATAAACGGACTCACGCCGATCGCATCGAGTTGAAGAAGTTCTGCAAATTTTGCAATGAACATACTCCTCATCGCGAGACGCGGTAACTCTAGGAGGTAGGAATGTGACTTTCCTGGCTAAAATGAAGCAAAACTTTGGGTCCTTTTTTTCGTTTTTTGCCGACAGCTGGAACGAACTAAAGAAGGTCCGTTGGCCCAACCGGAAAGAGCTCGTAAGCTACACGCTCATCGTTATTGTGACCGTGGTGCTGGTAACGCTCTACTTCTGGGTGCTGGACATCGGTATTTCATCCCTCGTCGATCTGATCATCTGACGCAGGAACCAAAGGTGGCTTTTCCATGGAGAAAAGATGGTACGTAGTGCACACGTACTCCGGGTACGAGAACAAGGTTAAGGCGAACCTGGAGAAGCGCGTGGAATCTATGGGTATGCAAGACAAAATCTTCCGCGTCCTCGTGCCGATGGAAGAGGAGATCGTCAACAAGGACGGCAAGAAAAAGACGGTTATGCGCAAAGTGTATCCGGGCTACGTCCTCGTGGAGATGATCCAGACGGACGATTCTTGGTACGTGGTCCGCAATACGCCGGGCGTTACCGGCTTTGTCGGCTCCACCGGATCGGGATCGAAGCCGACGGCGCTCCTGCCTGACGAGGTGGAAGGAATTCTGCGTCACATGGGCATGGACGAGCCGAAGCCGGCCGTCGATTTCGAGCTGAAAGAGAACGTCCGCGTCAAAGTCGGGCCTTTCGCCAATTTTGTCGGGTCCGTGGAAGAAATTCTCGCCGACAAGAGCAAGCTGAAGGTGCACGTCAACATGTTCGGCAGGGAAACCCCGGTTGAGTTGGATTTCACTCAAGTGGAGAAGATATAAGTATCTTTGCAGTTCGGGTTTCTTGGAAAGAGCGGGAGGAACGAGAGTTCCGTTAAACCGCATTATGGGTCAGGGAGGTGTGCAACATGGCAAAGAAAGTGATCAAGCTGGTAAAGTTGCAAGTTAACGCGGGTAAAGCTAACCCTGCGCCGCCGATCGGTCCTGCGCTCGGTCAAGCCGGCGTTAACATCATGCAATTCTGTAAAGAGTTCAACGCTCGCACGGCGGATCAAGCCGGCCTGGTTATTCCGGTCGTCATTTCCGTATTCGAGGATCGTTCCTTCACGTTCGAGACGAAAACTCCTCCGGCAGCGGTACTGCTTCGCGTAGCGGCGGGAATCCAAAAAGGTTCCGGCGAGCCGAACAAGAAGAAAGTCGCTACGGTCAAGCGCGCGAAAGTTCGCGAGATCGCCGAGCAGAAGATGCAAGACTTGAACGCGGCTTCCGTAGAAGCTGCAATGCGTATGGTCGAAGGTACGGCCCGCAGCATGGGCGTCGCGATCGAAGACTAATATCGCCCCCGCGGCGATTCCGCGTGTCCGCACGGACGCGCGAGTGGGAGGGACAATCTGCGCCGAGTCGCGCGGATTGAAACACACCGTTACTACCACACAAGGAGGAGAACAACTTGGCTAAACACGGCAAGAAATTCAGAGAAGCCGCCAAGCTGATCGACCGCGACGCGACTTACGAGTCGCTCGAAGCGATCGAGCTTGTCAAGAAAGCGGCAACGGCCAAATTCGACGAAACCGTCGAAGCCGCCGTCCGTCTCGGCGTCGATCCGAGAAAGCAAGACCAAGCGGTCCGCGGCGTAGTCGTACTGCCTCACGGCACCGGCAAAACGCAGCGCGTTCTCGTATTCGCGAAAGGCGACAAGCTGAAGGAAGCGGAAGCTGCCGGAGCGGATTACGTAGGAGATGCCGAGCTCATCAACAAAATCCAGCAAGGATGGTTCGAGTTCGACGTCTGCGTCGCAACGCCGGACATGATGGGCGAAGTCGGTAAACTCGGCCGTATTCTCGGGGGCAAAGGCTTGATGCCGAACCCTAAGGCCGGCACTGTAACGAACGACGTTACGAGAGCCATCCAGGAGATCAAAGCCGGTAAAATCGAATATCGTCTGGACAAGGCCGGGCAAATTCACGCTCCGATCGGCAAGGTATCGTTCGACTCCGAGAAGCTGAACGAAAACCTGAAAGCTCTGATCGACGCGTTGAACCGCGCCAAGCCGGCGTCTTCCAAAGGAATTTACCTGAAGAACATCTCGATTTCCTCGACGATGGGACCGGGCGCTCGCGTTGAAGCGGCGGCATATCGCTAATCCTTCCGGAAAGCTGGCAACAAACGGTTTTTGACATCGGGCTGCCTTAATGGTAATCTGATGAAGTTGACAAACGAATATGGATACCGTAGACCGTAGGTGCAGGGCGCGAACGCGATTGAACGGCAATTGCCGGCGATCCGACCGTCGCCATGCTTAATTTCCTGCCGAGGTGTGTGAATAGAGCTTTTCTTGTATGCCGGACGCGTGATGCGTCCGCGCGTAGAAGCGAGATCGTACCATGCCTCCGCAACGTCTGCGGAGGCATTTCTTATGCCCCGGGATCAAGCGAGACGAAATACGGAACTATCCAAACAATCACAGGAGGTGCACACAATGGCAAATGCGAAAATCATCGCGGCGAAGCAGCAGGAAGTCGATGCGATCGCGGCCAAGCTCCGCGAGAGCAGCAGCACGGTCGTTGCCGACTACCGCGGCTTGAACGTAGCTCAAGTCACTCTGCTTCGCAAGCAGCTGCGCGAAGCCGGCGTCGAATTCCAAGTTCTGAAGAACTCTTTGGTTAGCCGCGCCGCCGCAAGCGCCGAGCTGAACGATCTGGAGGCTGTGCTGACCGGTCCGACCGCCGTTGCGTTCGGCGCCGACGCCGTTGCTCCGGCCAAGATTCTCAGCGATTTTGCGAAGAAGAACGACGCGCTCAAAATCAAAGGCGGCATCGTGGACGGCGTATTCTACGACGCGGCTCAAGTGAAGGCGCTGGCGGATCTTCCTTCCCGCGAAGGCTTGCTGTCCATGCTGCTTAGCGTTCTTCAAGCTCCGGTTCGCAACTTCGCCCTCGCCGTCAAAGCGGTGTCGGAGAAGAACGAAGCGAGCGCGTAAGGCAAGTCATTCCAGACGAATATCAAAATAAGAAGATCCCAGCGATCTCAATACTTGGAGGATACTCAAATGAGCAAAGAGCAAATCTTGGAAGCCATCAAAACGATGACCGTTCTTGAACTGAACGATCTGGTTAAAGCAATCGAAGAAGAATTCGGCGTAACGGCTGCGGCTCCTGTAGCTGTAGTTGCAGGCGGCGGCGCTGCGGAAGCGGCTGCAGAGCAAACGGAATTCGACGTTGTTCTGACGGAAGCCGGCGCTTCCAAAATCAACGTTATCAAAGCGGTTCGCGAAATTACGGGCCTCGGCTTGAAAGAAGCGAAGGATCTCGTAGACAACGCTCCGAAGCCGGTTAAAGAAAAAGCTTCCAAAGAAGAAGCCGACGCTGTCAAAGCCAAGCTTGAAGAAGCAGGCGCTAAAGTCGAAGTTAAATAAGAAACGGGACTTTGCGAACCCCTTGAAGATTTTCTTCGAGGGGTTTGTTCATGCGCAAAGTTGATCATGCTTAAAATACGTGTTCCAAACCGCTTCAATTGCGCGGTTCCAAAACCGCTTGGAGAAAGCATCCTGACCGATGCGCGGAGGTGCATGGGATGAACGATCATTACTATTCGGCGAAACCTCGATCGCAGAGCGACCGGCGCGCCTTCGAAACGACGCTTCGCGGCGTTCGTCTGAAGCTGAATTCGGACGCGGGCGTGTTTTCGCGGGACGGGGTGGACTACGGCAGCCGGGCTCTTATCGAGCATATGGAATTTCCCGCGGATGCGCGGATTCTCGACATCGGCTGCGGATACGGACCGATCGGTCTTGTCGCTGCCCGCCTTGCGCCGCAAGGACATGTCAAGCTGATCGACATTAACGAGAGAGCGGTCGAGCTGGCCCGTTTAAACGCGAAAGCGAACGGAATCGGCAACGTTTCCTTCGCGCAGAGCGATTTGTACGAAGCGGTCGAGGGCGAAAGCTTCGACGCGATTCTGTCCAATCCGCCGATTCGCGCGGGCAAAGCGGTCGTGCATCGGGTATTCTCGGAAGCGTTCGGAAGGCTGAACCCCGGAGGAGAGCTCTGGGTCGTCATCCAGAACAAGCAGGGAGCCCCTTCGGCGAGGGCAAAGCTGGAAGAAATTTTTGGCGAGGACGAAGTCGCGGAAATCGCCAAGGATAAGGGATTTCGGGTTTACAGGGCCAAACGGTCAAAAAACGAATAAAAAATTTGACTTGACATTTTCGCTGTGGTATTATTAAAAAATGTCAGTATTAGGATGGGCTAATTGTCTTCAACACAGGAGCCCTCGATCTCCGGCTCTTTACCCGGGAATAAATTCGCCGCGATTGGCGTATAATGGGTTTGTTTTGGGGTAAAGGCAGGATGAGTTGCCATTGTGCCGCCATTCGGCGCATAAGTGGCTTTTCTTTATTTATGTGTTGAAGCAGACTTAAGGGGTGAGGTTAAGTTGGCAGGACATCTTGTTCAGTATGGCCGCCGTACGCGGCGCAGCTACGCCCGCATTCATGAAGTGTTGGACGTTCCGAACCTGATCGAAATCCAGCAGCAATCGTACCAGAAATTTTTGGACGAGGGTTTGCGGGAGATTTTTCAGGACATTTCGCCGATCTCCGATTTTACGGGCAACCTGGTGCTGGAGTTTATCGACTACAGCCTTGGCGAGCCGAAATATTCGGTAGACGAATCCAAGGAACGCGACGTCACCTTCGCGGCTCCGCTTCGCGTAAAAGTCCGGTTGCTTAACAAGGAAACCGGCGAAGTGAAGGAGCAGGAAGTGTTCATGGGCGATTTTCCGCTCATGACGGAGACGGGCACGTTCATTATCAACGGTGCGGAACGCGTTATCGTCAGTCAATTGGTGCGCTCCCCGAGTGTCTATTTCAGTACGAAAGTAGATAAGAACGGCAAGAAGAATTATACCGCCACCATCATTCCGAATCGCGGAGCCTGGCTTGAGCTTGAGACGGATGCTAAGGATATTATATACGTGCGGATCGATCGGACGCGGAAAATTCCCGTCACGGTGCTTCTTCGCGCGCTCGGTTTCGGAACCGACGCGGAGATACTCGATCTGCTCGGACAGGACGAATTTATTCGCAACACGCTCGAGAAGGACAATACGGATTCGACCGAGAAAGCGCTCATCGAGATTTACGAACGCCTTCGTCCGGGCGAGCCGCCTACGCTCGAGAACGCGCGCAGCCTGCTGATCGCCCGCTTCTTCGATCCGAAGCGCTACGATCTGGCCAACGTCGGCCGCTACAAGGTCAACAAGAAGCTGCACATCAAGAACCGCTTGTTCAACCAACGTCTCGCGGAGACGCTGGTCGATCCTTCGACGGGCGAAATTATCGCCGAAGCCGGCCAGATGATCGATCGCAGACTGCTTGATCAGATTCTTCCGATGCTGGAGAAGAACGTCGGCTTCAAGAACTATCGCGTAGCCGGCGGCGTCCAGGAAGCGGAAGACATTCCGCTGCAGACGGTCAACGTGTTCTCCCCGCTCGAAGACGGTAGAGTCGTGAAGGTCATTTCCAACGGCATTATCGACAAAGTGGTGAAGAACATCACTCCGGCGGATATTATCTCGTCGATCAACTATTTCATGAACCTGCTGCAAGGCATCGGCAACACCGACGACATCGACCATCTGGGCAATCGTCGTCTGCGTTCCGTCGGCGAATTGCTGCAAAATCAGTTCCGCATCGGTCTGTCCCGGATGGAACGGGTCGTTCGCGAACGGATGTCGATCCAGGACCAGAACGCGATCACGCCGCAAGCGCTGATCAACATTCGCCCGGTCATTGCGGCGATCAAGGAGTTCTTCGGATCCTCCCAGCTGTCGCAGTTTATGGATCAGACGAACCCGTTGGCCGAGCTGACGCACAAGCGCCGTCTGTCCGCGCTCGGACCGGGCGGTCTCACGCGGGAACGCGCGGGCTTCGAAGTCCGGGACGTTCACAATTCCCACTACGGCCGCATGTGCCCGATCGAGACGCCGGAAGGACCGAACATCGGTCTGATCAACTCGTTGTCCTCGTTCGCGAGAATCAACGAGTACGGTTTTATCGAAGCGCCGTACCGCAAAGTCGATCCGAACACGAACCGCGTCACGGACGAGATCGTCTACATGACGGCGGACGAAGAGGACAACTATATCATCGCGCAAGCGAATGCCAGGCTGAACGACGACGGCTCGTTCGAAGAAGAAAACATCATCGTCCGTTACAACAAGCAGACGGATAACATCCTGACGATGCCGAGCGATCGGGTCGACTACATGGACGTTTCTCCGAAGCAGGTCGTATCGGTCGCGACGGCGATGATCCCGTTCCTCGAGAACGACGACTCGAACCGCGCGCTGATGGGTTCGAACATGCAGCGTCAAGCCGTTCCGCTGCTCGTTCCGGAAGCGCCGTTTGTCGGCACGGGCATGGAGCACAAGTCGGCGAAGGACTCCGGGGTATGTATTGTGTCCAAATACGACGGATATATCGAACGCGTGTCTGCCAATGAAATCCAGCTGCGTCGGGTCGAGATGATCGACGGCAAGGAAGTCAAAGGCGACATCGTCAAATACAAGCTTCAGAAATTCATGCGCTCCAACCAAGGGACGTGCATTAACCAACGCCCTCTCGTTCGCCGCGGCGACGTGATCAAGAAAGGCGACATCATGGCGGACGGTCCTTCCACGGACACCGGCGAGCTCGCGCTCGGCCGCAACGTCGTCGTTGCCTTCATGACGTGGGAAGGCTACAACTACGAGGATGCGATCCTGCTGTCCGAGAAGCTCGTTCGCGAGGACGTCTACACTTCGATCCACATCGAGGAGTACGAGTCCGAAGCGCGCGATACGAAGCTCGGGCCGGAAGAGATTACGCGCGACATCCCGAACGTCGGCGAAGACGCGCTTCGCAATCTTGACGAGCGCGGCATTATCCGCGTCGGCGCGGAGATCAGCGCGGGCGACATTCTCGTCGGCAAAGTGACGCCGAAGGGCGTAACGGAGCTGACGGCGGAAGAGCGCCTGCTGCACGCGATCTTCGGCGAGAAGGCGCGCGAAGTGCGCGATACGTCGCTGCGCGTGCCGCACGGTACGGACGGCATCGTCGTCGACGTGAAGGTGTTCACCCGCGAGAACGGCGATGAGCTGCCGCCGGGCGTCAACCAGCTCGTCCGCGCCTACATCGCCCAGAAGCGGAAGATTTCCGAGGGCGACAAGATGGCCGGACGTCACGGCAACAAGGGGGTTATCGCCCGCATTCTGCCGGAAGAGGATATGCCGTTCCTGCCGGACGGAACGCCCGTACAGGTCGTTCTGAACCCGCTGGGGGTTCCTTCCCGGATGAACATCGGGCAGGTGCTTGAGGTTCACCTCGGCATGGCGTGCAAGCTGCTCGGCATTCACGCCGCCACCCCGGTATTCGACGGAGCGTCCGAGCACGACGTCTTCGACACGATGGAAGAAGCCGGCATGGCCCGCAACGGCAAATGGCGTCTGCGCGACGGACGTTCGGGAGAATTGTTCGAACGCGAAGTTACCGTCGGCGTCATGTATATGATCAAGCTGGCGCACATGGTCGACGACAAGATCCACGCCCGTTCCACAGGTCCGTACTCGCTCGTTACGCAGCAGCCTCTCGGCGGTAAAGCCCAGTTCGGCGGCCAGCGCTTCGGGGAGATGGAAGTATGGGCGCTCGAAGCGTACGGCGCGGCCTATACGCTCCAAGAGATTCTGACCGTCAAGTCCGATGACGTCGTCGGCCGCGTGAAGACGTACGAATCGATCGTCAAGGGCGAGAACGTGCCGGAGCCGGGCGTTCCCGAATCGTTCAAAGTATTGATCAAAGAGCTCCAGAGCTTGGGCATGGACGTGAAGATTCTGTCCGGAGACGAGCAGGAGATCGAGATGAAGGAAATCGACGACGATGACGATTCCGCGGGAGATAAGCTGAATCTGAATCTCGAAGGTTCCGAGGTCGGCGTCGAATAACTTTAGGATCCGAAATCTTAGCAACGATGAAGGAGGGCTTGCTCCTTGTTAGACGTCAATAACTTTGAGTTTATGAAGATCGGTTTGGCTTCGCCCGACAAGATCAGATCGTGGTCCAGAGGCGAAGTCAAGAAACCGGAGACGATAAACTACCGGACGCTGAAACCGGAAAAAGAAGGCTTGTTCTGCGAGAAGATTTTCGGACCGACCAAGGACTGGGAATGTCATTGCGGCAAGTACAAGAGAGTTCGCTATAAAGGCGTCGTCTGCGATCGCTGCGGCGTCGAAGTAACGCGGGCGAAGGTGCGCCGCGAGCGGATGGGCCACATCGAGCTGGCCGCTCCGGTATCGCACATCTGGTATTTCAAAGGCATCCCGAGCCGCATGGGCCTGGCGCTGGATATGTCTCCCCGTTCGCTCGAGGAGATCATCTACTTCGCTTCCTATGTCGTAACGGACCCGGGAGATACGCCGCTTGAGAAGAAGCAGCTGCTCTCCGAGAAAGAATACCGCAGCTACCGCGACAAGTACGGCTACGCGTTCCATGCAGGCATGGGAGCGGAAGCGGTCAAGAAGCTGCTGCAGGACATCGATCTCGACCGCGAGCTGGAGACGCTCAAGGAAGAGCTGCGCACGGCCCAAGGCCAGCGCCGCAACCGCGCGATCAAGCGTCTGGAAGTCATCGAATCGTTCCGCAACTCCGGCAACCTGCCGGACTGGATGATTCTCGACGTGCTTCCGGTCATTCCTCCGGAGCTGCGCCCGATGGTGCAGCTGGACGGCGGACGTTTCGCGACAAGCGACTTGAACGACCTGTATCGCCGCGTCATCAACCGGAACAACCGGTTGAAAAGACTGCTCGACCTCGGAGCTCCGGACATTATCGTGCAGAACGAGAAGCGGATGCTCCAGGAAGCCGTCGACGCCCTGATCGACAACGGCCGCCGCGGCCGTCCGGTTACCGGTCCGGGCAACCGTCCTTTGAAGTCCCTCAGCCATATGCTGAAAGGGAAACAAGGACGCTTCCGTCAGAACCTGCTCGGCAAACGGGTCGACTATTCCGGACGTTCCGTTATCGTCGTAGGCCCAAGTCTGAGAATGTACCAGTGCGGTCTTCCGAAGGAGATGGCGCTCGAGCTGTTCAAGCCGTTCGTGATGAAGGAGCTTGTGCTGAAAGGCCTGGCCCACAACATCAAGAGCGCGAAGCGCAAAGTCGAACGCGTCAGCCCCGAAGTGTGGGATGTGCTGGAGGAAGTCATCAAGGAGCATCCGGTGCTGCTGAACCGCGCGCCGACGCTGCACAGACTCGGCATTCAAGCTTTCGAACCGATTCTGGTCGAAGGCCGCGCGATCAAGCTTCACCCGCTCGTCTGTACGGCGTACAATGCCGACTTCGACGGCGACCAAATGGCGGTTCACGTGCCGCTGTCGGCCGAAGCGCAAGCGGAAGCCCGCCTGCTGATGCTGGCTGCCGGCAACATTCTGAACCCGAAAGACGGCAAGCCGGTCGTAACTCCGTCGCAGGATATGGTGCTCGGTTGCTTCTATCTGACGATGGACAACAACAAATCGTACGGCTCCGGCTTCAAGTTCGCCAACGTGAACGAAGCGGTCTCCGCTTACCAGCGCGGTACGGAAGGCGTCTCGCTGCACGCGCGCGTCGTTATCCCGGTTAAGGAGCTGAAGAAGAAAACCTTCACTCCGGAGCAGCAGGAAGCTCTGATCGTGACGACGATCGGCAAAATCATTTTCAACGAAATTTTCCCGGACACGTTCCCGTACATCAACGAGGCGACGAAAGAAAACCTCGTGAAGGGAACGCCGGACAAATATTTCATTTACGAAAAGGGCGCCGACATCTCGAAGTTTATCGAGGATCCGGCGATCCCGGGAGCCGTAGGCAAAGAGTATCTGGGCAACATCATCGGCGAATGCTTCCGTATTTACCATACGACGCAGACGTCGGTAATCCTGGATAAGATCAAGCAGCTCGGCTTCACTTACTCGACTCGCGCGGGGATTACGATCGGTGTATCCGACGTTATCGTGCCCGAGGAGAAGCAGGAAATTTTGCGGAAATCGGAAGAGCGCGTCAAGGTCGTGACCACGCAGTATCGCCGCGGTCTGATCACGAACGAAGAGCGCCGCGACCGCGTCATCGAAATCTGGAGCAAGACGAAGGACGAGATTACGGACATTCTGATGAAGTCCATGGATCGCTACAACAGCATTATGCTGATGGTCGATTCCAAGGCGCGGGGCAACAAGTCGCAGATCACCCAATTGGGCGGCATGCGCGGCCTGATGGCCAACCCGTCCGGACGGATCATCGAGTTGCCGATCAAATCGAACTTCCGCGAAGGTCTGACGGTCTTGGAGTACTTCATCTCCACGCACGGCGCGCGGAAAGGTCTGGCCGATACGGCGCTTCGTACCGCCGACTCGGGTTATCTGACCCGTCGTCTCGTCGACGTCGCGCAGGACGTCATCGTTCGCGAGGACGATTGCGGCACGGATAAAGGCATTACCGTCTCCCGGATCGAGGACGGCAAAGAGGTCATCGAGGATCTGTTCGACCGGATCGAAGGCCGCTACGTGTTCGAGACGATCCGCCATCCGGAGACGAAAGAAGTTATCGCGCATCGCAACGATCTGATCGATACGCCGAAAGCGGAAGAGATCATTCGCGCGGGCATCAAGAGCATCCAGATTCGTTCGGTACTGAGCTGCCGTGCCCGTCACGGCGTCTGCAAGCTCTGCTACGGACGGAACCTGGCGACAGGCAAGCAAGTCGAGATCGGCGAATCCGTCGGCATCATCGCCGCGCAATCGATCGGCGAGCCGGGAACGCAGCTCACGATGCGTACGTTCCACACCGGCGGCGTTGCCGGAGACGATATCACCCAAGGCTTGCCGCGTATCCAGGAGCTGTTCGAGGCGCGCAATCCGAAAGGTCAAGCGATCATCTCCGAGCTCGACGGCGTCATCAAAGAGATCCGCGAGACGAAGGATCGCCGCGAGATCGAACTGCAGGGCGGAGCGGAATCGAAGATCTATCCGGTCAGCTACGGCTCGCGCATTCGCGTCGTCCAGGGCCAGCAGGTCGAAGCCGGCGACGAACTGACCGACGGCTCCATCGACCCGAAAGAGATGCTGCGCATCAAGGGCATCCGCGGGGTGCAGAATTATATTCTGCAAGAGGTGCAGCGCGTCTATCGGAACCAGGGCGTTGAGATCAACGACAAGCACATCGAGGTCATGATCAAGCAGATGCTTCGCAAGATCCGCATCGTGGATCCGGGCGACACGACGCTGCTTCCGGGCGCGTTCGTCGACCTGCACGAGTACGAAGCGGCTAACCGCGAAGCGATCCTGTCCGACAAGGAGCCTGCGGTTGCCCGTCCGGTGCTGCTCGGGATTACGAAAGCGTCTCTCGAGACGGATTCGTTCCTGTCGGCGGCGTCCTTCCAGGAGACGACCCGCGTTCTGACCGATGCCGCGATCAAGGGCAAGGTCGACCGCCTGCTCGGGCTCAAGGAGAACGTCATTATCGGAAAGCTCATTCCGGCCGGTACGGGAATGGCGCGCTATCGCAACATCAAGGTCGTGTCGCCGTTTGACGAACCGACGGATGAAGCGGCAGAGCTTGAACCTGTAGGAGCGGAGTAAAAAGTCATCTTAAGCGGATACCTGCAACGGTATCCGCTTTTTTTTGACGATACAGAATTTATAAGTTTCAGCCTTAATCATGTCTGTATCGTCTCCGACAAAAACGCGTTCGCCGTCCTGTGGACGCCGCAGGCGTTTGTGCTTGAGCTATCGGGAGGAAAATCATGACGAAGACCCCGCTTGTCGCTCTTGTCGACGTTAAACGTCGATTGTCCGGAAAGACCGTATTGAACAAGCTGTCTCTATCGCTTCATCCCGGCGAAGTCGTCGCGCTGCTCGGACGCAACGGTTCCGGCAAAAGCACTCTTCTCAAAATCATCAGCGGACTGAGTCCAATCGATGCGGGGGAGAGACGATCGAGGCTTCCGTTTAAGCAAATCGGGTTTGCGCCGGATCGTTTTCCCAAACTTCGCTTTACGGCCGAGGAATACTTGAGGGCAATGAGTGGTGTTAGAGGGATGAGTCTCGAACAGTCGGAACGGCGAATAGCCGAATTGATGGAGCTGTTCCAGCTTCCCCCCAACTCTGGACGTTTAAGAAATTACTCTAAAGGGATGCTGCAGAAAGTGAATTTGATGCAGGCCTTGTTGGAGGAACCCGAACTGCTGCTGTTGGACGAGCCTTTGTCCGGGTTGGACGATCGGACGCGCGAAGAACTGACCGAAGCGTTAGTCATTCTAAAAGCCAAGGGAATCTCGATTGTGTACTCGTCGCATGAACTCCTGCTTGCGCAGCGGATTGCCGACCGGATCGTGCGACTGGCAGAGGGGAAGCTCATCGACGAGGAAGGGGCGAGGGGAGCGCCGCTCCGCACCAAGAGAATCGAATTCCGATTGGAGGAAGCAATGGCCCGGGAAGCATGCGCCGGCTTCGAGGGATCAATAAGCAGGGAGAGAGGACAGGCGGGCTGGGCGGTTTCCGTGCAGGCCGACCAAGCAGACGCTTTCCTGCTCGCCGTATTGAACTCCGGGGGAAGCATTGTTTCCGTCGCGGAGGAAAAAGGGAGGGATGTCGCGGAATGATAGGCATGATGCGTTATGCTTTCCGGGACTACGCCAGATCCTATCGCTACGTCGGTCCGCTCCTGGCATTCGCGATTTTTCTCGTTTTCATTTACGGCGTTGTGCCGAATCCGGTCATGCCCAGTTATTCTTTGACGGTTTCTTTAACGTTTTTGACCGCTGCGTGGTTAGGCTTCGGATTCGTGGACGCCGAAGACGAAACGCAGCAGCTTGTCGGCGTGCTGCATTCCGGAGGATGGATGGCGTATCATGTCGGCAGATGGCTGCTCATGGCCGGAGCCTGCGGACTGCTGACGCTGGTTGCGACCTTTTACCCCATCGTATTAGAGAAGTTCGACAGGCAGCCCGGAGTCGGAGAAATTCTGGCGGGATTGGCCGGTCATATGGGATTGGCGCTGCTGGGAGTCGGGATCTCTTATCTGTTTACCTGCAAGTTAATCGGAAAACTGAATTACGCCATCATCGGTCTGGTTCTGGCGCTGTCGCTTTCCTTCGCCGCGGGCGGCATTCGGGATTCGCTTCCCGAATCGGCGGGCTTTGTCGTGCATTTGCTTCCGCCGGTATTTTCGCTGATCGACGTCTTTAACCGTTACGAAACGGTCTCGACGGCGGAGGCAGCGTTCGCCTTGCTTGCCCCGCCGATTTATAGCTTGATTTTGGGGGTAGTTTATTTGCGACTGATGAAAATCAGGAGGCTATAGCCGATGATTCGCGTAATGCTCATAGACGACGAAGAAGACGCGCTGGATTTGCTGGAGATTCTGCTCGGACAGATTGGGGATGTCCAGATTGCGGGCAGGTATCTCAATCCGCTGCAAGCGATTGAAGATTTAGGCCGTATCTCTGTGGATGCAGTATTCCTGGATAACCAAATGCCGGGAATGAAGGGCATGGAAGCCGCCAGAAAAATCAGAAGCAGGGTTCCCCGAATGCCGATTGTATTCACGACGGCTTATGCGGAATATGCGGTGGAAGCGTTCGAAATCCAATCGACCGATTATCTTCTGAAGCCGTTCACACAGGACAGACTTCGGAAATCGGTCGCGCGCATTCGGCAGCAGATCCTGCCGGAGCCTGTCGTTCAGGGTCCGGCGAGCGCAGGATTTCCTCCGGCTGTCCGCTGTCTGGGCGGCTTTCATATCGATTTGCCGGGCTCCGGAAACAAGGTGCTGACCTGGAAGACGAAAAAAGAGAAGGAGCTGTGCGCGTTTCTGATCCACCACGCGGGAAAGGCCGTCCATACGGCGGCGATCATCGAGGCGCTCTGGCCGGAACACGACTTGAACAAGGCGAAAACGTACTTATATACCTGTCTGTCCTATTTAAGAAGAAGCTTGACGGAGCATCGGCTTCCGATCCGGATTCTCAAAGCGGATCAAGGGTTCGTCGCAGTCATGGACGGGGCGACGGTCGACGTAACCGAATTCGAAAGGCAGCTGGCCAAAGCAAGGGCGGCAGACGAGATGGATGTCGGGTTATTCGACAATTTGAAGCGATTGTACGAAGGCGAGTATATGGAGGCTTGCGATTTCGGATGGGCCGCTCCCAGGCAGTTGGAACTGAAAGCCGATTACGCTCGCGCGCTTCGTAAAGGATATGCGCATTTCCGCAGTCGGGGCAATCTTGCCCTGGCGGCGGACAGCCTGCAAAGCCTGCTGTCTCTTGTCCCCGATTCGGAGATCGACGGGCGCGAGCTGATCCAACTGCACCTGAAGACTGGCAATCGCAACGAGGCGCTTCGCGTCTGCCGGCAGCTGGAGCAAGCCGTACGCGTCCAATTGGGAGCCGAGCTGGAGGAAGAGACGCTGCTGCTTATCCGACAAACGAAAGAAAAGACGGAGCGGCAGGCCTGATGAGAAAAAAAGTCGCGGCCGCGATCATCACGCTGTCTCTGTTGCTGGCAACCTATGGGGCGCTGTTGGCCTACTTCTCTGTTCATAAGAAGCCTATGCCCTTGGCGGAGAACGGTTTAATGGACTTGACCGCTTGGAATTTCGACGAAGACGGAATTGTGCGGCTGGACGGGGAGTGGGAGCTTTATCCGAATCGGCTGCTGTTTTCCTCCGCTCCCGAGTTTGCTTCGACCGACGCCGCGGCGGGATTAACGCCCGATAGGATTCAGGTCCCCGGATATTGGTCCAAGCAGATGGATACGCTCGGCATGGCAACCTATCGGCTGCGGATTCAAATCGGCGATGCAAGCGAGGTATACGGATTAAAAACGGCGGCAATCCTCATCTCCAACCGTCTCGTCGTCAACGGAAAAGTCGTCGGAGCAAGCGGCAATCCGGCGGAGAAGCCGCATTACCGGGCGCTAAATAAACCCTATGTCAGCTATTTCAATTTACGGCCGGGCTGGAATGAGATTCTGATCGAGGCGGCCAACTACGAGTTCCGGGCAGGCAGCGGGATCGGCGAATCCCTTCACTTGGGCGAGGCGGATCAAATCGCCGGACTTCGCCAGCGAGCGACGGCTCATGACTGGATTGCATTAACCGCTTTTCTGATTATGGGGCTATATTTCATCGGCTTGTTCTCCCAGCGAAGAAACGATTTGTCGTATGCGGTATTCGGCGCCATATGCTTGTTTATCGCCGTATTCACCAGCGTCAGCGGCGAGAGGGTTCTTTTCGATGCGGTCGGCTCGTTTCCGTTCTGGCTATATTTCCGTATTCAGATGGTTTCGACGGTTGGCGTAGGGCTCGGATTTTTTCTATATGTGTATACCGCTTTTCGGCCTTATAACTTAAAGTGGCTCACCCGGGGCGGGCTGATTGCTGGGGCGGTCCTCGCCGCGCTGAATTGCGGCTTCGCGGTCGAGCTGTCGACGGGGCTGTTTCGGCAGCTGACGTCGTTTTACGTGACGTTTGCGCTGTTGTACGCCACGTACGTCTTCGTCTATACGGCCCTGCACAAAGTTCCGGGCAGCGGTTATTTGGCCGTGGCGGCGATGGCGTTAAACGCCCTGGTTCTGAATCAGAACATGAACGTGTATTTCGCCGTGCCGATCTATTCGCTCCCGCCGGTCGAGCCTTTCCTCGTTCTGCTGATGCTCGCGCTGTTGATGTCGCTCCGGTTCTCGAACGCGTTCCAGAAAATCGAGGAGCTGTCCGGGAAGCTGCTGGAAGCGGACAAGCTGAAGGACGACTTCCTGGCAAGAACCTCGCACGAATTCAAGACGCCGCTCCACGGGCTAATGAACATTTCCCGGTCGATGCTGGACGACGCCTCCTATCCGCCGACAACGGAGCAGCGGGAAAAGCTTCAACTGATTACCGATATTACGCGGAAGCTTTCCCAGCTTGTTTACGACATTTTGGATTTATCCAAGCTGAAGCAGGGCGAGCTGAGGATCGTTCCGGCGCCGATCGACGTTCGTTCGGTCGCCGAGGCGCAAGTGCGCTTCTATTCCTATCTGTGCACGGAAAACCGGATTCAGCTGGTCAACCTGGTGCCCGGACAACTGCCGTTCGCTTACGCCGACGAAATCCGTCTGAGCCAGGTGATCGGCAACTTGCTCGACAACGCGATCAAGCATACGGAGAACGGAAGGATCGTCGTTATGGGGAGAGAACGGGGAGGCTGGCTTGAAATCGCCGTTCAGGATACGGGGAAAGGCATCGACCCTCGCGATATCCCGTTTATTTTCGAGCCGTTCAAATCGCTCGAGGGCAATCGGCAGCGCGGCTTCGGGTTAGGGCTGGCGATCGCCAAGCAGCTGGTCGAGCTGCAAAAAGGAACGCTTACGGTGTCTTCCGCTCCGGGGGCCGGTTCGACCTTTACGTTCACGCTTCCGATCGCCAATCAGCGGAGCGAGAAGGCACCGAGCTTGTCTTATTCCGGCTCTGCGGTCGTGCCCAAGGAAACCGAATACTCCTTCGCGACGCCGTATGAGACGAATCGGGACGGCAAGCATACGGTGCTGATCGTCGACGATCAGTACGTAAACCTGAAGGTGCTGCTGGATGCGCTGCAAACTCTCGATTATCGCGTGATCGCGGTCAAGAACGGCTACGAGGCGCTGGAGCAGATCGACCGCTCGGGCCGAATCGATCTCGTCATTCTCGATTTGATGATGCCGGGCATATCGGGTTATGAGACGTGCCAGGAGATTCGCAAGCGTTACTCGCTGCTGGAGCTGCCCGTCCTGATGGTTACCGCGGCCATTCAGCCCCAGGATAAGGTGGCCGCCTTCCAGGCGGGAGCGAACGATTACTTGCCGAAGCCGTTTGATCTGGAGGAGCTTAAGGCCCGAATCGGCAGCTTGCTCGCGGTGAAGGAATCGCTCGGGCGAGCGGTACGCATGGAGCTGGCGTTTCTGCAATCGCAGATCAAGCCTCATTTTATGTATAACGTGCTTAACAGCATTGTGGCCTCGAGCTATACCGATGTCGAGCGCGCGCGGAGGATGATTGTGGATCTCGCCGATTACTTGCGCGGCAGCTTCCGGTTCAGCAATACGGAAGAGCGCATCGGCTTTGAAGAAGAATTCAGCCTTATCCGAACGTACGTGGAAATCGAGCGGGCCCGGTTTAAAGATCGGATTCGCTTTGATTACCATATTCCGGAGTCCGCCTACAGCCTGCGCATGCCGCCGCTTCTGCTGCAGCCGCTTGTAGAAAATGCGATTCGCCACGGCATCGGCGATCGGCTGGAGGGCGGCACCGTGACGATGACGGCGGATCGGTCGAAAGGAACGTGGCGTTTCATCGTTGCCGACGACGGCGTCGGAATCGCGCCCGAACGGCTGAAGGCGCTGCTCGAACGAACGGATGCGGACGATCCGCAAGGGGTCGGGCTGCAAAATATCGACAAGCGGTTGAAATACGAGTACGGGATTTCGCTCGAGCTCGAAAGCGAGCCGGGACGCGGAACGAAGGTTACCGTGCGAATTCCCGTTTCTGTTTCTTCGCATCGGCGGGCGGCACCGTAAAGTTGACGCGACAGGCTCTCATCATTTTCGATGAGGGTCTTTTTTGTCTGTATCGTCTCCGACAAAAACGCGTTCGCCGTCTTATGGACGCCGCAGGCGTTTTTGCTTGGTGATTCAGAAAGTATAAAATTCGCATACTTATCTGAATCACCTCCGACATAAACGTTATCCCGCCGATCCCAAGGACGGCGTAAGCCGTTTATGCTTGGTTGGAGAAAAATGTCGACTTTTAAGGTTTCTTTAAGGTGCCGTCGGATATGCTGGGCTGAGAAATCCGGACTAAGCGAATGAAGGCGACTATGGAAAGGAAGATGCGAATTGGTCCCGGCAACGAATAAGCATGCGAGGAGACATCGGTTACGGAAGGCGGCTTATTTTATATTGGCGTTTGCGCTGTTCATGCCTCTTCTCTCGGTCGGCGGCGGTCAGGCTTCCGCGGCGGCGTCCAGTTGGCCGCTGATAGACGGGAACGGGGTAAACGGTATAAACCAGTTTACTTATAACCATGCCAACGTTCCAACGATAGCCGTGTATAAAAACGAAGTCTATGCGGCCTGGGTGGAATCGAACCAATCGGGGAGCAAAACGGTCAATAAAATCCGCGTCAAGAAATTGATTGGCGCCATCTGGACAAGCATCGATGGGGATGGAATGAATTATAACCTCGAAAAGAACGCGAATAATCCTACGATGATGGTATTTAACGGGAAGCTTTATCTGGCATGGGAAGAGATGAGCATTCCCTATAGTCAAATTAAGGTCAAGAGCTATGACGGATTTGGTTGGACGGAGGTCGTCGAAGGCAACGGATTAAACATAACACCTGAGAAAGAAGCCACGGCCCCTGCTCTGGTTGTGTTCGACAATGCCTTATATGCGGCTTGGCAGGAGAAAAACGATGCCGACGTTCTTCAAATCCGGGTTAAAAAGTATGAGGGCAATAAGAGCTGGACGAGTCTCGACCAAGGCGGTCAGAAGGGGTTGAACCGGAATGAAGCAATAAGCGGATTATATCCCGCTATGGCTGTATTCCAAGGCTCCTTATATCTTACATGGGTTGAATCGAACGGAAATTCCGGTCAAATCCGGGTCAATAGATATGATGGCGATAAGAACTGGACGAGCGTGGACGGAGACTCCGCTAACGGATTAAACATGGTGGATTATTACAACGGGAATAAACCTTCAATGGCCGCTCTCGACGATTTCTTGGTCGTCATTTGGGAAGAAGCGCCGGTGCGATCGACGGATAGCAAAATTCGGGCCAAGCGGTATAACGGAACGGGGTGGGAGAAGGCCGAAGGCAGCAGTACGTACGGTTTGAACCGCTATGACGGGTTCCAGGTCAGGGAACCTGCTTTGATTGCATTCAACAACGAATTGTTTGCAACGTGGCAAGAGCTGAAATACGGGACTATTATCTATCAAATTCGAGTCAGGAAATACGACGGCGGGGAATGGACGTTCGTCGACGGAGGCGGCAACGACGGCTTGAACAAGAATGTCGGGGAAGCCGCTATCGATCCCGCGATAGCCGCAGGAAACAGCGAATTATTCGTAACCTGGCAGGAGAAGAGCCCGGAGGCGGGGAAATACAATCAAATTCGAGTCGCCAAGTATATAGCGCCGGCCGTGCGCAGCGTGACGCTAAATCTGGCCTCCGCGACTGTCGTGCAAGGCGGAATCCGACAGCTTTTGGCTACGGTAGACGCGGTAGGCGGAGCGAATAATACGGTAACATGGTCGAGCAGCGGCGTCGACCAGAAGGTGACGGTGGACGGAACCGGCAAAGTGAGCGTCGCGGCGGACGCTGTGCCCGGAGACTATACGATTACGGCCACCTCCGTATTCGACGCCGGCAAACAAGGAACCGCGACGATCACGGTCACGCCGGCGCCTGCCGTTCATAGCGTAAGCATTGATCCGGCCAGCGCAAGCGTCATGCAGGGAGAGAGCAAGGAGCTTTCCGCTTCGGTAGTCGCGGTAGGCGGAGCGAATAATACGGTAACGTGGTCGAGCAGCGGCGTCGACCAAAAGGTGACGGTGGACGGAGCCGGCAAAGTGAGCGCCGCGGCGGACGCCGTGCCCGGAGACTATACGATTACGGCCACTTCCGTATTCGACGGGAGCAAACAAGGAACGGCGACGATCACGGTAACGATTGCGCCCGCTATTCATAGCGTAAGCATCGATCCGAGCACCGCAAGCGTCATGCAGGGAGAGAGCAAGGAGCTTTCCGCTTCGGTAGTCGCGGCAGGGGGAGCGACGCCGTCGGTGACGTGGTCGAGCAACGGAGTCGACCAAAAGGTGACGGTGGACGAAGCTGGTAAAGTGAGCGCCGCGGCGGATGCCGTGCCCGGAGACTATACGATTACGGCCACTTCCGTGTTCGACGCGAGCAAACAAGGAACGGCGACGATTACGGTAACGGCGGCGCCGGCTATTCATAGCGTAAGCATCGAACCGAGCGCCGCAAGCATCATGCAAGGAGGGAGCAAGCAGCTTTCCGCTTCGGTAGTCGCGGCGGGGGGAGCGGACGAGGCGGTAACGTGGTCGAGCGAAGACGGCGGCGGCCAGGTGACGGTGGATAACACCGGCAACGTCACGGCAGCGCCGGAAACGATTCCCGGCGTATATACGATTACGGCGACTTCCGTGTTCGACGCGAGCAAAAAAGGAACGGCGACGATTACGGTCACTGAAGCCTACTCCTATTCGATCGCCCCGATCTCGGACCAGACGCTAACGCCGCTTACGTTGGGATACACAGCGGGAACCCAAGAGTCGAGACCCGTCTCGATTGCGAATACCGGCACCGGCGCATTGGCGAATCTGTCGGTCACGCTAAGCGGAGCCAACGCCTCCGACTTCGTCGTGACGCCTCCGGATTCCGCGCTGGTCGGCGGCGCGTCGACAAGCTTTGGGCTCGCTGTCAAAGACGGCTTGCCGGCGAATACCTATACGGCAACGGTTACGGTTGCCGCGGATCATCTGGCGCCGGTGTCGTTTGTCGTGACGCAAGCCGTCCACTTGCCGAACGCCCCGGCCAATCCGCAGGATCTGGCCGCGCTGGGCGGAGATCGTCTGGCGACTCTGGGCTGGAGCCCCGTACCGAACGCGACGCAGTACCGCGTTTATATGGCAGCCGATCCGAATCCGTCCGACTTCGCGGAGGTGGCGACCGTCACTTCGGCGACTTACGGCGCGTTTAATCTGGTTAACGGCACGACCTACTACTTTATCGTCAAATCGGAAAATCCGGGCGGCTTGAGCGCGGCATCGAACCTGGTCGCCGTGACTCCGTCCGCCGTGCCAGGAGCTCCGACCGAGGTGACGGCGGCCGCGGGGAAAGGCCGGGCCGTCATCACGTTTACGCCTCCTTCCGAGACCGGCGGAAGCCCGATTACAGGGTACGAGGTGATCGTATCGCCGGGGAATGCGGTCGTGGCCGGCGGCTCCAGTCCGATTACGGTCACGGGATTAACGAACGGAGTAAGCTACACGTTCACGGTTAAAGCGATCAACGGCGCGGGAAAAAGCGCGGCTTCGGCAGAATCGAACGCGGTCGTTCCGACAGCTCCGCCTGCCGATAACGGCGGCTCTTCGCCGTCCCAATCCCAGCCTTCCGCTCCGACGGCGCCGGGCGCCGCGGACGAAACGGGCGTGGACATTCTGGTGAACGGGAAAGTCGAGAACGCGGGCGCCGCCAAGGTGTCCGAGCGCGGCGATCGGACCGTCATGACGGTCGCCGTGGATGAGAAAAAGCTCGGCGACAAGCTTGCGGCGGAAGGGCGGCATGCCGTCGTCACGATTCCGATCGGCAAGCCGTTCGATATCGTCGTTGCCGAGCTGAACGGCCGGATGATCAAGAACATGGAGGACAAGCAAGCCGTTCTCGAGTTCAAAACCGACTATGCGACGTACACGCTTCCGGCGAATCAAATCCGGATCGACTCCATCTCCGCGCAGGCGGGCAGTGCGGCAGCTTTGCAGGACTTGAGGGTGCGGATTGAAATTGCCGTTCCGACGGCGGACGAGCTGAAGGTCGCGGAGAACGCGGCGGCGCAAGGCCGATTTGAGCTTGTCGCCCGGCCGCTCGGCTTTACGGTGAGCGCCGTCTATGGAGAGAAGACCGTCGAAGTCGCGAGGTTCGACGTCTATGTGGAAAGAACGATCGCGATTCCGGAAGGAATCGATCCGAGCAAGATTACGACCGGCGTTGTCGTCGAGCCGGACGGGACCGTGCGTCACGTCCCGACCAAGGTCCGCCAAATCGACGGAAAGTACGAGGCCCAAATCAACAGCTTGACCAACAGCTTGTATGCGGTCGTATGGCATCCTCTCGAATTCGGCGACGCGGAGAAGCATTGGGCGAAGGAGGCTGTGAACGATATGGGCTCCCGGATGATCGTAGACGGAATCGGGAACGGGATGTTCGCGCCCGATCGGGAAATCACCCGAGCCGAATTTGCGGCTATCGTCGTTCGCGGGCTGGGACTCAAACCGGAAAACGGAGCGACGCCGTTCTCGGATGTGAAGTCCGAAGACTGGTACGGCAGCGCGGTTCATACGGCTTATGCGCACGGGCTGATCAGCGGCATGGGCGACGGTACGTTCAGACCGGACGACAAGGTGACGAGGGAGCAGGCCATGTTGATCCTGTCCAAGGCGATGGCGATCACCGGTCTGAAAGAGCAACTGCCCGAACGTCCGGCAGACGGGGCGCTTCGCTCGTTCGAAGACGCGGCGGCAGTGGCTTCATGGGCGCTAGGCGGCGTTGCCGATAATTTGCAGGCCGGTGTAGTATCCGGAAGAGCGGGGAACATTCTTGCGCCGAAGGATTATATGACCCGTGCCGAGACGGCAACGATGATCCGGCGTTTATTGCAGAAGTCGGATCTGATCTAAAATGATCTAAAACTAGGTTCTTGACACACCATTTTCGAAGTGATACTATGTTCTAGTGTGTGCCAGAGGCGCGTCGTTACGGCGTGCCGTGAGCGGTGCGGACTTAGGCGATGGTGAAAGCTGCGGCGGATGAATAACCGCCTGGCCGATTGAGAATAGGAATAACGGGTTTGATGCGGCTGACCGCTGATAGGCGGGAAGGCCGGTCGAGCCCTTTCTCATCTCTCGAAATGAACCGCCTGGATCTGTGGGCTTCACGAGGCGCATCGATCCAATCGCTTATTTTCTTATTTGTACCCATCATGGGAAGGGGGTGGCAGCATGCCAACAATTAACCAACTCGTTCGCAAAGGTCGTCAATCGAAGGTCGTTAAATCGAAATCGCCGGCGCTTCAAAAAGGGTTCAACGCTCTCAAACGCGTAGAGACGGACCTGAGTGCTCCTCAAAAGCGCGGGGTTTGCACCCGTGTAGGAACGATGACGCCGAAGAAGCCGAACTCCGCTCTTCGTAAATACGCCCGTGTTCGTCTGACGAACCGCGTAGAGGTGACCGCCTACATCGGAGGAATCGGACACAACCTGCAGGAGCACAGCGTTGTTCTTGTACGCGGAGGCCGTGTTAAAGACCTTCCGGGCGTTCGTTACCACATCGTCCGCGGAGCGCTGGATACGGCGGGAGTCAACAACCGTCAACAAGCTCGCTCCAAATACGGAACGAAGAAGCCGAAAGCCAAAAAATCCTAATTCCGTTCCGGCGGCTAAGCTCGCCTGAACGTCAAGAAAGAGAAAGGAGGAACCTTGATGCCACGCAAAGGACCGGTTCCGAAACGGGACGTACTTCCGGATCCGCTGTACAACAGCAAGCTGGTAACTCGCCTTGTCAACCGGATTATGATCGACGGTAAGAGAGGCGTAGCGCAACAATTGCTTTACGATGCGTTCAAATTGATTCAAGAGCGCTCCGGCAAAGACCCGATGGAGGTTTTTGAAGCAGCGATTAAGAATATCATGCCAGTGCTTGAAGTTAAGGCTCGCCGCGTAGGCGGAGCGAACTATCAAGTTCCGGTAGAAGTCAAGCCTGAGCGCCGCACGTCCCTCGGACTGCGCTGGCTCGTGAACTACGCCCGCAACCGCGGCGAGAAAACGATGGAAGAACGTCTGGCTGCAGAAATTCTGGACGCTTCCAACAACACGGGCGCAGCAGTCAAGAAGCGTGAGGACACTCACAAAATGGCGGAAGCGAACAGAGCGTTCGCGCACTACCGCTGGTAATTTTCGCGAAGCTAGACATTTTGAAGGGAGACTATATTCATGGCTAGAGAGTTCTCCTTGCAAAATACGCGCAATATCGGGATTATGGCGCACATTGATGCGGGTAAAACCACGACGACTGAACGGATTTTGTTCTTTACCGGCCGTACTCACAAAATCGGCGAAGTGCACGAAGGCGCTGCGACGATGGACTGGATGGAGCAAGAACAAGAGCGCGGAATCACGATTACGTCCGCTGCAACGACTGCTCAGTGGAAAGGTCACCGCATCAATATTATCGACACTCCGGGTCACGTTGACTTTACGGTGGAAGTCGAGCGCTCCCTGCGCGTATTGGATGGGGCCGTTGGCGTATTCAGCGCCAAAGAAGGCGTAGAACCGCAATCCGAGACGGTATGGCGTCAAGCCGACCGCTACGGCGTTCCGCGGATCGCTTACGTTAACAAGATGGACATCATCGGCGCGGACTATCTCAACGTTATCAACGACATGAGAGAGCGTCTGAACGCGAATGCGGTTGCGATTCAATATCCGATGGGTGCCGAGGATACGTTTATCGGCATGATCGACATTATTGAACGCGTTGCATACAAGTACACCGATGACAAAGGCAAAGCGCCGGACGAGATCGAAGTTCCTGCGGAATACGCCGATAAAGTCGAAGAGCTGCGCGCCATTCTCGTAGAGAAGGTTGCCGAGCTTGACGAAGATCTGACGATGAAGTATCTGGAAGGCGAAGAGCTGACCGTTGAAGAAATCAAAGCGGCTCTGCGCAAAGGCGTCTGCGAAGTGAAAATCTTCCCGGTCGTCTGCGGTACTTCCTATCGCAACAAAGGCATTCAACCGATGCTGGACGCGGTTGTCGCTTACCTGCCCGCTCCGACGGACGTTCCCGACATCAAGGGCGTTCTGGAAGACGGCACGGAAACGACGCGCAAGTCTTCGGACAGCGAGCCGTTCGCGGCGCTGGCGTTCAAAATCATGACCGACCCTTACGTGGGCCGTCTGACTTTCTTCCGCGTTTACTCCGGTGTACTGAACTCCGGTTCCTACGTCATCAACGCGACGAAAGGCAAACGCGAGCGTATCGGACGTATTCTCCAAATGCACGCGAACAGCCGTCAAGAGATCGACATCGTCTACTCCGGAGATATTGCTGCGGCGGTAGGCCTGAAGGACACGACGACAGGCGACACGCTGTGCGACGAGAAGAGTCCGGTTATTCTGGAGTCCATGAACTTCCCGGAGCCGGTTATCCAGCTCGCGGTCGAGCCGAAAACCAAAGCCGACCAAGACAAGATGGGCATCGCTCTGCAGAAGCTGGCCGAAGAAGATCCGACGTTCCGCGCTCACACGGACGAAGAAACCGGCCAAACGATCATCTCGGGGATGGGCGAGCTTCACCTCGAAATTCTCGT
Source organism: Cohnella cellulosilytica (assembly GCF_042431195.1). Classification (NCBI taxonomy): domain Bacteria; kingdom Bacillati; phylum Bacillota; class Bacilli; order Caryophanales; family Paenibacillaceae; genus Cohnella; species Cohnella cellulosilytica. The sequence continues at coordinate 71,367 of NZ_JBHMDN010000022.1, forward strand.
TGACCGTATGCTTCGCGAATTCAAAGTCGAGACGAACGTCGGTAAGCCGCAGGTTGCTTACCGCGAGACGTTCCGCCAAGCGGCGAAAGTCGAAGGCAAGTTCGTTCGTCAATCCGGCGGACGCGGTCAATACGGCCACGTCTGGATCGAGTTCGAACCGCTGGAGGCGGGTACAGGCTTCCAGTTCGAGAACAAGATCGTCGGCGGTGTCGTACCGCGCGAATATATCGCTCCGGTACAAGCCGGTATCGAAGAGTCGATGAAGAACGGCGTATTGGCCGGCTTCCCGCTCGTCGATATCAAAGCAACGATCTTCGACGGATCTTACCACGACGTCGACTCCTCGGAGATGGCGTTCAAAATCGCCGGATCGATGGCGCTTAAAGCGGCGAAGGACAAATGCGATCCTGTGCTGCTCGAGCCGATCATGAAGGTTGAAGTAACGGTGCCCGAAGAATACTTCGGCGACGTTATGGGCATGCTGAGCTCCCGCCGCGGCCGCATCGAAGGATCGGATATGCGTTTCGGCGCTCAGATCGTCCGTGCGAAGGTGCCGTTGGCCGAGATGTTCGGATACTCCACGACTCTTCGTTCCGGTACGCAAGGACGCGGCGTGTTCTCGATGGAACTGTCGCACTACGAAGAAGTGCCTAAGTCGATTTCCGAAGAAATCATCTCCAAGAGCAAGGGCGCTTAATGCGTTTCAGAAAGCGGACGGGCGGGAATCGCATGATGCGGCGCTCCCCCGTCATCAAATAAATCCAAAAACCTTTTCTTCATTAAGGAGGAACAGTATCCATGGCTAAGGCTAAGTTCGAACGTACAAAACCGCACATTAACATCGGTACGATCGGTCACGTTGACCACGGCAAAACGACGACAACGGCTGCAATCACTTCGGTATTGAACAAAAAATACGGCAGCGGCGCTGCTGTTGCATTCGACCAAATCGACAAGGCTCCGGAAGAGCGCGAGCGCGGAATCACGATTTCCACCGCTCACGTCGAGTATGAGACGCCTAACCGTCACTACGCTCACGTTGACTGCCCGGGACACGCCGACTACGTTAAAAACATGATCACGGGCGCTGCTCAAATGGACGGCGCAATCCTGGTCGTATCCGCAGCTGACGGCCCAATGCCGCAAACGCGCGAGCACATCCTGCTCTCCCGTCAAGTAGGCGTTCCTTACATCGTCGTTTACTTGAACAAATGCGACATGGTTGAAGACGAAGAGCTGCTCGAGCTGGTCGAGATGGAAGTTCGCGACCTGCTGACCGAGTATGAATTCCCGGGCGACGACACTCCGATCGTTCGCGGCGCATCCCGTGAAGCTTTGGCTAATCCGGACGGCCCTTGGGCTGACAAGATCGTTGAGCTGTTCGACGAGATCGAGAAGTATATCCCGATCCCTGAGCGCGCAACTGACAAGCCTTTCCTGATGCCGGTCGAGGACGTGTTCACGATCACGGGTCGCGGTACGGTTGCTACGGGCCGTGTCGAGCGCGGTATCATCAAAGTCGGCGACGAGGCCGAAATCATCGGTCTGCACGAAGAAACTCGCAAGACGGTTGTAACGGGCGTTGAAATGTTCCGTAAGCTGCTTGACCAAGCTCAAGCCGGCGACAACATCGGCGCATTGCTCCGCGGCGTTGACCGTAAAGATATCGAGCGCGGCCAAGTATTGGCTAAGCCGGGTTCCGTTAAGCCTCACACGGAATTCACCGCTCAAATCTACGTTCTGACTCAAGCGGAAGGCGGACGTCACAAGCCTTTCTTCACGGGCTACCGTCCTCAGTTCTACTTCCGTACGACGGACGTTACGGGCATCGTTAACCTGCCGGAAGGCACGGAAATGGTTATGCCTGGCGATAACATCACGGTTACCGTTCAACTGATCGCTCCGATCGCAATCGAAGAAGGCACTCGCTTCTCGATCCGCGAAGGCGGCCGTACGGTTGGCGCAGGCGCCGTTGCTACGATCCAAAAATAAGAGCTTCACATCGATAAAACCGTTCGGCAATCCGCCGGACGGTTTTATTTTTCGACGATACGGAATTTATAAGCTTCACCCTTATCCTTGTCTGTATCGTCTCCGACAAAAACGCGTTCGCCGTCCTAAGGACGGCGAACGCGTTTTTGCTTGCTGCGCGCCTTAATAATCGAAAAACTTGCTCGTATATAGACTCGTGGCCAAACCGCCGGTCGTCACCGTCGCCACGGACAGGAAAAAGGTGTCCAAAGAGAAGATCAACCCTCCTATGCCGACCACGATCGCATCCATAATCAGAATCAGCACTCCTACGTTAAGCTTCAGCCGGGCGGCAAGCAGCTTCGCCAGAAGATCGATTCCGCCCGCACTCGTATCGTTGCGCAGCAAAATGCCGAACCCGATTCCGATCAGCAGTCCTCCGGCCATCGCCGCCGCGAACGGGTGCTCGTGAACGAGACGGCCCAAGGGCTCGTACGGCTCGAACAAGTCGACCAAATACGACAGGAATACGAGACCGAAAAGACTGTAGAAAAACATACCCCGCGCCTTCATCCAGACATACATAAAAACCGGAAGACTAAGCGATATCAAGATGATTCCGGGTTTCGCCTTAAACAGATAGTTTCCGATGAGCGCCAAACCGATAAAACCCCCGTCCAGCGCTTTGATCGGCATAATGAAGAAATCGATCCCGCAGGCAATGAACAGACTGCCTATGAAAATCATGAAGATTTTGTGCATGGAAATCAATCCGACCACTCCTTCGCGACAAGGCCTGTCTTATCTATATGGCTGTCGGATAGGCTTAAAGAACGCCGGATGGCAAAAAGGAGGGCTGAGCCCTCCTGAATTTTCGAATATCAATCCGACGACCAAGCGATGCCTCAGAAGCCTTTGTACTGAGGCTCTTCGTTTTCCAATTGCTGAACCCGGCTTTCGACTTGTTGAACGATCTGCTGGGTTTGTCCCGCGGCGTTCGTGAACAACGTTTTGGCCTCTTGATTTTGCGTCGACAAGGCAAACGTTTCGAGGCTGGCTTGGGCGCTTTTCAGCGAAGCCAGGCAGGTTTTTACGTCGGATGCTACTGTCAATGAAATCACCTCCAATTTGGAATGAACGAATATATTATCGATTTCGGGTTGCGTTTTTATTCATCGGGGCCGCCACGGAGCATTTTCAATTTTCTCCCTTTCGAGGGAATGGAATGCACTGCGGAAAATTCATAATACAGGCGATTTTAACAAACAATTGATACCGTTGAGGCTGTTGGTCAAAGGGGGATTCGACGTGCCGGACGCATTACAGATCGCGATACGGACCTTGGTCGCCGTAGTCGTGCTTTTCACCATTACGAAATTGCTGGGCAAAAGACAAGTCTCGCAGCTCTCTTTGTTCGAGTACATTACCGGGATCACGCTGGGGAATCTCGTCGCTTACATCTCGATGGATTTGCAGACCGAATGGTACCTGGGCGTTGTAGCGCTGTCGGTATGGTCTCTCGTATCGCTCGGCATCGAGTTTCTTCAAATGAAAAGCAAAAAGATGCGCGATTTTCTGGACAGCAAAGCGCGAGTCCTCATTAAAGACGGTAAAGTGCTCGAAGACAATTTAAAGAAGGAAAGGCTGACGACCGACGAACTGATGGAGCAGCTGCGGAAGAAGATGGCTTTCCGGGTGGCCGACGTCGAATTCGCGGTTATGGAATCGAGCGGCGATATCAACGTGCTGCTGACCCGCGAGAATCAACCGATCACCGCCAGACATTTGGGCATCAAGGTCGGACCGGAGCAGGAGCCTCAGGCCGTCGTCATGGACGGCAAAATTATGGACGAGCCGCTCGCGACGATGGGGCTGAGCCGGGAATGGCTGAACAAAGAGATGGAGAAGCTCGGCGTGACGGTGGAAAATATTTATCTGGGCCAGGTCGATACGTACGGTCAGTTTTACGTCGATCTGTACGACGATAAGATCAAAGTTCCCGTTCCGCAGGAGAAGGCTTTATTGTTCTCGACTTTGAAAAAATGCGAAGCGGATCTGATGTTGTTCGGGTTGACGACAAGGAGCAAGGACGCCAAGGAAATGTATGAACGATGCGCTGCCGAGATGGTGGGGATTATCGAGGAGCTTAGACCCGTACTTCAGCGTTAGAGGAGCGTATTTATGTCGAACAGCAAAAAGAAAAAACTGACTCCCGTCCAGCAGGAGTATAAGGAGCTATCCGATAAACGCGAGCCGGCGAGACCCGTGCTGAAAAACTGCGTTCGCGCCTTCCTCGTCGGCGGCACGGTCTGCCTGATCGGCCAAGCGGTTACGGATATGTTCGTGCATTGGGGCGGCTTTGACAGGGAGAAGGCCGCAAACCCTGCGGTGGCGGTGATGATTCTGTTATCCGTCGTCCTGACCGGCTTCGGCGTCTACGACAAAATCGCGCAATGGGCCGGCGCCGGCACCGCCGTTCCGGTAACGGGATTCGCCAATTCGATGGCCTCCGCATCCATCGAAGCGCGAAGCGAAGGACTCGTGCTCGGGGTCGGGGGTAAAATGTTCACGTTGGCCGGACCCGTCATCGTATTCGGAACCGTGGCCGCTTTTATCGTCGGGATCCTGCATTTCCTAATTAATCCGCACGGGGCAGGGGGGCATTAACGATGCTGCGAGGCCACCAAAGCTGGGTGTTCGAGAATCGTCCGCGAATCCGGGGCACCGCGACGGTCGTCGGCCCGTTCGAAGGACAAGGACCGCTGGCGGACGATTTCGATATCGTTCACGGGGATCTGCTGCTGGGTCAGTCCAGCTGGGAGAAGGCGGAGAAAGCGCTGCTGGAGGAAGCGTCCAAGCTGGCGCTGGAGAATGCGGGAGTCACCGCGGGGCAAGTCCAATTCCTTGTCGGCGGAGATCTGATGAACCAGATTATCAGCACAAGCTTTGCGGCCCGCACGCTGTCTATTCCGTATCTCGGCATTTTCGGCGCCTGTTCGACTTCCATGGAGGGACTCGCCGTCGCCGCCAATCTCGTGAATTCGGGTTCGGCCAAATATGCGCTCGCCACCGCCTGCAGCCACAACGCTTCCGTCGAGAAGCAGTACCGCTACCCGACGGAATACGGCTCGCAGAAACCGCCGACCGCGCAGTATACGGTTACGGGGGCGGGGGCGGCCGTCGTATCCCGCGAGGGCGACGGATTCGCGGTTACGTCCGCGACGATCGGCAGAGTCATCGACATGGGGCTGACCGATCCTTTTAATATGGGCGCCGCGATGGCGCCGGCCGCGGTCGACACCATTCAGGCGCATCTCCGCGATCTGAGAATCGAGCCGGGGCACTACGATCTGATCGTGACCGGGGATCTGTCCAGGATCGGATATGAGATCGCATGCGATTTGTTCGCCAAGCACAAGATACGGATGGATCAAACGACATATTCCGACTGCGGCATGATGATCTATAATTACGAGGAGCAGCAGGTTCAAGCCGGCGCAAGCGGCTGCGGCTGCTCTGCCGTCGTGACGTACGGCCATCTGCTGAATCGCATGCGCAAAGGCGAATTCAAACGGATTCTGGTCGTTGCCACGGGAGCGCTGCTGTCCCCGCTTTCCTACCAGCAAGGAGAAACGATACCCTGCATTGCTCACGCGGTATCCATCGAGAGCGAGGGGACGCCATGATCTACCTGTGGGCTTTTGCGATCGGGGGAGCGATCTGCATCCTCGGCCAAATCTGCTTCGACGTCTTCAAGCTGACCCCCGCGCATACGATGACGCTGCTTGTCGTGCTCGGAGCGATCCTCGACGGCGTCGGCCTGTACGATCCGCTGATCAAGTTCGCCGGGGCCGGTGCGACCGTGCCGATTACAAGCTTCGGCAACGCGCTCGTTCACGGAGCGCTCGAACAATTGCAGAAGGACGGATGGATCGGCGTCGTCACCGGAATTTTCAAGGTAACCAGCGCGGGGATCTCCGCGGCAATCGTGTTCTCGTTCTTCGCCGCGCTGCTGGTCAAGCCCAAAGGGTAACATAGCTTCATTCGTATTGCGGGGCTGTCCCATAAGCGGAGCTGCTCAAGATGATCGATATGTAAAGAAGGGGTATGTACCTCCTGGAGAATGCCTCATACGCTCCTGAAACCACCCATTAACGGGTTTACCTATTCAGGTTTCAGGAGCGTATAGCATCGGAAGGAGGTACATACCCCTTGCATCGTTAATATCGATTATCCTTATAAAGCAGCTCGGTCGGCTTATGGGACAGCCTCCTTTTTGCCGTGAGCGATTAACGTTTGCGCAAAATGAAAAAAGCTGAAAATTATTTGTTGCAATCGTTTGGGCAGATCGCTATAATAGTGAATGTTGGTCTGTGACTGTGCGCTGATGCGAGAGGTTGCCGACACACCCGGCCCCTTTGCCATAAGGAAGGCCAGCGGTGCAAGTCGGGTTATTCTCGCGGAGTATGTCCGATTCCAAAATTGGGCGAATGAAGGAGGGAATTCTATGGCAAAGCAAAAAATCCGCATCCGTTTGAAGGCTTATGATCACCGTGTCCTCGATCAATCCGCGGAGAAAATCGTAGAAACGGCAAAACGTACGGGTGCAGGCGTCTCGGGTCCGATTCCGCTGCCGACCGAAAAGCAGATCATCACGATCCTGCGCGCGGTCCACAAGTACAAGGACTCTCGCGAACAATTCGAAATGCGTACGCACAAGCGTTTGATTGATATCGTCAATCCGACGCCGCAAACGGTAGACGCGCTGATGCGTCTCGACCTGCCGTCTGGCGTCGATATCGAAATCAAACTGTAATAAGGCTTAAGGCCGAACAGATCCATCAAGAAAAGAGGTGTCAACATGTCAGGAATCTTGGGACGTAAAATCGGAATGACGCAAATCTTCGCGGCCGACGGCAGCGTAGTGCCTGTTACCGTCGTAGAAGCGACTCCGAATATCGTATTGCAAAAGAAAACTGCGGATAACGACGGATACGAAGCAGTTCAGCTCGGCTTCGCGGACAAACGCGAGAAGCTGGCTACCAAACCCGCTATCGGCCACGCCAAAAAGGCAGGCACGGGACCCAAGCGCTTCATCCGCGAAGTCAGCGGAATTACGCCGGCAGAAGTTGAGGTTGGTCAGGAACTTAAGGTTGACCAATTCTCCGAAGGCGATGCTGTTGACGTGACGGGGATTTCCAAAGGTAAAGGAACCGCAGGCGCGATCAAACGCTGGGGCTTTGCCCGCGGCAAAATGACGCACGGTTCAAAATATCACCGCGGCAACGGCTCCCTCGCGACGATTCGCGACGCCAACCGCGTGCCGAAAGGCAAAAAAATGCACGGTCGCATGGGCGGCGAGACGATCACGGTTCAAAACCTGGAGGTCGTTAAAGTCGACGTAGAGCGCAACGTGCTGTTGATCAAGGGGTCCGTACCGGGCGCTCGCAACAGCTATCTCAAAATCCGCTCTGCGGTGAAGAAATAATTCGTAACGTAAGAGGAAAGGAGGACCACTCATGCCGAAAGTATCCGTATTTAACGTAGACGGCAAGGAAGTCGGACAATTGGATCTGGCGGAAGGAGTATTCGGCTTGCAGCCGAACGTACACGTTCTGCACAGCGCCGTATTGCTCCAGCAAGCCGCCGTTCGTTCCGGCACGCACGACACCAAAGGACGTTCGGAAGTGCGCGGGGGCGGACGCAAGCCGTGGAAACAAAAAGGAACGGGCCGCGCTCGTCAGGGCAGCATCCGTGCGCCGCAATGGAAAGGCGGCGGCATCGTCTTCGGACCGACGCCACGCAGCTACGGCTTCAAACTGCCTAAGAAAGTTCGCCGTTTGGCGATCAAATCCGCTCTTTCCAGCAAGGTTGTGGACAACCAACTGATCGTTCTGGATCAACTGAGCCTGGCCCAGCCGAAAACGAAGGAATTCGCCAAAATTTTGAGCAATCTCCAAGTCTCCCGCAAAGCGCTTGTCGTGACCGCGGATTACGAAGAGAATGTCGCACTGTCCGCCCGCAACATCCCAGGCGTGAAGTTCGTCGCTGCTGACGGAATCAACGTCCTCGACGTGATGAAGCACGACCAGCTGATCATCACGAAGGATGCGGTCGCTAAAGTCGAGGAGGTGTTCGCGTAATGAGAAACCCTCGCGATCTGATCAAGCGTCCGGTGATCACCGAGCGTACGAGCGAGTTCATCGAACAGCGCAAATATGTGTTCGAGGTCGAACTGAAAGCCAACAAGACCGAAATCAAGCAAGCAATCGAGCAGATCTTCAAGGTGAAGGTCGTCGGTGTCAATACCCTTAGAATGCCGGCCAAGCCGAAGCGCTACGGCAGACACAGCGGATATACGTCCGAATGGAAAAAAGCGATCGTGCAGCTTTCCGAAGACAGCAAGCCGCTGGATTTCTTTGAAGCTTCCGTATAACCAAGTCTCTTAAGTAAGGAGGGAATCCAATTGCCAGTCAAAAAGTTTAATCCGACAACGGCCAGCCGGCGTCAAATGACGATCGCGACGTTCGAGGAGATCACGACGAACGAGCCCGAGAAATCGCTGCTCGCGCCGCTCTCCAAACGCGCAGGCCGCAACCACCAAGGTAAAATTACCGTTCGTCACCATGGCGGCGGACATAAGCGTAAATACCGGATTATCGACTTTAAGCGCACGAAGGACGGCATTCCCGGCCGCGTGGCTACGATTGAATACGATCCGAACCGTACGTCTTATATCGCTCTGATCAACTATGCGGACGGTGAGAAGGCTTATATCATCGCTCCGAAAGGCCTCAAAGTCGGCGACGTAATTACGTCCGGACCTGACGCCGACATCAAGCTGGGCAACGCGCTTCCGCTGGAGAACATTCCGGTCGGTACGGTTATCCACAACATTGAGCTGAAGCCGGGCAAGGGCGGACAACTCGTTCGCGCAGCGGGCACGAGCGCTCAACTGCTGGGTAAAGAAGAAGCGTATGTGACGATTCGTTTGACCTCCGGCGAGATTCGCCGCATCCTGAAAACTTGCCGCGCAACGATCGGCACGGTCGGCAACCAAGACCACGAGCTGATCAACATCGGTAAAGCAGGACGCAAACGCTGGCTCGGCAATCGTCCGGTTGTCCGCGGTGTCGTCATGAACCCGAACGACCACCCGCACGGCGGTGGCGAAGGACGCGCGCCGATCGGCCGCAAATCCCCGCTGTCTCCATGGGGTCAGCCTACTCTGGGCTACAAGACGCGCAAGAAGAAAAAAGCTTCGAACAAATATATCGTTCGCCGCCGCAGCAAGTAATCTTGCTTGCCTGCCGGTGCGGACGGGAACTCTCAAGCCGCTTGAAGGGAGGAGCATTCCATGGGTCGCAGTTTGAAAAAAGGACCTTTCGTGGACGCTTATCTGCTTAAGAAAGTAGAAGAGCTGTCCGGTTCGAATAAAAAAACCGTCATCAAGACGTGGTCCCGCCGTTCGACGATTTTCCCGCAATTCGTGGGTCAGACGTTCGCGGTATACGACGGACGCAAGCACGTGCCGGTTTACGTGTCCGAGGATATGGTCGGTCACAAGCTGGGCGAGTTCGCGCCTACGCGCACGTTCAAGGGTCACACGGACGACGACAAGAAAACGGGTAGACGTTAATTCGATCGGATGCGCGCCTCCGGCGCCGCGATTCGATCGTCATCGTGCAGTCGAGAGGAGCGCGCCATCCGGGCGCCCGGCTCGATCAGCATCAATATAGCACCCTACGAAGCGGGATTCGCACCGGACGTTGAAGACGTTGCGGGCGGTCGTCGCGAGACGTACGTAAGGGAGGAGGTACACCGATGTCTCAGCAAGCGAAAGCTGTCGTCAATAATATCCGCATTCCGGCGCGCAAAGTCCGCCTGGTCGTGGACTTGATCCGCGGCAAGAAGGTAGGAGACGCGATCGCGATTTTGCGTCATACGCCTCGTTCGGCCTCTCCGGTTCTGGAGAAGCTGCTGAACTCCGCGATTGCCAACGCCGAACACAACTATCAGCTCGACGTGAACAAATTGGTCGTTTCCGAAGCCTTCGTTAACGAAGGACCGACTATGAAACGGTTCCAGCCTCGTTCCCAAGGTCGCGCATTCAGTATTTTCAAACGCTCCAGCCATATTACGCTGGTCGTATCCGAGAAATAAGGAGGGACAACGTGTGGGTCAAAAAGTAAATCCCGTCGGTCTTCGCATCGGCATCATTCGCGACTGGGAATCCAAATGGTATGCGGACAAAGATTTCGGCACCCTCCTCATCGAGGACGTCAAAATCCGCGAATTCCTGAAGAAGAAGCTGAAAGAGGCTGCGGTCTCGAAAATCGAAATCGAACGTGCGGCCAACCGCGTCAACGTTACGATTCATACGGCTAAGCCCGGCATCGTTATCGGTAAAGGCGGCTCGGAAGTCGAAGTGCTTCGCGGCCAACTGACCAAACTGACGAACGGCAAAAAAGTACACATCAACATCTCCGAAATCAAAAATCCGGAACTGGACGCTGTTCTCGTAGCCGAGAGCATCGCACAGCAGCTGGAGCGCCGCGTTTCCTTCCGCCGCGCGATGAAGCAAGCGATGCAGCGTACGCAGCGCGCCGGAGCAAAGGGCATCAAAACTTCCGTTAGCGGCCGTCTGGGCGGAGCGGAAATTGCACGTCAAGAAGGATACAGCGAAGGCACAGTGCCGCTTCACACGCTTCGCGCCGACATCGATTACGGCACGGCGGAAGCTCATACGACTTACGGCCGCATCGGCGTAAAAGTATGGATCTACCGCGGCGAAGTCCTTCCGACGAAGAAAAGAGCTGTCCAGGAAGGAGGCAACTGATCATGTTGGTCCCTAAACGCGTCAAACACCGCAAAGTACACCGCGGTAAAATGAAAGGCCGCGCCAAAGGCGGCACCGAAGTTCACTTCGGCGAATTCGGCCTGCAGGCACAGGAAGCTTCTTGGGTAACGAACCGTCAGATCGAGGCTGCTCGTATCGCGATGACTCGTTACATCAAACGGGGCGGTAAAGTCTGGATCAAAATCTTCCCTTCGAAACCGATCACCCAGAAGCCTCTCGAGGTGCGGATGGGTAGCGGTAAAGGTAACGTAGAAGCATGGGTTGCCGTTGTGAAACCGGGCAAAGTAATGTTCGAGCTCGCAGGGGTATCCGAGGAGATCGCACGCGAAGCAATGCGTCTTGCCGCTCACAAGCTGCCGGTGAAGACGAAGTTTGTGAAACGTGAAGAACTGGGTGGTGAAGCAAATGAAAGCCAGTGAATTTCGCAACCTGACATCGGCGGAACTCGAGCAGAAGATCGCCGGCTTCAAGGATGAACTGTTCAACCTCCGCTTCCAACTGGCTACCGGCCAACTGGACACCCCGCACCGCCTTGGCGAACTGCGGAAAGAAATCGCTCGGGCTAAAACCATTTTGCGCGAGCGTGAACTCGGCATCGGCTAAAACCCGGGAAAAGGAGGATGACCATGAGCGAACGCAATAATCGCAAAGAGCAAATCGGCAAAGTCGTCAGCGATAAAATGGACAAAACGATTGTGGTAGCTGTCGAGACTTACAAGAAGCACAGCCTGTATCACAAGCGGATCAAATACACCAAGAAGTTCAAGGCGCACGACGAGAACAACGAAGCGCAAATTGGCGACACCGTGAAAATCATGGAGACCCGCCCGCTGTCGAAAGACAAGAGATGGCGTCTGGTCGAAGTCGTCGAGAAAGCCGTATTGGCTTAATTCGACTACCTGCTACTGAAAGGAGGACCCTGCGATGATTCAACCGTTTACGCGTCTGAAAGTTGCCGACAACTCCGGCGCGAAAGAATTGATGTGCATCCGCGTGCTTGGCGGCATGGGACGTCGCGTAGGACATATCGGTGATATGATCGTATGCTCCGTCAAACAAGCAACACCAGGCGGCGTTGTCAAGAAAGGCGACGTAGTCAAGTGTGTTATCGTTCGTACGAAACGTTCGGTACGCCGCAAGGACGGCTCCTATATCGCGTTCGACGAGAACGCAGCCGTTATCGTTAAGGAAGACAAGAGCCCTCGCGGCACCCGGATCTTCGGACCCGTTGCCCGCGAACTTCGCGAACGCGACTTCATGAAAATCATATCCCTGGCACCGGAAGTTCTGTAAGACTCCGGAGCGCACCGATGGAGAAACACTCAAGGAGGTGTACCCATGCCCCGTCTGAAAAAAGTGCTTGAATCGCACAACAATAAACTGCACGTGAAGAAAGACGACAACGTGATCGTCATCTCCGGCAAAGACAAAGGCAAGAAAGGCCGCATTATCGCCGCTTACCCGCGCGAGAATCGCGTTCTTGTCGAAGGCGTGAATATGATCAAGCGTCATACTCGCCCGAACCCGCAAAACCAGCAAGGCGGTATCATCGAACGCGAAGCTCCGATTCACGCTTCGAACGTCATGCATATCGATCCCAAGAGCGGCAAACCGACTCGTATCGGCTACAAAACGCTCGATAACGGCAAGAAAGTCCGGGTCGCAAAACGTTCCGGAGAATCGATCGACTAATCGAAGCAAGAACGGAAAGGAGGTCATTGTGACTCATGGCAGCAAGAATGAAGGAACGTTTCCTGAATGAAATCACTCCTGCGCTGATGCAGAAGTTTAGCTACAAATCCGTTATGCAAGTGCCGAAAATCGAGAAAGTCGTCATCAACATGGGTGTCGGCGAAGCGGTCGCCAACTCCAAGATCATCGATTTCGCGGTTGAGGACATGCAGAAGATTGCCGGCCAGAAGCCTGTGGTTACGCGGGCCAAGAAATCGATCGCAGGCTTCCGTCTGCGGGAGAACTTGCCGATCGGCGTTAAGGTAACGCTGCGCGGCGAACGGATGTATCACTTCCTGGATAAGCTGTTCAACATTTCTCTTCCTCGCGTGCGCGACTTCCACGGCGTATCGACCAAGTCGTTCGACGGCCGCGGCAACTACACGCTCGGTTTGAAGGAACAGCTGATCTTCCCGGAGATCGAATACGACAAGATCGATAAAGTTCGCGGGATGGATATCGTCATCGTTACGACGGCACAATCGGACGAAGAAGCGCGTGAGCTGCTCACCCAATTGGGTATGCCGTTTGCGAAGTGACCCTGGTCGTCGACTTCGTCGACTGCTCGGGTATGCGTCCTACGATACCCCCGTCAATAGCAAAAGGTTACCTAATGGAGGTGTGAAGGCAAGTGGCAAAAACATCGATGAAAATCAAGCAGCAACGCGCGCCGAAGTTTAAAGTCCAAGCTTACACGCGCTGCGAACGCTGCGGACGTCCGCATTCCGTTCTGCAAAAGTTCAAAATCTGCCGGATCTGTTTCCGCGAGTTAGCGTATAAGGGCCAGATTCCTGGCGTTAAAAAAGCGAGCTGGTAATCAGCCTAGTTCGGGAAGGAGGTTTACCCCATGGTTATGTCTGATCCTATTGCAGATATGTTGACGCGCATTCGCAACGCGAATCTGGTGCGTCATGAGTCTGTGGAATTGCCTGCGTCTAAAGTGAAGAAGCAAATTGCCGAAATCCTTAAGCGCGAAGGCTTTATCCGTGACGCCGAGTACGTGGAAGACAACAAACAAGGTTTGATCCGCATTTTCCTGAAATACGGACCGAACAACGAGCGCGTTATTACGGGCCTTAAGCGCATCAGCAAGCCCGGCCTGCGCGTATACACGAAGTCGAATGAAGTGCCGCGCGTGTTGGGTGGCCTCGGCATCGCGATCATTTCCACATCCAAAGGCATCATCACCGACAAGGAAGCCCGTCAAGGCAAATCCGGCGGCGAAGTGCTCTGCTACGTTTGGTAATTTAACTGTCACACGATTGGAGGTGTACCCATGTCCCGTATTGGACGCAAACCGATTCAGGTGCCTAACGGCGTGAACGTGAACCTGGATAATAACGTCATTACGATCAAAGGACCGAAAGGAACTTTGTCCCGCGCGCTGCACGGCGATATGAAAGTTTCGTACGAGTCCGATGTCATTACTGTCGAACGTCCTTCCGATAACAAGCTTCACCGTGCTCTGCACGGAACGACCCGCAGCGTAGTGGCCAACATGGTCAGCGGCGTAACGGAAGGTTATGCGAAAAACCTCGAGCTGGTCGGTGTAGGTTACCGTGCGAGCAAGTCCGGCGAGAAGCTGGTACTGAACGTCGGTTATTCTCACCCGGTTGAGTTCGTTCCTGAGAACGGAATTGAATTCGAGGTTCCTGCTCAGAACAAAATCATCGTTAAAGGCATCAATAAAGAAGCCGTTGGCGAGATCGCTGCTAAAATTCGCTCCGTTCGTCCTCCTGAGCCTTACAAAGGCAAAGGAATCAAGTACGAAGGCGAACGCATTATCCGTAAAGAGGGTAAAGCAGGCAAGAAGAAATAAGACGAACGCGGCGGCTTAAGGGCCGCGCGGCGTTAATCCAATGAAGGGAGTGTAAATGCGGATGATTACCAAAGCCGATAAAAACAAGGCTCGTCTGAAAAGACACCTTAGGGTTCGTAAGAAAATCAGCGGGACAAACGAGCGTCCACGTCTGTCCGTGTTTCGTTCCTCCAAGCACATCTACGCTCAACTGATCGATGACGTTAAAGGCGTAACGCTGGCCAGCGCATCGACAGTCGACAAGGAGCTTGTTGAGGTCGGAAACGGCGGCAATGTGGAAGCTGCACGCAAGGTTGGCGAATTGATCGCCAAACGCGCGAAGGATAAAGGGTACGAGAGCGTCGTGTTCGATCGCGGCGGCTACCTGTATCACGGACGTATTCAAGCACTGGCGGATGCTGCACGCGAAGCCGGTTTACAGTTTTAATTCACTTTTGACACAAGGAGGTAAACGACTTGCGTGTAGATCCGAACACATTGGAACTGACGGAGAAAATGGTGCAAATTAACCGTGTCTCCAAAGTCGTCAAGGGCGGACGCCGCTTCAGCTTCAGCGCACTCGTCGTTGTCGGAGACGGCAAAGGCTGGGTTGGCGCGGGCATCGGCAAAGCGTCCGAAGTTCCTGACGCGATTCGCAAAGGCGTCGAAGACGCCAAGAAAAATCTGGTCTTCGTACCGTTCGTTGGAACGACGATTCCGCACGCCGTTATGGGAAGTTTCGGCGCCGGCAAAGTGTTGTTGAAACCAGCTTCGGAAGGTACGGGCGTTATCGCGGGCGGACCGGTCCGCGCGGTGCTCGAACTGGCTGGAGTCGGCGATATTTTGACGAAATCGCTGGGGTCCTCCAACTCCATCAACATGGTTAATGCGACGTTGGAAGGATTGTCTCGCCTGAAACGCGCCGAAGACGTAGCGAAACTGCGCGGAAAAACCGTTGCAGAGCTATTCCGCTAAGGAGGGGAAACAGATGGCACAGGTTCAAATTACCCTCGTTCGCAGTTTGATCGGCCGTCCCGAGAATCAGCGCCAAACGGTGAAATCTCTGGGCCTCGGCAAGCTGCATTCGTCCGTAGTCAAGGAAGACAATGTCGCGATCCGCGGCATGATCAATACGGTCAGTCACCTGATTGAAGTTAAAGAAGTGTAAGTCAATACCAAGCATAAAAATCAAGGAGGTGCGACGTACGATGAAATTGCATGAGCTGTCTCCTAACGCAGGCTCCAAGTCCACTCGCAAGCGGGTCGGGCGCGGCGCCGGCAGCGGCCTCGGCAAAACGTCCGGTCGCGGTCACAAAGGGCAGAACGCTCGTTCCGGCGGCGGAGTACGTCCCGGTTTCGAGGGCGGACAAAACCCGTTGTACCGTCGGGTTCCTAAGCGCGGTTTCAACAACGATCGTTTCGCGACTGTATTCGCGATCGTCAATCTTGACCAGTTGAACCGTTTTGCGGCGGGAACGGAAGTGACGCCGGAATTGCTTCTGAGCGAAGGCATTCTGAAAAACGCGAAAGACGGAATTAAAATTCTGGGCAATGGCGATCTGAACGTGCAGCTGACTGTTAAAGCTCATAAGTTCTCTCAGTCTGCAGCAGAAAAAATTCAAGCCGCCGGCGGTAAAACCGAGGTGATCTAATGTTCGCGACCGTCACTAACATTTGGAAAGTCGAGGACCTTCGCAAGAGGATCCTCTTCACCCTTTTCATCCTGTTAATTTATCGTATCGGTTCCTTCATCCCGGTCCCGAACATTAACAAAGACGTTCTGACGATGGCCGACCAAGCGGGTGCAGACCTGTTCGGCCTTCTGAACACATTCTCCGGCGGTGCGCTGTTCAACTTCTCGATCTTTGCTCTGGGGATCACGCCGTACATCACGGCTTCCATCATCGTTCAACTGCTCTCCATGGACGTTATTCCGAAGTTCTCGGAATGGCAGAAGGAAGGCGAGAACGGCAAGCGCAAGCTGGCTCAGATCACTCGTTACGGAACGATTGTTCTGGGTCTTATCCAGGCTTTCGCAACGGCAATCGGCTTTAACCGGATGTACGCTTACGAAATGGTCATCGATGCGAATGTGGCGACGTATCTTATGATTGCCATCGTATTGACGGCAGGTACCGCGTTCCTGATGTGGCTCGGCGAGCAGATCAACGAGAAAGGCATCGGCAACGGGATTTCGATCCTGATCTTCGCGGCGATTATCGCCTCCATGCCCAAGCACGTTCGCGACATTTACGAAACCCAATTCGTAGATTCCAGCCAACTGTTCTTGAACATCGTGAAGGTGCTGATCATCCTGATCGTGGTCGTGCTGATCATCGCGGGCGTCATCTTCATTCAGCAAGGGGTGCGCAAAATCCCGGTTCAATACGCAAAACGGGTTGTCGGACAGAAAATGTACGGCGGCCAATCGACGCACATTCCGCTTAAAGTGAATGGCGCCGGCGTTATCCCGGTTATTTTCGCGGTATCGCTGTTGATGTTCCCGATTACGATTGCGCAGTTCTGGGCAAACCAGGCTTGGGCGCAGTGGATCATCAGCCACCTGTACTACGACAAGCCGCTTGGCATGGTCCTGTACGTGCTGCTGATTGTCGGCTTTACGTTCTTCTACACGTTCGTTCAGTTCAACCCTCAACAGTTGGCCGACAACATGAAGAAGAACGGCGGCTACATTCCGGGCATTCGTCCGGGCAAGCCGACCGCCGGATTCCTGACGCGGGTCATTACCCGCATCACGCTTGCCGGCGCGATCTTCCTGGCTTTGATCTCGGTTCTGCCGGTATTCTTCGGATATCTTGCGGATCTTCCTCGTACGGTTCAACTGGGCGGCACCTCGCTGCTCATCGTAGTCGGGGTTGCGCTTGAGACGATGAAGCAAATCGAGAGCCAGCTGATCAAACGCCACTACAAAGGGTTCATCAATAAGTAATCTTCGAGACGGACAGGAGGAACAGCAATGAACATCTTGTTTATGGGGCCTCCTGGCGCCGGTAAAGGAACGCAGGCAGAGCGGATCGTCGCGCAATTCGGCATTCCGCACATCTCGACCGGTGATGCGTTTCGCTTAGCCATGAAGCAAGGCACGCCGCTGGGGCAGAAGGCCAAGGAGTACGTCGACCAAGGTCTTCTCGTTCCGGACGAAGTGACGAACGGCATCGTGCGCGATCGACTTGCGGAGAAGGACTGCGAGAGCGGATTTCTGCTCGACGGCTTTCCCCGGACGATCGCCCAAGCCGAAGCGCTGGACGGCATGCTTGCCGAAATGGGTCGCAAAATCGACCATGTCATCAACCTCAAGGTGGACCGCGGCTTTTTGCTGGCCCGCTTGACCGGAAGACGGATCTGCAAAGTTTGCGGCACAACGTATCATATTGTTTTCAACCCTCCGAAGCAGGAAGGCATCTGCGACAAGGACGGGGGAGAGCTGTATCAGCGTTCCGACGATACGGAGGAGAAGGTGGGCACGCGTCTTGACGAATATGCGAGCAAGACGGCTCCGCTGCTGACGTATTACGGCGACAAAGGGTTGCTCCGAGAAGTCGATGGAGAGAAGGATATCGATGCGGTAACATCCGACATCGCGTCCTTGCTCAGAGGTTAATCGGCCATGATCGTGATCAAGTCCGAGAAAGAGTTGAACTTAATGCGTGAGGCGGGCCGAATTGTCGCGGAGACGCATCGCTTGATGAAACAAGCGATCGTTCCCGGGGTTACGACCGCCGAACTGGATCGTATCGCCGACGCGTTCATCCGAAGCCAAGGCGCCGTTCCCTCTTTCAAAGGTTACAACGGTTTTCCCGCCAGCATATGCGCCTCCACGAACGAGGAACTCGTGCATGGGTTCCCCGGACCGCGGAAGCTCGTAGAAGGCGACATCATCAGCATCGATATCGGCGCACAGTATCAAGGGTATCACGGCGACTCCGCATGGACGTACGGAGTCGGGCAGATCAGCGGCGAAGCCCAAAGATTGCTGGACGTGACCGAAGCTTCCCTCTATGCGGGACTTGAGTTGGTCCGCCCGGACGTCAGGCTGTTCACGGTTTCCCACGGCATTCAGAAGGTCATCGAAGACGCCGGCATGTCCGTCGTCAGAGAATATGTCGGTCATGGCGTAGGCGCGGCTCTTCACGAAGAACCGCAAATTCCGAATTACGGAGCGCCGGATCGGGGACCGAGACTGAAGCCGGGAATGACGCTCGCGATCGAACCGATGGTGAATCTGGGAGAACGCTACGTGAAGACCTTGTCCGACAATTGGACGGTCGTTACGGTGGACGGATCCCTGTGCGCGCATTTCGAGCATACGATTGCCGTGACCGATGACGGGTACGAAATATTGACCCGTGCGTAAAGCCAGGTGAAGGATATGACGGTACAAGTGAAGCTTGCGCCCGGCGATCTCGTAAGAAGCCGGCGTGGCAAAGACGAAGGTGAGCTAGCGGTCGTGATCGCCCTCGTCGAGGAGCGGTTCGCGCTCGTGGCCGACGGCGATAAACGCCGCTTCGATCGGCCCAAACGCAAAAACGTGCTGCATCTCGAACGGATCGGAGTCCGAAGCGAGGAAGTCGCCAGCAGCATTCGCGACACTGGACGCGTAACCAACGCGAAGCTTCGGTTCGCTATCGGTCAAGTTGAACGACGGCTCGAAACGCATGCTGAAGAGAAAGGAGAATGACGGTGGCCAAAGAGGACGTCATCGAGGTGGAAGGTACGGTCGTTGAACCGTTGCCGAATGCCATGTTCAAGGTAGAGCTCGAGAACGGACATCAAATCCTTGCTCATGTTTCCGGCAAGCTCCGGATGCATTTCATACGGATTCTGACGGGGGATAAAGTGGTTATTCAATTGTCTCCCTACGACCTGACGCGCGGTCGCATTACGTACCGCAAATAAGTTCGTTCGCTCCGTGACAACAGTCGCTGTCACACCCGTGACGACCGAACCGCGACGTCAAAGAACGCGCACGTTCGGATCGCACTCGTGACGACCGGACCGCGACGTCGAAGACGCGCACGTTCGGATCGCACAATTAAGGAGGGTATTATCATGAAGGTGAGACCGTCGGTCAAACCGATTTGCGAAAAATGCAAAGTCATTCGCCGCAAAGGTAACGTGATGGTTATTTGCGAAAACCCGAAGCATAAACAAAAACAAGGCTAACGATAGAAGGAGGTGCCTCTAAACTATGGCACGTATATCTGGTGTTGACCTCCCGCGCGACAAGCGCGTGGAAATCGCCCTGACGTACATCTTCGGAATTGGCAAGTCCACTTCCCAGAAGGTGCTGGCGTCCACGGGCGTCAATCCCGACACTCGCGTTCGTGATCTGACCGAAGACGAGTTGGCTCGTCTGCGCGAAACGATCGACAAAGAAGTGAAGGTCGAGGGCGACCTGCGTCGCGAAATTGCACTAAACATCAAACGGCTGATCGAAATCGGCTGCTATCGTGGCATCCGTCACCGCCGCGGTCTTCCGGTTCGCGGACAACGTTCGAAGACGAACGCTCGTACACGCAAAGGTCCGCGTCGTACGGTAGCGAACAAGAAGAAATAAGGGGGGATAACAAAACATGGCACAAAAGGGCAAGAAAGTCGTTCGTACCAAGCGTCGTGATCGGAAGAACATCGACTCCGGCGTGGCACATATCCGTTCCACGTTCAACAATACGATCGTTACGATTACGGACCCGCACGGCAATGCCATTTCCTGGGCAAGCTCCGGTAACCTCGGTTTCAAAGGTTCCCGTAAGAGCACGCCGTTCGCAGCTCAGATGGCTGCCGAATCCGCGGCTCGCGCTGCGATGGAACATGGAATGCGTTTGGTTGAGGTTTCCGTTAAAGGTCCCGGCGCAGGCCGCGAAGCCGCGATTCGTTCGTTGCAAGCTGCCGGTCTTGAAGTCAGCATGATCAGAGACGTAACGCCGATCCCGCATAACGGTTGCCGTCCTCCGAAACGCCGCCGCGTTTAACAACGTTGCTGTTGTGGTATCAAACAAGAACAACTTGAGAATAATGGTTGTAACGGTTAGGCATACTACACGGTTTACCCTATAAACATTTCTCTATGTGAATGAAGACGAAAGCTTTCGTCGGGGGAACAAAGGCAACGTCTGCGACGTTTTGAAGGAGGTTTTGGTTATGATAGTAATCGAGAAACCAAAAATCGATTCCGTGGAAATTCATGATGACAAGAGATACGGGCGTTTTGTCGTGGAGCCGCTGGAGCGCGGCTACGGCATGACGCTCGGCAACTCTCTCCGCCGCATTCTGCTGTCGTCCTTGCCGGGCGCCGCCGTAGTATCGGTACAGATCGACGGCGTGCTTCATGAATTTTCCACGATTCCGGGTGTGATCGAGGATGTAACGCAAATTATCCTCAATCTGAAGCGCTTGTCGCTGAAGATCCACTCGGACGAGGAGAAAGTGCTCGAGATCGATGCGGAAGGCGACGGAGTCGTAACGGCCGGCGATATTCGCGCGGACAGCGACGTCGAAATTCTGAATCCGGATTTGCACATTGCGACTCTGGCTTCGGGAGCCCGGCTTCACATGCGCATTTTCGCGCGCGTAGGCCGCGGTTACGTCCCTTCGGATCGAAACAAGAAGGAAGATCAGCCGATCGGCGTCATTCCGGTCGATTCGATCTATACCCCGATTACCCGCGTCAACTATCAAGTCGAGAATACGCGTGTCGGCCAGGTCACGAACTACGACAAGCTTACGCTTGAGGTATGGACCGACGGCAGCATCCGGCCTGAAGAAGCGGTGAGCTTGGGCGCCAAAATTTTGACCGACCATCTCTCCTTGTTCGTAGGACTTACGGATGAGGCCAAAGATACCGAGACGATGAAGGAAAAAGAAGAGGACAAGAAGGAAAAAGTGCTCGAGATGACCATCGAAGAGCTCGATCTCTCCGTCCGTTCTTACAACTGCCTGAAGCGCGCCGGCATCAACACCGTTCAAGAGCTGATCACGAAAACCGAGGAAGACATGATGAAGGTCCGCAACCTGGGCCGCAAGTCTCTGGAGGAAGTTCAAGAGAAGCTCGAAGAATTGGGACTCGGCTTGCGCTTTGAGGAATAGCATCGTTACCAGCAGCAAAGGAGGGAAAACAAAATGGCTTATCAAAAACTGAGTCGCGATTCCAGCGCGCGGAAAGCATTGTTCCGCGATCTGACGACCGACCTGTTCCTGTATGAGCGTATCCAGACGACCGAGGCGAAAGCCAAGGAAGTTCGCTCGATCGCAGAGCGTCTGATCACGTTGGCTAAGCGCGGCGACTTGCACGCTCGTCGCCAAGTGGCGGCGTTCGTTCGTCGCGAGACGCTGAATGGCGAGCAAGACGCCATCCAAAAGCTGTTCTCCGAGCTCGCATCGCGTTATTCGGAGCGTCCGGGCGGATATACGCGCATTCTGAAGCTGGGACCTCGCCGCGGAGATTCGGCTCCGATGGTGTATCTCGAGCTGGTGGACCGCGCGTAAGCAGCGGAGCAAAAAAGGATGGACCGAATCTCGCATTCGGATCATCCTTTTTTTGTGGGACTTGGCGGCTAACGACAGGCTGGAGGAGATGGCGTGCGCAATATCGCTCTAATCGTCAGCTATGACGGAACGGACTATAGCGGATTTCAAAGCCAGCCGGGCGAGAGCACCGTTCAGGGCAAGCTTGAGGAGGCGATCTTCAAGCTGTCCGGCGAGCGGGCGCGCCTGCTGGGATCGGGCCGTACGGATGCCGGCGTGCATGCCAGATGCCAGGTCGTGAATTTCCTGACGTCGTCGAGCATTCCGATCGAACGCTGGGCGATCGCGCTGAATACGAGACTGCCCGGCGACATCGTCGTTCAGAGCGCGTATCTCGTTCCCGACAATTTCCACTCCCGGCATCATGCCTTGAACAAGACCTACCGCTATACGATCAATTGCAACCGGGTGCCGGATTTGTTTCGCAGAAGGTATGAATTTCACCATCCTACCCCGCTTGATCTGGAAGCGATGAGGGAGGGACTGGCGTATCTGGTCGGAGAGCACGACTTTTCCACGTTTACGTCGCCTCTATCGACCAAGCCCAGCCACGTGCGCACGATTGTTCGGGCCAATCTGGAGCTTGAGAGCAGGCTGGAGTCGGATGGTCTGTATGCGAACCCGATCTACAACCGGGAGTGGGACGAGCGGCATTATCCCGGCAAGACGAGAGGAATCGTTCATCTGTACGTGACCGGAACGGGGTTTCTGTACAACATGGTGCGGATTATCGCGGGAACGTTGATTCAGGTCGGCGAAGGCAAGCGAGAGCCGCAGAACGTCGCGGACATCCTCGCCGCCCGCGATCGGGCGTTGGCCGGACCGACGGCCGTTCCGCACGGCTTATCGCTGTGGGAGGTCGTATACGGGCAGCTGCCGACATGAGCGGCAAACTTTAATTTTTTGCTAATCGTTGCTTGCATATACGCCTGGTTTCATGTACAATAATCTTTGTGCTTTCTGCGTGGCTACCCACGGCCCCAGCGCGGAAATGCCGATCTTTTGGTGTGTTTGACGGAATCGAAGCGATTCGGTTTCCAACATCCAAGTCAGACGCATCGTTTGCAAGCAGTACCCGATATGACTATGCGAATAATGAACGAAATGTAATCGACGTACCCCATACAAGCAGGGAAAATACCCGAAGGAGGATGTTTCATGCGTACTACTTATATGGCTAAGCCGCTTGAAGTCGAGCGCAAATGGCACATCATCGACGCCGAAGGCAAAACTCTCGGTCGTCTGGCCAGCGAAGCTGCATCTTTGATCCGCGGCAAACACAAGCCGGAATTTACTCCCCACATCGATACCGGAGATTTCGTTATCGTCATCAATGCGGAGAAAATCGTTCTGACAGGCAAGAAGCTGCAACAAAAGAAATACTACACGCACTCTCACTATCCGGGCGGACTGAAAGCGACGACCGCTCAGGAAATGCTGAACAAGAAGCCTGCCCGCATTATCGAATTGGCGGTATACGGCATGCTTCCGAAGAACAAGCTCGGACATCAGCTGCAAGGCAAGCTGAAAGTGTACGCAGGCAGCGAACATCCACATCAAGCCCAACAACCTGAAGTTTACGAACTTCGCGGATAATAAAAGGAGGACTTTCGAATGGCTCAAGTGCAATATTTAGGAACGGGTCGCCGCAAGCACTCCGTTGCGCGGGTTCGTCTCGTGCCGGGTGAAGGCCGCATCATTATCAACAAGCGTGAAATCAACGACTATTTCGACGTAGAGACGTTGAAGCTGATCGTTAAGCAACCGCTCAATCTGACCGAAACGGGCAGCAAGTACGACATCCTCGTGCTCGCGCACGGCGGCGGTACTTCCGGTCAAGCCGGCGCAATCCGTCACGGCATTTCCCGCGCTCTGATCAAAGCGGATCCGGAGCTTCGCTCCCCGCTGAAGAAAGCCGGATTCCTGACTCGCGATCCGCGCATGAAGGAACGTAAGAAATACGGCTTGAAAGCGGCTCGCCGCGCGCCTCAATTCTCGAAGCGTTAAAACACAGCTGGATCAAGGCCTTCGCCTCTTTGGAGTTATTTCCAAAGGGACGAGGGCTTTTTTTTTGTCAAAAGTTCAACGTTATAAAATAATCCGCACAGCTGCGTTCGTTTCAATTTTGTACGAGTGTATGTATAATTAATCCAAAGACATTTGAAAAAAGTAGGTGCACAAATTGTTTCAAGAATTGGATAAGTTGTTCACCAAGTTAAAATCCTTGCGCCCGCTTTCGGCAGATAGCGTGAAGAGGCTGGCAGAGGACTTCATGATTGATTTTGTATATAACTCCAACGCAATCGAGGGAAACACTTTGACGTTGGAGGAAACTTCGCTTGTTCTAAAGGAAGGCCTCACTATTGACAAAAAGCCTTTGAGTCATCATCTGGAGGCTGTCGGACATAAAGAAGCGTATTACTATGTGGAAGAAACGGTGAAGGAGAAGCAGGCGTTATCGGAACAAATAATTAAGAACATCCATAGCCTTGTGCTAATGGGGATTTCGAGCGAGAGAGGGAAGTATCGCAGCGTACCGGTGATTATAACGGGCTCCAACTATACGCCTTCACAGCCATACGAGATTCCTTTTAAGATGGAGCAGCTTATAGACGAATATCATACCCGCATGAATGAAATGCATGTTGTGGAGCGCATTGCAGCCTTTCATTTGAAGTTCGAAAGCATTCACCCGTTTATTGACGGCAATGGCCGGACGGGCAGACTGCTGATGAATCTTGATTTATTATCGGCCGGGTATCCGCCAATCAACGTGAAATTTCAAGATACGCGCAGATATTATGACAGTTTTAAATTCTACCATGAGAATGAGGGCGATCCTTCGAAACTCGTCGAGCTTGTTCAAGAATATGTACTGGAAGAATTGAAGCGGTATATCGCTATATTGGAAATGGCGGAGAAACTAAATGGATAGCGGAGGGTACCTTGTTTTCTCCATCGGAAGGGACGATAAATTCGTTCCTTTTTTTGTTTGATGCGGCGGGTTTTGCATATACTTTAATCTATTTTGGATTGAAGTATTTCCGTCGCAGGCGTATAATGGGTGTATTCATACTTAAATACTAGGGTTTAAGTGGAGGTCGAGAGAAAATGAACTTGATCGAGAAGGAAAATCTGATTCGCGTCAAAGCGGAGGAGTTCGAGAACGCGCCTGCCGAGACCGTTATCGCGTGGGCGATCGAGACGTTCCCGAACATTACGTTCGCGTGCAGCTTCGGAGCGGAAGACGTCGTGCTGGTCGATATGATCCAGAAGATCAGCCCGTCGACGGATATTTTCTATCTGGATACGGATTTTCATTTCAAGGAAACGTACGAGACGCGGGATCGCATTGCCGAGCGGTACAACCTGAAGTTCGTCGAGGTCAAATCCAAGCTGACGCCGGAGCAGCAAGAGGCGGAATACGGAGCCCAGCTGTGGAAGAGCGATCCTACCGCTTGCTGCAACCTGCGCAAGGTCGAGCCGCTGACTCGCGTGCTTTCCGGGTACGAAGCGTGGATTACCGGCATTCGCCGTGATCAGGCGCCGACCCGCGCCAACGCAAAGAAAGTGGAGTACGATACCAAGTTCGGGCTCGTGAAGTTTAATCCGATTGCCGCATGGACCTCGGAAGACGTGTGGGCGTATATTCGGGAGAACGACTTGATCTACAATCCGCTGCACGATCAGAACTTCCCGAGCATCGGCTGCGAGTATTGCACGAAACCGGTTATGCCGGGCGAAGACCCGCGGTCCGGACGCTGGGCGGGCAATGAGAAAACGGAGTGCGGCTTGCATAAGTAATAGAGTACGGAAATTTATCGCTTAACGAAGGAGCCATTCAGAAGATGAGCGCAATATTGCCGCACGGTGGAACGTTGATTAACCGGGTAGTCGAAGGGGAGGAACGCGAGGCTCTGCTGGCCCAGGCCGCCGAATGGGTAGCGATCCCCGTCAATGCGTGGACGATCTCCGATCTGGATCTGATCGGCGTCGGGGCGTTCAGCCCGTTGACCGGATTTATGAACGAGAACGATTACTTGTCCGTAGTGAACGACTTGAAGCTGACGAGCGGAGAGATCTGGAGTATCCCGATTACGCTGGCGGTTTCGGAGGATTACGCGAAGAAGCTGTCCGTGGGGCAGAAGGCGGCTCTGGTCGGCGAGAGCGACGGCGTCGTCTACGGCGTAATCGACGTAGAGAGCATCTACAAAGCGGATAAGCGGCACGAAGCCGTGAAGGTGTTCAAGACGGACGACATGGAGCACCCCGGCGTGGTGAAGCTGTTCGACCGCCCGGACACCTATATCGGCGGACCGGTGCAAGTGCTGAATCGTCCCGTTCCCGAGAAGTTCAACGAGTTTTATTTCGACCCCGCGGAAACCCGGCGCATCTTCGCGGAGAAAGGCTGGAAGAGCGTCGTCGGCTTCCAAACCCGCAACCCCGTGCACAGGGCGCATGAATATATCCAAAAAGCGGCGATGGAAATCGTCGACGGATTGTTCCTCAATCCGCTCGTCGGGGAGACGAAATCCGACGACGTTCCGGCCAACGTCAGAATGAAGAGTTATCTGGCCCTGCTGGAAAACTATTACCCGAACGACCGCGTGTTCCTGGGCGTATTCCCGGCGGCCATGCGCTACGCGGGTCCGCGTGAAGCGATCTTCCATGCGCTGGTGCGCAAAAACTACGGATGCACCCACTTTATCGTCGGCAGGGACCATGCGGGCGTGGGCGACTACTACGGCACCTACGAAGCGCAGGATCTGCTTAAGACGTTTACGTCCGAACAACTCGGCATTACGCCGCTTTATTTCGAGCACAGCTTCTTCTGCAAGAAATGCGGGAACATGGCTTCGAGCAAGACGTGCCCGCACAGCAAGGAAGACCATCTGACGCTGTCCGGCACGAAGGTGCGCGCTTTGCTGCGAGAGGGAATTTGCCCGCCGCCGGAGTTTTCGCGTCCGGAAGTGGCCGCCATTCTGATCGAAGGCATGGCCGAAGCGAGCAAAAGCTATTCGATCTAACATAAAAATCCGCCTTGTCCCATATGATGTAGGGAGTTTTCCCGGGACGAGGTGGATTTATTTTGTTAAACGAACATCGCAAACCGCGGCTTCGCTTGCCGAAAAGCCGCCAAAGGGTCGTCGTCTGGATCACGAAGCAGGCTTTGTTCAGGCTCGGCATCGTCTTCTGCTTGCTGGCGCTGATCGCCACCGTGTTCCTGAGCGAAATTCCGTCGTCGCGCACTTGGACGCATTGGACGCTTCCGCTGTCCGGCAAGGTGATCGCCCTCGACGCCGGACATGGGGGCGCGGACGGCGGAGCGGTCAGCAGGGAGGGCGTGATCGAGAAGGACCTGAACCTGGCCATCGTGCTGTATCTGCGGGATTATCTGCAGCAGGCCGGGGCGCTGGTGCTGTTGACCAGGGAGGGCGATTACGATCTGGCCCGGCCCGAGACGAAGAGCTACTCCCGCCGCAAAACGGAGGATTTGCTGCGCAGAGCGGACGAGGTCAGCCAGAAGCAGGCCGATCTGACCGTCAGCATCCACATGAACAGCATCCCTTCTCCCAGATGGTCCGGCGCGCAGACGTTCTATTCGGCCAGTAATGCGGAAGGCAAGCGGCTGGCCGCGGATATCCAGACCGAGCTGAGAAGCATGCTCGGCAACACGCAGCGGATCGCCAAGCAAGCCGATACCGTCTATCTGCTCAAGACGCTGAAGATGCCGACCGCGCTCGTGGAAGTCGGATTTCTGTCGCATCCCGAGGAAGCCCATCTGCTTGCGGACGAGGAGTACCAGCGGAAGGTAGCGGCGTCCATCTACCGCGGTATTCTCAAATTTGCGTCCGGAACGCCGGAGTCCTCCGTACAATCCGGTGATTCGGCCAAGCCTGTGCTATAATGCTTATAGGATAGGACGCAATACAATGTGATGGGGGTCGAATTCGTGGTCACCAAAGAAAATGTACTGGAGGCTCTGCAGCCCGTGCTGGAGCCTACCCTTAAACGAAGTCTCGCCGCTCTTGGGCTGGTTCGGGACATGATGATTCGGGAGTCGGGCGTCTCGCTGACCGTCGTCCTTCATCCGGATAGCCTGGGACAGGCTTCCGGCGTGGAAGAGGACATTGCCAAGGCGCTCTCCGGCCTCGCTGGCGTTCAGCCCCATATTCGCGTTCGCGCAATGACGGAGCGCGAGCTGGCGGAGGCTGCAGGAGGCCGGGGGAGCGGTTCCTCCGCTTCCGGAGCCGCGACGGCGGCCCCGGCCCAGGAAGCTCCCGTACGGGGGCATGGAGCCGGTCTGGAGCAGCATACGATTCTCCATCCGGAGAGCGGCGTGGAGTTCATCGCGATCGCCAGCGGCAAAGGCGGCGTCGGCAAGTCGACCGTCACGGTCAATCTGGCCGTTGCGCTGGCCCGCAAGGGCAAGCGGGTCGGCCTGATCGACAGCGATATTTACGGCTTCAGCGTTCCGGATATGATGGGCATCGAGGAGCGCCCGGAGCAGGTCGGCGACAAGATCAAGCCGATCGAACGTTTCGGGGTGAAGGTGATCTCGATGGGCTTCTTCGTCGAGGACAACAGCCCCGTCGTCTGGCGCGGACCGATGCTCGGGAAGATGCTGCGCAATTTCTTCGCGGAGATCGATTGGGGCGAGCTGGACTACCTGCTGCTCGACCTGCCGCCGGGAACCGGGGACGTGGCTTTGGACGTTCACCAGATGATTCCGCAGAGCAAGGAAATCATCGTCACGACGCCTCACGCGACCGCCGCGTTCGTCGCGGCCCGGGCCGGAGCGATGGCGATCAAGACGAATCACGAGATCATCGGCGTCGTCGAGAACATGTCCTACTTCGAGAGCAAATCGACGGGCGAGCGGGAGTACGTATTCGGGCGCGGAGGCGGCGGCAAGCTGGCCGAGACGCTCGGCACGGAGCTGCTGGCGCAATTCCCGCTCGGAGCTCCCGACAACCATCCGGCAGAGCCGGACTTCTCTCCGTCGGTATACAAGGCGGAATCGGAAATCGGGCGCGAATACTTAACGCTGGCGCAAGCGGTTATCGACCGCTGCGGCAAATAAGGCAAACGAAAAGGCTATTCCGGAAGCGGAAAGAATTCCGTCCCGCGAATAGCCTTTTGCTGCGTCAAGATTCGCTTTCTCCTCCGTCGCCTTCCGCTTCGCCTTCGCCGCCGCCTTCCTCGCCCCCGCCTTCGGCACTTTCACCGCCGCCGCTTTGGCCCTCTTTCTTCTGCTGCTTTTTCTCGGCCTGCGGGGTCAGTTCTTCCTTCACGACGCTCTGCAGAAGCTTCATGATTTCCAGCTTGAACAGAGGATTCTGCATCTGCTCGGTAACGGAGCCCATGATGACCTTGCGAACGTCGGGATTTTTCATCGAGTCGGATAAAATTTTGGCCATTTCCGGCGTTTTGAACATATCTACGAGTTCCTTCTGATAGGCCGGATCCTTCATCAGATCCTTATGGATCTGCTTGTTGTCTTTGCTGACCGCCTTGGCGAATTCTCCCGCGAACTTGGGGTCGCGCATAATTCCTTCCAGAATGGTCGAATATTCCGGCGCGGTCAGAACGTCCTTCACGACCAGTCTGACCTGGGCCTGATCCGACGGGGTCATGCTTTTCATCTGCAGCGTGCTTTCGCCGTACTGGGCGGTGGAGGCTTTCTCCATCGCCTTCTGGGCTTCTTCGGAGCCCAGGATGTCGATGACCATCGATTTGACTTCTTTATAACTGACTTGCGCATTGCCCCCGCCCCCGGATTCCTGTCCGCATGAGGTCAGCAGGAGAGAAACCCCCAGCAGACATCCGAGCCCTCGCAGGCGATATCGCATACCGTCCACTCCCTTCATAGGGTTATGGCTGTAGTATGCTTCGACAACCTTGTGAATATAAGGAGTTGTTCATGGCTTTTTAGCTTGTTCATGGTAAAATGAAGGTTGATTACTTAGAGGAGGTTTCCCCACTTGAGCTTACGCAAATGGATGAAATTATTCGGGATGACGATTGTAATCGGGGCTATCGTCACTGTGGCAGGAAGCGTGTGCATTCAATTATTCAATCCCGACTTTCGCAACGTCGAGGCGAGCGGGTGGTTATCCTACGTTCTGATGATGGCTCTGATCGGAATGACCTTCGGAGCGTTCGCGCATATGGGCTTTTTCGCGTACATGATGCTGAATTACATCGCCCGCAGCATTTTCAAGCGTCCGTATTACTGGGTGGCGATTCAAGGCTTTCTGGCTTTGTTCGTCCTGTTCGAGATCGCCTACTGGACTTACGATTCCGAATTTCCGGCTGTGACGTTCTGGGCCGTTCCGCTGGGACTGCTCGCCAGCTCGGCCCTGGTCGCCTGGTTTAAAGTCAGCCAGACATCGGCAGGGGCGTGGATTCCGACGATATTCTTCATGGTCGCGATTACCGTGCTGGAAGCGATCCCCGCATTCCGAACGGGGGACCTGTCCTCGTTGATGTACCAGCTCATCCCGCTGTTCATTTGCAACGGTTACCAGATCATGCAGCTGCATAAAATATTGGGACAGCCGACCGAGTCCCGGCCGGCCGTCGCTTCGGCTAAATAAAGTAAGGGGATGCCAGCTCGTTCCAGGCGGAACGGTCCTGCACGACTTTGCTTTTGGTTTCCGTCTGGTTGATCAGCTGCGATACGGTTACGAATTCGTACCCTTTGGCGCGCAGCTGATCGATAATAAGTGGCAGCGCCTGGTGCGTCTGCTTGCTGGAATCGCTGGCGTGCATCAGAACGATATCGCCCTCGTGCGCGTTCTCCACGACCCGGCTCACGATCGAGTCCGCCCCCGGGTTTTTCCAATCCAGCGAATCGGTGTCCCATTGAATGACTTTGTAATTGAGTTCGTCGGCAATGCGAAGAACGCGTTTGTCGAAGTCTCCGTTGGGCAGCCGGATCAGCGCGGGCGACTTGCCGGTCATATCCCGTAAAATACCGTCCGCGATCGTAATCTGGCGGCGTATCTCCTCGTCGCTGTATTGGCTGTAGTTGTCGTGCTTATGGCCGTGGCTGCCGATTTCGTAGCCGGATTCGGCGATTTTTTTCACCAGATCCGGGTGGGCTTTGCTCCAGGGGGACGACAGGAAAAAGGTGACGTTCTGCACGTTCTTCGCCTTCAGAATCTCGAGAATCGGTTCGGCTCTTTTTTCTCCCCAACTGATGTCGAATGTCAGGGCGATCACCTTGCGGTCGGTCGGCACGTTATAGACGGCGGCGGGAGGGTGCGGCGCGAAGACGCTCAGGTTGTTTTTCTCGACCCAGATGACGGCTACGGACAGAATGGCCGCCACCGTAAGGAAGAATACCTTCTTGATGCGTCGTCCGTTAAAAACGAAAAAAGGATTCATGAATTCGATCGGCTCCTTTCCGGAGTGAAATGGTCTGACGACTTCTCCCTGCTTATACACTGGACTAGCCGCGGACTTGGATACTATCAATGTATGCTTGACCCATAGAGATATTCGTATAGAGAAAGCTCAAAAATCCGTACCGGACATTCGCTGGCGCGATTCGACAGCGTCAAAGGGGACAACCGGCCAATTGGGGGAAAAGCTTATGTTTACTCGCGCAGGCTTGCTGCTTGCTTGGAAGGAAATCCGCCCGTACTTCATCTTCTCGATCATGCTGTTTTTCGCCGGAATGGTCATCGGGGGAAATCCCAACGCTCCGACGGAGTTTTTGAACGATCAGGTGAGCAAGATCGCTTCGATCTCCGGCTCGATCCAGCAATCCGACACGCCCGAAATGACGGCCTTT
Organism: Cohnella cellulosilytica; assembly: GCF_042431195.1. Taxonomy (NCBI): domain Bacteria; kingdom Bacillati; phylum Bacillota; class Bacilli; order Caryophanales; family Paenibacillaceae; genus Cohnella; species Cohnella cellulosilytica. The sequence goes on from NZ_JBHMDN010000022.1 coordinate 103,074, forward strand.
CTGCTGATCACGGTGAACAATATCGTCGCTTCGCTGATGGCTATGGGGATGGGCATTATCGCAGGCTTGATGCCGATCTACACGCTGATTGCCAACGGAATGATGGTCGGCTATTTGCTGGCGGGCTTCTCGGCGAGCGGAGAGAACGTATTTCAGCTTGTCGTCAAGGGGCTGCTCCCGCACGGCATTCTGGAAATGAGCGCGGTGTTCTTGGCGTGCGCGTTCGGAATCCGGTTCGGAATGACTTTAATCGGAGGAGTGTTCGGGTCCGCCTTCGGAAAAAAGGAGCCGTGGAGCCCGTTTGTCCGCACGGCGACGGGAGCGGTGCCGGCGCTGATCGTTATCGTTTCCCTGCTGCTGCTGGGCGCGGTTGTCGAGAGCACGATTACATATTGGCTGATGAAGAGCTGAGGCCGGCTGCCGACTGACTGCCGACGAAAGCTTTGAACGATTCGATTTCCGGATCCCGGTGTCATAAAGTTGGCAGAAAAGGAGCATAACAGTAGAACACGCCGGAGCATTCCACTGGGTTTCATGTGGCGAAAGTTCCGGCCCTCTAAGCTGCATAATTACGGGAGGGTTCGCACTCTATGCTCGGTATGATGTTTACGGACAAGGAATGCAAGGAATTCGACTATTTGCTGCGTAAGGAAATGGACGAAATGCTGCTCGATATGAGCGACCGCCGGTTGGACGGACCGGTTAAAGAAGCGATAACGAGACGGTATAAAATCATTTTTCGGATGTATGCCCGCATTGCTCCGCCAAGGGAATTATCCCGGTACGCGCTCGGCTTGAAGCCGCAAAGCCACAAATCTTGAAAAAATCGCAATTAAAGCTTGACCTGCATCATGCTTATATGATAAATTAGCTTTCGCCCCGCTTTTTGGGCGGACGAGCTGGCAGGTTTGAAAGAGCGGCAAAACAAGGAACCAGAAAATACCTGTTGCCAAGAGCTAGTCAGCTGTGATACATTATAAAGGTCGCCGTTAACGCGGTGGGCGAAAAAGGAAATACCGATTGTTCTTTGAAAACTGAACATTGAGCGTAAGAAACAACAAGCAATACCAGCAGGAAATGAGCCTCAAAGGCTCTGTAAGGGATCTTTCACTCTCGGGACTTCCTTTGGAAGCCCTGCCGTGAAAGATCTTTGGACATCACCTTCGGTGAGTCCTATTATGGAGAGTTTGATCCTGGCTCAGGACGAACGCTGGCGGCGTGCCTAATACATGCAAGTCGAGCGGAGTTATGATGGAGCTTGCTCTTGAGTAACTTAGCGGCGGACGGGTGAGTAACACGTAGGCAACCTGCCCTCAAGATCGGGATAACATTCGGAAACGGATGCTAAGACCGGATAAACGGTTTGGTCGCATGA
>NZ_JBHMDN010000023.1:0-63911 GCF_042431195.1 Cohnella cellulosilytica
ATTTCAAGCAAAGGCTTCGCAAAAACAAAAACAACATTAGGAGTGAGTGTCATGATGAAACTTTGGAGAGAACACCGCATAGCGGCCTTGATCGTAACGATCGTTAGATTCGTCGTCGGATATGCCTGGATAACCGCAGGCTGGCACAAGCTGACCGGAGCAACGCCGTTCGACGCCGGAGGTTTCCTGAACAACGCCATCAACAACCCGATCGTCGACAAAGCGACGGGCGAAGCGGTCTACCCGACTTACCTGGCGTTCCTGGAACACTTCGCACTGCCTAACGTGAAGATCATCAACGTGATGATCCCATGGGGCGAATTCCTTGTCGGACTTGGACTTATCCTTGGCACCTTGACGCTGACCGCCGCCTTCTTCGGGCTCCTGATGAACTTCATGTTCCTGTTCACCGGAACGGTAAGCACGAACCCTTGGCTCCTGCTGCTGGGACTGCTGGTCGTCGTCGCCGGAACGAACGCAGGGCGCTTCGGACTTGACCGTTACGTGCTCCCGCTGCTTCATAAAGGCACCGACCGCCTCTTCCACCGCAAGCCGAAGAACCCGACAACCGGCGAAGAGGCATTGGCTAAATAACCAACTTATCGTAGTCGCAAAAAGAGGCTGTCCGAGTCGCAAAGACGACGAGGGCGCCTCTTTTTCATGCGGTCCGCGGAGGTTTTAACGGCTTTATGGTTCGTTTTTCCGGAGCGCTGCGGTGTATCCGAATCCCGCGTTACCTGCTATACTTATCTGCATTAACGGCATCGGCCTGTTGACAGCGCTTACAGAAACGGGGGCCTTTCAAGTGTTCAGAGGGCGGATGATCGGAGGCAGCGTACGTTCGCAAATACTCATTCTTCTGCTGGTATTCATTATGACTCCGACAACGATCATTTCCGTGTTTACCATCAATAAATTTTCCGAGATGATCCATCGCAACGGGATGGACATGATGGAGACCGCTTTGGAGCATTCCAAGGAAAACGTGGCGAGCTTCATGAGCGGAGCGGCGGATGCCGCGCTGATGATTATGACGAATTCGGCGATCATCGACCCTCTGCTGAAGACGGACGGAGGCGGCAGCGTCCAACAGAGGATTACCGCCGCGAATCTGCTGGAGAAGCAGCTCTACGAGCTGAAAATTCACGGGGTCCGCGCCAAGGAGATCGCCATCGTAAAACCGAACGGAGACAAAACCTACTCGGGCGGCAACACCTTTATGCCCGCATCAGTTGCCGAGTCCGACTGGCAGGACGCCGTGAACCGGCTGGACGGCAAGCCGTACTGGGGGAGCTATAACCATAACGGGAAGTATATTTTCATCGCCCGCAAGGTCAAGCAATTCGTCCAAGCGGAGCAGTCCTTCCGCGACCTCGGCTTTGTGATGATCGCTTTCGCCGAGCGGGATTTCTCAAGCATCAATTCGGCGGTTAATCTCGCGAACGGCTCGGAAATTCTTGTCGCCGACCGGAAGGGGCTCACGATCTCCGGCACGGACGAAGCCGCGATCGGCAAGTCGCTTGCCTCCGATGCGTTGTCCGCAGGGAGCCGGATAGGCGGACAGCTGGACTTGACGGGCGTCTACGGGCCCGGGGAAAGCAATCGCCTGACGGTGTACAACGCTCTTCCCGGCAGCGACTGGAGCCTGATCGTCTCTTCGCCGTTCCGGGAGATGCAGCAGACGCAGCTCAGCATCAAGCGGATCATCCTCCTGTCCACCGGCCTTTGCGTCGTCGGCGCGTTCCTGCTGGCCGCGCTGCTGGCGCATCGGATGACGCTGCCGCTCAAGAGGCTGTCCAAGGAAGTCAAGCAGCGGATCGCCAACGGCGACTTCGCTTTCTGGCCGCTGCCGGCGCCCGCGCGACAGGACGAGATTGCCGGGCTTGGACAAGGCTTCTACCGGCTCGTAGCGGACTTGAACGAAACGAAAAACCGAATTCACCAGGTGGAATTGATGAAGCGAGAAGCGGAGTTCGACGCTATGAAGAGCAAGATCAAGCCGCATTTTCTTTACAATGCGCTCGAGTCCGTGCGCATGCTTGCCGTCGTCAACAAGGATCTCGGAACGGCAGAGATGATCAAGGCGCTCGGCCATCTGTTCCGGTACATCATTTCCGACCAGAAGGGCCGTACGACGCTGGCCGACGAGCTGGCGTACCTGACCAGCTACATCAAGCTGCAGAAGCTCAGGTACGAAGAAAGGCTGGACGTCCGGATCGACGTTCCCGAGGCGCTGCAGGATGTCGGCATCCTGAAGCTCGTGCTGCAGCCGCTGGTGGAGAACGCGATCGAACACGGCATCAACCGGAGGCGGGGAGCGAGACGGATCGCGATTACCGCCCGCGAGGACGGCGAGGACGTGCTGATTCGGATTTGGGACGAGGGGGCCGGCATCGAGCCGGAGCGCCTTGCGGAAATTCAGCGCAATCTGGACGACCCGAGCACAGACAAGGATCATATCGGGTTGATCAACGTCCACCGCAGACTGCGGCTGCATTTCGGCGAGGGCTGCGGACTGGCGATCGACAGCGAGCCGGACAGCTACACGAGCGTGACGGCGAGAATACCCGGCCGAAGACCATAAATCGAAAACCAACGGGGGATAACGATGCATTCGGTTCTTATCGTCGATGACGACGCAATGATCATCAAAGGGTTGGAGCAATTCGTCGATTGGCAGGATATGGGCTTCCGCATCGTCGGGACGGCCCAAGACGGCGAGGAAGGCATCGAGGCGATTCGGGCGCTGAAGCCCGAGGTCGTGCTGACCGACATTAAAATGCCGTACAAGGACGGCCTGGACATGATCGAGGATTGCCTTCGGGACGGGATGACGCCTCATTTCGTCGTATTGACCGGGTTTAACGAGTTCGAATACGCCAGACGGGCGCTCAAGAGCCGGGTGTCCGATTATCTGCTCAAGCCCGTCGAGGAAAGGGAGCTGATCTCCGTTCTGGGGGGCATTCGGGCGCATATCGAAGGTCTCGAGAGAAACAAGGCGGACTGGAACGCGCTGCAAACGGTCGCAACGGAAAGCTTCTCCCTGGTGAGAGGGAAGCTCATTCGCGATCTTGTCGCCGGCGCGGTCTCCCCCTCGTCGATCGGCGCAGACAAGCTGGCGTATTACGATCTCGATTTGACCGAGGCCTGTTACCAGGTGGCGCTGCTGCAGGGCGATGCGCCTTTTTCCGACGTAGACAGGCTGGAGGAGGTCGTCGCGGAGGTTTGCAGACGCAGGGGCATCCGCTCGTACATGGCCTGCGAAGACGGAACCGGCACCTTGCTGCTTGGCGGCGGGCAGGACATCGGGCGGCGAGTCGGGGAGAGCTTGGACGAGATCATCGGAAAAATAAAGGAGCGGACGGGGGCGGCGCCGACGATCGGCGTATCGGAGACCGGGGGGCTGTCCGGGCTGCCGGAGCTTTGCCGGCAGGCGGAGTTTGCGCTGCGGCATAAGCTGTTCCGCGGCGTCGGCTCCGTCATTGCCTTCAGCACGCTTCCGCAGGAGAACGCGAGCCGTCTTCCGGATCCGGAGGAGCAGGCGAGGCGGCTGCTGGCAGCCGTGAGCGAGAACGACGAAGCGGCCATGCAGACCGAACTGGACGTATTTTTCGAAGAAATCCGCCGTGCGGGAATGGCTCCTCAGGACGTCTATCGCGTGTGCACCGAATTGTTGTACGAGGTCCGCAAGGCGCTCGGGGAGATCGGAATCGCGCGGCGGAAGCTCGAGGAGGAGGAGGTCTTCTCCTCGGACGGGATGAGACGGCACGATACGATGGATGGACTCAGAGGCTGGCTCGGAGATAGCTTTCAGCGCGTTCGGGCACACTTTGACAGAAGCTTCGAGCATACCGGGGGCGAACAGATCGACAACATTCTGCTGTACATGAACACCCACTATGCGGAGCCGATCGACCTGGACGTCATCTCCAGAACGTTTTTCATCGACCCCAGCTATTTCTGCAAAGTATTCAAAAAAAGAACGGGAGAAACGTACCTGCACTACCTGACCCGCGTTCGCATCGACAAAGCCTGCCGACTGCTCGGCAATCCGTCGAACAAGGTGTACGAAATCGCGAGCCGGGTCGGCTACGAGGATCAGCGGTATTTCAGCCAGGTGTTTCGCAAGCATACCGGCATGACGCCCAGCGAGTATCAGCGGAGCAGGACAAAAAATTAAACATCCGGCACAACTTTGCCGCATTATCATTTTTCCGCCGAAGGGTTAACGTTGGAGTAAGCGATTTCAGTTGGCGGACGGCCGCTTCGGGCGGCCCTCGCCGACGAATTTGCCAGTTCATCCATCGGAAGGGGAAAACAGATATGAAAGCGTCATCCACAAAGCTCGTTACCCTGCTCGTCCTGCTCGGCCTGACCGCGGCGCTGCTCGGCGGCTGCGGAGGCAGCGGAAGCTCCGGTTCCAAAGCGGGAGAGTCTCAGACCGCCGACAACGGAGCCGGCGGGGAGACCCCGATCTCGTTCAAAATCGCCTCATGGGCCGGTCCCGGCAAGAAAGCCGGCATGGATCTGGTCATCTCCGAGTACAAGAAAATTAAACCCAACGTCAACATCACCTTCGAAGAAGTCGCCCAGAGCAACGCCGATTTCGACGTCTGGATGGCGGCTCAGCTGGCCGGCAACCAGGAGCCCGAGGTTGTCATGGATTTCAGCTACGATCTTCCCTACACCAAATATAACGACAAAGGCTATACGGTACTGGAAATGGACCCGTATCTGGAGCAGGTAAGCCCGTATACGAATCAAAAATGGGGCGAGAGCTTCCGCGACGTCGATCTCAATCTGATGCGGTCCACCCGCAACGGCAAGCTGAACAATATCGCCACCTCGATGGTCACTCTGAAGATAGCGTACAACAAAGACGTATACGACCAATTGGGACTTCAGGTACCCCAAACCTTCCCGGAGATGATCGCCAACTTCGAGGCGATCCGCCAAGCGGGCATCGGCGCGGAGCCGTTCTCTGGGTTTCTCAAGGTCACGTCGGCGTGGGATTGGTTCGCGAGATTCGCCGCCCAGCAGACGCAGGAGCAGTTCGTCGACCAGATCGATACGCTGTACAAGAACAATAAATACGAGCAGAACGAATACGTCAAAGCCGTAGACGAAGGCATCATCGACGTGGCCAAGCCGGAGGTGCGCGGCCTGTACGAGCTGTTCAAGCAGTTCACGGATTACTGGGCGCCCGGCGCGATCGCGATGTCGATGACGGAAGCGCGGGACATGTGGCTGCAGAGCAAGGCCGTCCACACGTTCACAATCAACATCGACGCCAAGCCGTTCGCCAGCGACATGAAGCCGCCGTTCAACTGGGACACGTTCGAATTCCCGGTCATCACGAAGGACCTGGCGCCGACCTCCAACGAGAATCCCGCCGAATTCGGCGACTTGGCCGACGCGTTCGTCGTGATGCCGTCCGCCGTCAAGCAGGGGATCCAGGACGAGGTCATGGACTTCATCATGTTCTATACCTCGCCCGCCATCGCGACGCAGCTTGCGGATCTGAACTGGATTACGCCTACGGTCGGCGGCGTCGAGCCGAACGCCAACCTGGAGCGGTACCTGCCGAAGTACAGACCGCAAAATCAAGTCGATCTGAACTCGCAGGCCATTCTGGGCACGAACGCCCGCCAGTACGTGCTGCAGCAAATTCAACGCTATGTGCTGGACGACATTACGACCGACCAACTGGTCGAGCTTATCGCCAAGAACATGAAGGAAGAAACGGAGAAGGTCAAACAAGAGAAAGGCTGGTCCAAGGATAACGACTACGGCAACAAGTAATCGGCCGTTCGGGACCGGACCGGCCGAGGCGTCCGGCAGCGGAACGGGTTTCCGCCGCCGGCGTCGTTGAATGGGCGCTCCGGCCCGGCGCCGTGAGGAACGGGAGGGCCCCTATTATGCCAACGTACGGCTTTAACCTGCTTCGGGCGATTTATCGCTACAAGCACGCTTATCTTTTTTTGCTGCCGCTTGTCGCCCTGCTGGGCGTCTTCAGCTATTATCCGATCGTCATGGCGCTCAAGATGTCTTTTTATCAATGGAAAGGCGGCAACGAGGCCATTTTCATCGGCATGGACAATTTCGTGGCGCTCTTCCGGGATGCTACCTTCTACAAGTCGCTGACCAACGCGCTCTGGTTCATCCTGTTCGACTGCACGGTCGGCGTGCTGATGCCGCTGTTCATCGCCGAGCTGCTGTTTCATTTGAAGAGCGCCAGGCTTCAGTACGCGTTCCGGACGCTGTTCGTGATCACGATTACGGTTCCGTCGGTCGTCCTGATCCTGGTGTGGGTGTTTCTGTACAATCCGGTCGTAGGCGGGATGAACACCATCGTGGAGCTGTTCGGCATTCCGCCCCAGCTCTGGCTCGGCGGCTCGGATACCGCGCTGTTCTCCGTCCTGTTTTCCGGGTTTCCGTTCGTGAATCCGATTTTCCTGCTCGTCGTATTCGCCGCGCTTCAGGCGATTCCGAGATCGCTGATCGAAGCCTCCGTGATGGAAGGCTGCGGCGCTTGGCGGCGTATCGTGTCCATCGACATTCCGATGATTATGGGACAGCTCAAGCTTATTTTTATCCTCGGCATTTTGCACGGCATGCAGTCTTTTTACAAACAGCTGATTATGACCAACGGAGGTCCGGGCAGCGAGACGCTCGTTCCCGGCCTGTATATGTTTCAATCGGGCTTCACGCATAACGATTTCGGCTATGCCTCCACGATCGGCTTCGTGATGCTTATTCTGATGCTGGCGCTGACGGTCGCTTCCAACAAGCTGATCAAGTCGGACGGTGACCAGGTCTGAACGAAAGGGGGCGTTATCCATGTCATCATCCAACGGAAAGCTCGTTTCCGCGATTTTAATCGGTCTGCTGGCGTTGTTCGTATTGTTCAGTTTTTTCCCGCTGTTGATTATGGCGCTGACCTCCTTCAAATCGAACATGCAGGTCAGCCTGGGCGTGTTCAAGCTCCCGGACGTCATCCAATGGGAGAATTACAGGCGGGCGTTCGACACGGTCGTGCCGTTCGCGCTCAATTCGATCATTATCGCGGCCTGCGCCGTTGCCGGCGTGCTGGTCGTAGCCGCTCTGGCCGCATACGCGTTCGCAAGGTATCGTTTTCCCGGCCGGGAAACGCTCTATTATCTGGTCATCGCGCTTATGATGGTTCCGGCCGTCCTGCTGCTGATTCCGATGTTCAAGCTCGTCGTCGCGATGGGAATGCTGAACACTTACGCGGTCGTCATCCTGCCGCAGATCGCCGGAGGCTGCATCATCGCCGTATTCCTGCTTCGCAGCTTCTTCGCGGGTTTGCCGGAGGATCTGTTCGAGAGCTTCCGCATGGACGGCGCCAGAGAAGTCCGTATTTTGAGAAGCCTGGTGCTTCCGCTGTCCAAGCCGATTCTCGGAACGATTGCGGTGCTGAATTTCCATTCTTCGTGGAACGATTACATTTGGCCGCTCGTTACGATCAACGACAAGGCGCTCAAGCCGATCGTGACCGGCATCATGTCGTTCTCGAACGAATATTCGACGGATTACGGTCCGATGATGGCCGCCTACGTGCTGGCTTCCGTGCCGCTGATGCTGGTGATCGGCTTCGCCATGAAATACTTCGTGGACGGCTTGACGAGCGGAGCCGTCAAAGCTTAATCAAGCAAGCGAGGACCGGAGAGGAGAAACGATCGATGGTTTCCAAAATCAGATTCGGGCTGATCGGCTGCGGGGCAGTCGCGTCGGCTCACGCGTCGGCGATCGCTTCGCTGCCCAATGCGGAACTCGCGGCCGTCGCCGGCAAATCCCCGGAGCGGCTCGCTTCTTTCGCGGAAGCTTGGGGGCTGGAGGGGTACGCCGATTTTCGGGAGCTGCTGCAGAGGGACGATATCGATGCCGTCGGCATCTGCACGCCGAGTGGCAGCCACGGAGATATCGCGGTTCTCGCCGCCGAAGCCGGCAAGCACGCGATCGTCGAGAAGCCGATTGAGATTACGCTTGCCAAAGCGGACGAGACGATAGCGGCCTTCCGCAGCCGGGGGCTTAAACTAGGCGTCATTTCGCAGCATCGCTTCGATCCCGATGTTATCCGCCTCAAAACGCTGCTGGAAGCGAGCGGCCTGGGGCGTCCGGTGCTGGTCTCCGCCTGCGTTCACTGGTATCGGGACCAGGCGTATTACGACAGCGGAGGCTGGAGAGGAACCTGGGCGGGAGACGGCGGAGGCGTTCTGATCAATCAGGGCATTCATACCGTCGATCTGCTGCTGCATCTGATGGGACCGGTCGCGGAAGTGGCCGGACATGCCGCGACGATGACCCATGAGCGGATGGAGACGGAGGATACCGCGGCTGCGCTTCTGAAATTCGCCGGCGGTGCGCTGGGGACGCTGTCGTGCACGACGTCGGCTTATCCCGGCTCTCCCGCGAGGATCGAAATCATCGGTTCGGCGGGTTCGGCTCTGCTGGAAGGAGAAACGTTGACCAGGCTGTATATGAATAATGGGGACGGGAGCCCCGGCGTTAACGCGGCGGAGGAACGGCAGGATCAAGGCACAGCAGGGGGTGATTCGGCCGTGCCCGCGGATCGGCAGGCTTTCGTCCGGCAGTATGCCGATTTCGTCGCGGCAATCGTCGGCGATCGCGAGCCGGCCGTTACCGGAGAAGCCGGGCGGGAGGCGCTTGCCCTCGTGCTGGACGTTTACCGGTCGTCTCGGGAAGCCGGCGGGCGGGAACCAACGGGAACGGAAATAAGGAGGGGGAGTAAACAATGAAGCAGACTGTAGTTCGGCCTCGTCTGGGCATACAAGGGCCGACGGTTTCCTGGCTGGACCCGTGGGCGGAGGAGCAATCCGCGTCCATTATGCGGACGGGCACGGGAAGCATCGTTCCGGCGCAGGACCCGACGCCGCCTCCGCGGGAATTTATGGCCGTCATGCGGCAAATGGGGGCGGATTTCTACGTTCATCATGTCGTGCCGGGAGCGGCCGGACACGCGGAGCTGCTTCGCGATGCCGCGGCCTGCGGAATGGACGTCTGTCTGGGCAACGAGTACGGCAACATCAACGGACCGCATGCGGAGGGAACCAATCGCTTCGACGTGGCGGACGCCGATGTGACGGAGGCGGCCGCGAGCGGACGTCTGATGGGACTGCTGTACGACGAGCCCGAGCATCTGCAGATCAATGCCGCTCAGTATCGCAAGGACGGGTTTTATCCGCACTGGGGAGCGACGGAGGGCTTGACGCTTGCGCAGTCGCAGGAAGCCGTTGTCGCGGCGATCGTCGCAAGGACGTCCCATTTCCGGAGATTGCTGGAGAACAGGGGCTTCAAGGGGGCCGATGCTCCTCTTGTTGCCGAGCACGTGTTCCCCGTTCTTTTTCACGCGCATGCGCGCGGAGGTATGGATTTATGCCCGAAAATCATGAAGGAATCGTTCCAGCCGCTGCAGCTGTCGACGGCGCTCGGAGCGGCGAAGCAGTACGGAAAGCGGCTTTGGATATGCGCCGATCTGTGGGGGCCCGACGCGGGGCCGTGGTTTACCCGCACGTCCGGTTTTCCCGGCCATTCCCCGGAGGAGTACGCTTCCGCGCTGCGAATGGGATACTGGATGGGCCCGACCCATCTGTTCGCCGAAAATGTCGACGTTCTTCTACGCCGCGAGGAGAGCGGGTTCCGCAAGACGGAATTCGGAGAGGTCTGGGAAGAATTCGCCCGCAAGTACGTACCGGAAAATCCGCTGCCCTGGAACCATTCGGAGGCCGAGCCCGACATCGTATTTATTCATGCGGACGACTGCAATTACGGCCAGAACGAGCGGCTGTACGGGAATCGCGGGCTGTCGGCGGGCGACGAGGGGCGCAGCGTGTTCCAGGTCTGGCATCTGCTCAGTCATGGCACGATTCCCGCGCACGGCAGCTGCATGCATATTCCGGGCTTTGCGTTTCCGCGCCACAAGCTGAAGGCCGACTTCCCGCAGGAATCGTTTCCGCTGGAGCGGGGCGTGCCGCTTGCGCCGGAGAAGCGCGTGCATCCGCTCTTCTATCCGATGAACAACGTATTGGTTTATGACGAGCGGGTAGAGGAGCGGCAATTGGGCAGCCCGAAACTGATCGTCGTCGCCGGTACGCGTCTGTCTGACGAGACGTTGTCCGCCGTCCGCCGCCGCGCGGAGAACGGAGCGGTCGTCGTGATCGCCTCGTGGCTTGCGCCGGAAGGCTGGAGAACGAGCGGCCGGATCGGAGAGGGCATGTGGATCGTTACGGACGACTTCAAGGACGACGCCGTAAAGGAAACGGTTCGTCCCTTCATCGGGAGCGGAGATTGCTGGCGCCAGCGCTTCGGAAGCGGGGAGGTCCGGATGTACCGCGGCGATTCGGCGGGCTTTACGTTGGATTTCGAGATTGTTCGCTCGAACCCGCGATGAGCCTGAGCGGGACTTCTTGCTTGACATTATATTCATAGAACAGGGTCTGTTCCAAAACGCAGCATGTAGAACGATCAGTAAAAAAGAACGGGGCATGTATCTCCCTCCGCAGCGATGTACCCCGGAAAGTGACGAGAAGCTTTGCAGCTTATTCCGATTACTTTTCGGGTACCCCGAGCGCGGTCGTGAAATCTGAAAGGGTAACCCGTAAAAGGGTAATTTCGTGACCGTACGAGGCAGGCGCTTTGCTCTCGGGGAGATACATGCCCCTTTTCTTTATTGATCATTTTAGTTGCCCGCCTTATGGAACAGCCCCTGTTTGTCCTGCTCAGAATTCGGCCGCAATGACCTGAATGCCGCGGGCTTGCAGGTCTTGCAGGACGGCCGGAGGCGTCTTGACCGAGGTGACGACGACATCGACCCGTTCGAAGGCGGCGAACAAAGCCGGCTTGATCCGGGCAAACTTGCTGTGATCGACGACCAGAATGACTTTGCTGGCCGCTTCGATCATTTTTTTTTTGGTTGCCGCTTCGATCGCCGACGACGTCGAGAAGCCATGATCCGCCTGGAAGCCGCTCGCCCCGATAATCGCCCAATTCGCGCGAATCCGTTCCAGATAGTGCTCCGTATCCGGTCCGGCCACCCCGTTCCTGCCCGCAATCAGCTCGCCGCAGGCCAGCGATACCGTTCCCGGGCCGTCGGCCAGTTCCAGGCCGACCGGCAGCGAGTTGGTGATGATGGTAATTTTCTTCTGCTTCAGTTCGACGGCCGCCGCCAGCGGAGTCGTTCCCGCGTCGATCAGCACCGAGTCGCCGTCGTCGATGAGCGCCGCGGCGGCGCGGGCGATTGCTTCCTTCTCGCTTGCCTCCAGACGGCTGCGCACGAGGAAAGGAGGGATGTTCGGCTGCTCCGGCGCGACGGCGCTGCCATGCCGGCGAATGAGCAGTCCCTGATTCTCCAGTTCGATCAGATCTTTGCGGATGGTGACCTCGGATACGGCGAATTGCTTGCTCAAATCGGCGACGGTCATTTCTTTGGCTTCATTGACGGCGGTCAGAATGCGGCTCCATCTCTCTTTCACGGAAAGCCATCCTTTCAAATCGAGTATGTCCCGGGTTCGGACGGCGGCCGGGCTGCCGCTTGGCCGTGCGGTCAGACTTGCGAAGGGCGCAGATAGAGCCGGTCGATCTCCTCGAACGACGCCAATCTGCCCCGGCCGCCCAGCCCCTCGCAGCTCAGAGCGGCGAACGCGTTCGCGAGCCGCAGGCTTTCGAACGGCGTCATTCCTTTCCACAGCCCGTAAGCGAAGGCGCCGTGGAAGTTGTCGCCGGCTCCGGTCGTGTCCAGCGCCTTCACCGGAACGCCCTGGACCTGGGTGAAGCCGTGCGTGCGGCTCCAGAGAGCGCAGCCCCGCTTGCCCAGCGTTACGGCGGTGCAGGACGGTCCCGACTTGCCCAGCTCCAGGCACGTCTGCTCCGGAGATAACCCGGACAGCGCCTGCGGCAGCGACTGGACATCCGTAATAAATACATCGACATAAGGAAGCAGCCGTTCAAGGTCCGCCTCGCGAATATTTCCGCCGTCCAGAGAAGTTATCTTGCCGCAGCGCCGGGCGGTCTGCAGCGCGAGCAGCGTCAGCTCCGGGAAGTTGCCGTCCGCGTGAACCAGCGCGCACCGCTCGACGCTCTCAAGCGGGAAGCGCGCCAGATCGTACGCCTGCAGTACGCCGCCGTAATAGGTAATTGTGCGCAGGCCGCTGCTCTCCACGTGAATCAGGCTCGTGGAGGAGCGGCCGCCGCGCACGACCTGCACGTCGGCTGCGGCGATGCCGTCGCGCTCCAGCTCGGCGGCGATCGCCGCGCCCGCAGCGTCGTCGCCGACCGCCGAGATGAGGGCGCAGGGCGCGCCCAGCGCCCGCGCCGCGGCGGCGGCGTTCGCCGCCGGTCCGCCGCCGCATTGAATCAGCTCGCGCGCCGGGATGCGCTGGTCGCTGCGCGGCACGCGGTCCACGAGCGCGATATGGTCGAGCGTCGCCGCCCCGACGAATACGATCGGGCCGCTCATGGGCGGCCACCGCCCATGCGGGGACGAACGGCGACCTTGATGCCGGAGCCCAGTCCGGCCGTCTCGAACGCCTGCGCGATGTCTTCCAGCGGAAAGCGATGCGTAATCAGCTCGTCCAGCTCCAGCGACGGCATAATTTCCAGTGCCCGGTGATGCGTGTACGGATTGATCGCCGAACCGAGCACCTTAAGCTCCCGCTTGAAAATATCGTTGGGAGAAACCTCGATGCTCTGCGACGGAGGGACGACTCCGAAGAACATAATAGTGGCGCCCCGGCCGGCCAGCTCGAAGCATTGCTTGGCGGTGTCGGCGCGGCCGGCCGCTTCCACGACGATGTCCGCGCCCAGCTCACCCGTCTCGAGCCGGACGCGTTCGGGGAGACTTTCGCGGAGCGGATCGACGACGATGAAGCCGCGCTTGGCCAGCAGGCTGCGGCGCACCTCGTTGGGTTCGGCGACGATGACCCGGCTCGCTCCGCTGCGGCGGATCAGCTCGGCCAGCACGATGCCGACGAAGCCGCCGCCGATAATGACGGCGGTGTCGCCGCCCCGGACCTCCAGCCGGTCGACGCCGTGCAGGCAGCAGCCGATATTTTCCGTCAATGCGGCAACCTCCGCGCTCATGCCCTCCGGCACTTCGTACACCGTTTTCTCGGGAACGACGCACAGCTCGGCGAAGCCTCCGTCCAGATGGACGCCGAAGGCCAGCTTGTTCAGGCACAGATGCTCCTTGCCGATGCGGCAATATTTGCACGTTCCGCAGAACAGATGCGGCTCGACGGTAACCAGATCGCCGACCTGCACGGTGTTCACCCGTTCGCCGACGGCTTCGACATAACCGGAAAATTCGTGGCAGATGACGACGGGCGCCTCGGCAAAATGATGTCCGGCCATAATGTGCAGGTCGGTTCCGCAAATCGTGCCGGCTTCGATCCGGATCAGCACGTCCTGTCCGCGGACTTCGGGCATCGGCTTGCGTACGAGGCGAAGCTGGTTGGGGCCTTGAAATTCGGCGGCTAGATAACTCATCTCGTTGACTCTCCTTTAAAATAAACCGTTCGAATGAGCCTAATTGTAGCGGAAACGAAATCGAAATTCAATTAAAATATTTCATTCGAAACGTTAAATATTCGTTTTAGTTTCGTATAGACACAAATACGAAACTGATTTATAGTGTAGTGGGTAAAACGAGCTCAGCAAGACAGACACAAGGAGGAAACGGAATGGCTCTCGTAAACGGAACAGGGCTTCTGCAGGATGCAAAGCGGAGAAAATATGCGGTCCCTCAGTTCAACGTTCTGAATTTGGAAATGGTGGAGGCGGTCATCGCCGCGGCGGAATCGCTGCGGGCGCCGGTCATCGTCGGGCTGGTAGACCGTCATTTTCCGGTGCTGGACATCGAAAATCTCGTTCATGCGGTCAAGCGCCGGGCCGACAGGGCAACGGTTCCCGTCGTGCTGCATCTGGATCACGGCAGAACGTGGGAGAGGGCGATCGAAGCGCTGCGGCTGGGCTTTACCTCGATTATGTACGACGGCTCCCTGCTGCCGATCGAAGACAATATCGCGACGACGAGGGACATCGTCAAGGTCGCCCACGCGGCGAACGTATCGGTCGAGGCCGAACTGGGCCACGTCGGAAGCGCCAAGGCGGGCGACGGGAACGAAGTGACGTCCACGGACGAGGCGGAATATTTTGCCGAGCGGACCGGGGTAGACTATTTGGCGATCTCGATCGGCAATACGCACGGCCATTATCGCGATGGCGGCCCGACCTTCCGGCTGGATGTGCTGCAGGAGATCAACCGGAAGGTGGAAATCCCGCTTGTGCTCCATGGCGGCTCGGAAACGCCGCTGGCGGAAATTCACAGCGTCATCGACAACGGCATCGCGAAAATCAACATTTTCACCGAGTTTGCCCGCGCCTATTTGGAAGGGCTCGCTCAGCTTGCGCAGAGCGACGGCATCGATTACTTGAATGTTGCCGCTTCAGGCAAGGAGCGGGCGCATACGGCGGCGGCGCGCCGCTTGGAGGATTTCCGCGCTGCCGGACAAGTCTGAGCCTCGTCGGAGGATAGGAGGAAACGCAATGAAACACTGGGCGATGTATATCGGAGGACAATGGGAGCAAGCTCTCTCTTCCGCGACGTACGAGACGATCAACCCCGCGAACGGCCAAGCCGTCGGCACGGCTCCCTATGGCGGCCGGGCCGACGCGGAGCGGGCCGTCGCCGCGGCCGCCGCAGCTTTCCCGGCATGGTCGAAGCGTCCGGCCAAGGAACGGGCGGAGCTGCTGCACCGGATCGCGGCGCGGATGACCGAAGCTTCCGAAGAGCTGGCCGAGCTGATTACGCTGGAGATGGGCAAGCCGCTCGCCGAAGCGCGCGGCGAAGTGAAGATCGCGATCGATTATTTGAAATGGAACGCCGAGGAAGCCGTTCGCGCTTACGGTAAGGTCATTCCGGCGTCCGTCGAGGGCAAGCGGCTGCTCACGATCCGGCAGCCCGTCGGTCCGGTCGGGGCGATCACTCCCTGGAATTTTCCGCTCTCCATGGCGGCGCGCAAGCTGGGACCCGCGCTGGCTGCGGGCTGCACGGTCGTGTTCAAGCCGGCGCCGCAAACTCCCGGAGCGGCGCTGAAGCTGGCCGAGCTGGCCGAGCGGGAAGGGCTGCCGCCGGGCGTGCTGAACGTCGTCACCGGAGACGCGGAAGAAATCGGCGGCGTGCTGCTGAATCATCCCGCAATCCGGAAAATCACGTTTACCGGATCGACGGCCGTCGGCAAGAAGCTGCTGCGCGGGGCGGCCGATCAGGTCAAGAAAATGTCGATGGAACTGGGCGGACATGCGCCGTTTATCGTTTTCGAGGATGCGGATTTGGACGAGGCCGTCCGGGGCGCGATGGCCAGCAAGTTCAGGAACGCCGGGCAGACGTGCATCTGCGCCAACCGTATCTATGTGCAGGAGTCGATTGCCGCGGCGTTTACCGACAAGCTCAAGTCTGCGGTAGAGCGGCTGGTCGTCGGCGACGGCCGCGATCCGCGGACGGAGCTGGGCCCGGTCATCGACGCCCGGGCGCTGGAGAAGGCGGAGCGTCACGTTCGTGACGCTGTTGCCAAGGGCGCGCAGGTCGTAACCGGAGGCGGACGGAAGACGGATACGCCCGGATTTTTCTTCGAGCCGACCGTACTGACGGGAGCGACGCCGGACATGCAGGTGATGCGGGAGGAAACCTTCGGTCCCGTGGCGCCGATCGCCTCGTTCCGAACCGAAGAGGAGGCGATCGCGATGGCCAACGATACGCCGTACGGGCTGGCGGCGTACTTCTACACGCGCGATCTGTCCCGGATGTTCCGGGTGCACGAGGCGCTGGAATACGGCATCGTCGGCTGCAACGACGCCGTGCCGACGACGGTTCAGGGACCGTTCGGCGGCGTGAAGGAGAGCGGCATCGGCAGGGAGGGCGGCCCGGACAGCGTGGCCGATTACCTGGAGACGAAATTCGTATCCATTCAAATTGAAGAGACGGGAGCGCGCGCATGAATACGTACGATATTGCAGTTATCCCCGGCGACGGCATCGGCAAGGAGGTTGTCCCCGCGGCGCTTCGCTGCCTGGAAGCCGTCGCGGACATTCACGGCGGCCTGAAATGGAATTGGACTTTCTTTCCCTGGAATTGCGAATACTATTTGCAGCACGGCGAGATGATGCCGGAGGACGGCATCGCCACGCTTAAGCAGTTCGATCAGATTTTTCTGGGCGCGGTAGGCATGCCGGAGCTGGTTCCCGATCATATTTCCTTGTGGGGACTGCTCGTGCGCATTCGCAGAGAGTGCGAGCAATCGATCAACGTCCGTCCGGCCAAGCTGCTGCGCGGTCTCGAGTCGCCGCTGAGAAATCCGGAGCCGTTCGACTTCGTCGTCGTGCGGGAAAACTCCGAGGGCGAATATTCCCAGGCCGGCGGAGCGATTCATTCGGACGAGGACGAGCTGGTTGTGCAGAACGCGATTTTCACCCGCAGACAGACGGCCAAGGCGATGAAGTACGCGTTCGAGCTGGCGGCGGAGCGTCGCCATTCCGTCGTCTCCGCGACGAAATCGAACGGCATCGTTCACAGCATGCCGTTCTGGGACCGCGTCTTCGGCGAGGTCGGCGCGGCGTATCCCGACGCGGCGGCCCGCAGCGTGCACATCGACGCGCTGTGCGCCTATCTGGTCATGCGGCCGCAGCAGTTCGACGTCATTGTCGCTTCGAACCTGTTCGGCGACATTCTGACCGATCTTGGCGGCGCAATTATGGGCAGCATCGGCATCGCTCCGGCGGCGAATCTGAACGTGGAGCGGAAGTATCCTTCGATGTTCGAGCCGGTGCACGGCTCCGCCCCGGACATTGCCGGCAAGGGGCTGGCCAATCCGATCGGCCAAATCTGGACGGCGAAACAGATGCTGGATTTCATAGGATTGCCGGAGCTGGGCGAGCTGGTGCTTGGCGCCATCGAGGATTCGCTGGCGGCGGGAGTGAAGACGAGAGACCTTGGCGGCTCCGCGACGACCGAAGAAGCAGTGTCCGACATTCTCGCCCGTCTGTATCGGCGGGGAAAATAGCTTTCGGACCCGGGGTATTATATGATGAAGCTCGGCAATACCGACGCTCCATATCCCGACACCGAAGAAGGTGAGGCCATGTCTACCTATCTCCGCCAAACCGGCCAGCGCTGGAGAAACCGGTCTATCGGCACGAAAATGATGGTTAACTTCGCGATATTATTTACCGTCATGATGCTCTCGATCGGCAGCTTTACGTACAACCTGTTCGTAGGCGCGTTCGAGCGGCAGACGATTCAGAATACGCAGAAGGTTATTACGCAGGCGATGATCAACATCGATTTTTATTTTAACGACATTAAGACTCCACTCATTATGCTGGCCCGCAATCCTAACGTGCTGAAGCTGCTGCGCGATTATTCCTCCGTCGATTGGACCTCGCGCCTGTCCATGCTGAGGGATTTCGAGGATTTCACGATCAACATCTACCAGTTCAAGCCCTACATCAAAGATATGATCGTCATCGGCAAAAACGGTTTCGTAAAAAACGTCAGCTCCTCGGATACCATTTCCGGGAGCTATTCGTTCTTCGACGAGGCCTGGATGAGCGGGATGAAGGAGCGCGATCTTCCCGGCATTCAGTTCATCAGTACCCACGCCAGCGATTACTATATCGGCAAGAACGCCCAGGACAAGGTGCTCTCCGCGCTGCTGTCGGTCGTCGACAACGGCAAGGTGCTCGGCTACGTGCTGTGCGACATCAATTTGCAGAAATTCAGCGAAATCGCGCAGACGGTATCCGTAGGCTCCGCCAGCCAAATCTATATGGTCGACCAGAACGGGGAGATCATCGTTCATTCCGATCCGGCGGCGGTGGGCGGCCGCATCGGCGATTCGCTGAGGCAGAGGATGTCGGGGGCCGGCTCGGGCTATTTTCAGGCGCAGCGCGACGGCGGCGACCGGTTGATCGTCTTTAACCGCTCGCAGGTCACCGGTTGGACGCTGGTCGGGGAAATTCCGTACGCGCAGATCGAGCAGACGGCGAACCAGAACCGGAAGGCCATTTGGGTAACGCTTATTGTCGGCATCCTGCTCGTCATTGTCATTTCCTACGTCGTTTCCAAACAGATCACGAAGCCGATCAAGGCGCTGCTGTCCCGTATCCGGAACGTGCAGAAGCACGACTTCAACGCCCAGCCGACCGACTACGGATACGGAGAGGTGGCAATCATCGGCGAGCGGTTCGAGCGGATGGTCAAGGAGATTCACGAACTGATCGAGCAGGTTTACGTGTCCAACCTGAAGCAGAAGGAAGCGGAGTTGAAGGAACTGCAGCAGCAGATCAACCCGCACTTTCTGTACAATACGCTCCACCTGATCAAGGCCGAGGCGGTTATGGAAAGACACCGGGAGGTCAGCTCTCTGGTGACGAGTCTGGGCGAGCTGCTGCGCTATCCGATTACCGGCCGGAACGAGCCGGTCAAGCTGGAGGACGAGTTGGCCTACGTGCGCAAATACGTAGAAATTTATCAGAAGCGCTTTAAAGGCAAATACGAATTTGCGTGCGAAGCGGAAGAGGCCGTCAGGGAGGCGGCGGTTCCGAAATTCATTTTGCAGCCGATTGTGGAAAACTGCATTGTCCATGCTTTTCCCGACAGGAAGACGGATTGCCGGATCGTGCTTCGCGCCGTCTGCCGGGAAGGCATCGTGGAGCTGAGCGTGACCGACAACGGCGTCGGGATGGCCAGGGAACAGGTGGAGAAATTGAACGAGCGCATTCTGGACGGAGACGAGGAGCGCAGCATCGGGCTGCAGAATGTGGCGCAGCGCATCAAGCTGCGGTACGGCCGGGAGTTCGGACTGACCGTCAGAAGCGAGCCGCAGGCCTTTACGGAAGTGCGTCTTACGTTTCCTTGCGAGCCGTACGCGCCTGGGGATTTTCGTTCCATAAGGGGGCTGCCGCATGCATAAAATCATTTTCATCGACGATGAAGCGACCAATCTGGAGCTGCTGGAACGCGTGCTGGACTGGAAGGAGCTCGGCTTCGAGGTGGCGGGGACCGCATCCGACGGCCGGGAGGGGCTGGAGCTGTTCCGCCGGGTTCGTCCGGCCGCGGTCATCGCGGACATCCGCATGCCGGTCATGGACGGGATGGATTTTATCCGCGAGGCGCGCCAACTGGACGCCCGCGCGCGCGTCATCGTTCTGAGCGCTTACGGAGAATTCGAATATGCCCGCCAGGCGATCGAGTACGGCGTCCACTCTTATTTGCTGAAGCCGATCAACGAGAACAAGCTGGCCGACATGCTTCGTCAAATCGGAGAGGAGCTGAAGCAGGAGCGGTCGGCGCGAAGCGAGGAGACGGTGCGCCGGCTTCTTCGCGAGTTGGAGCGGCCGGAGGAAGAAGCGGGCAAGCGCGTCCCCGAGCTGGCCGCTCTGCTGGAAGAGTTGGGCATCCGGAACGGAGCGGGGCAACTGGTTTATTGCGCGGAGGAGAAGTTGGGGGGGAAGGAAGAGGCACCGGACGGAGGCCCGGAGAGCCCGGTTCGGCGGGCGGATGTCGCCGCCTGCGCCGTTGCGCTCGCTCCGGGAGCGACGCTTCTCGTCTGCCCGCCCGAGCCTCCGGGCAGCCAGGGCCGGCTGGCGCGGAAGCTTCGCGAACACGGCGGGGCAGCGGGCAAAGCCCGCTGCGGCATCAGCACGGTGCGGACGTTCCCCGAAGGCTTTGCTCGCGCGTATCGGGAAGCGGCGGAAGCGGCGGAGGCCGGATTTTACGAGGAAGCGGATTGCGCGGTCGTGCAGTATGGGGAGGGGGCGCGGCTTCAGCCGCTCGCCTCGGACGAATTCATTCGCCGGAAATGGGCGCTGCTGGAGAAGGTGCAATCCGGCAATGCCCATTCTTTGTCACAGTGGATTAGGGAAGCGCTGTCCGAATTCGGAGGCAAGCCGACGCGTCCGTCCGACCTGCGCCGATTTTGCGAGGAGTGCATTGTGCTGGTACGCGAGGAACTGGGCAAGCTGGACGGCGAGTTTGCCGACATGCTCGCCGGCGCGGAAGCAAGCGACCTGCAAAGCTGCTTCCGTTTCGGCAGCCTGCTCGCTTTTATGGAGGAAATTGCCGTCAAGGCGAGCTCGGCCATCCGCTCCGTGCAGAGCAACAATAAAAATTACGCCTTGATCCGCAAGGCCAAGGAGTACGTGCTGGAGCATTACGACGAGGAAAGCTTTACGATCCAGGACGTGGCCGACCATGTCGGGCTCAGCAAAAATCATTTCTCCAAAATTTATAAGGATCAGACCGGGGAGAATTTCTGGGATTACGTCATTCGTTTCCGTCTGGAGCAAGCGAAGAAATGGCTGCGGGAGACGAGCAAAACGAATTACGAGATCGCCTGCCTGATCGGATACAGCAGCGAGTATCACTTCAGCCGGATGTTCGCCAAGGAAACGGGCATGACGACGACGCAATACCGCAAGCGGTACGGCAGCTAAAAGCGCAAAATCGTAGAATAGCGCAAACAATCATGATATCGCGCATTTTGAAGCGTTTTCGCGTCCTTTATAGTTAAGTCAAGCAAATATAAAGGGGATGAACAAGCTTGAAGAAAAAAACGATGACCCTCTTGTCCGTGCTGCTGGCCGCGACGGCGCTGACCGCCTGCGGCAACGACGAGAAAGCCGCTTCGCCGGGCGGAAGCCAGGCGAGCGGCGGCGACGAGAAAGTGAAGCTGACCTTCTTGTCGCTGTACAACGAGGACGGCATGAAGCCGCTGCTGGACGCGTTTAACGCGAAATATCCGAATATCGAGATCGACCTGCAGTTCGCGCCGCCGACCAAGGATTACGAAGAGAAGCTCAAGGTGCTGACGGTGACCAACGAAGTGCCCGATCTGTTCTTCCTGAACCCGCAAAACCGCTTCGAGATGATCAAGAACGGCTATGCGACGGACATTTCCGACAATTCGGCCTTTGCCAACCTGAATCAAAACAATATCGATCAATACAGCTTCGAAGGCAAACAGTACGCCTTCGCGCCGGATACCTGGCTGGGCGGCATTTTGTACAACAAAAAGCTGTTCGCAGACGCCGGCATTGCCGGAACGCCGACGACCTGGGCGGAGCTGGTCGACACGATGAACCGGATCAAGGCCCAAGGAGTCAAGCCGATCATGGAGCGCGGAGAGTATTTGTGGACGCTTCCCAACGCCTTGTTCTATAACGATGTCATCTCCAAGGACGACACGCTGGACGATCAGATTATCGAAGGCAAAAAAACGTTCGCCGACCTGTGGACGGGACCCTACCAAACCTGGTACAAGGATATCGTGCAAAGCGGCTTGTACGAGAAAGATTTCCTGGGCGTCGGAACGGATCAGTTCATCAATGAATTCGCGACCGGCCAAGTGGCGATGATCGTCGGCAACAACGATCACCTCAAGCGCATTCTGGAAGCGAATCCGGATCTTGATCTGGGCATCTTTCCGCTCGTCGGCACGGAGCCGGGCATCCAGTATTTGTACGGAACGGTCAACGTCGGCATCGCCGTCGGCTCGCAGACGAAGAACCGGGACGCGGCGTACAAGTTTATCGAGTTCGTCGGCTCGCCGGAAGGCGCTACGCTGTACTCGAACATGACCGGCTACCTGTCCGGGGTGAACGGCTCGCAGTCCAAGGTTCCTGAAGTGATGGCCGAATTCAACCGGATGTACCTCGACAACGAGGTTCGCCTGTACTTGCCGCACAACAACTTCGGCGACTATTCCGTATCCTTGCTGGCGGAGCTGGTCAAAGCTTCCCAGGACGCGCTCGCCGGCGTCATTCCGCCGGAAGAGGTTCCGCAGCGGCTGGATGCCAAGCTGAAAGAATTGCAGCAAAGATAAACAGAGAACATGACGGGATAGGGACTCCGGTTCCTATCCCGCCATTTTAGGAAAGGATGGACGGGGTGAAATCGAAAAACGCTTTATTTTACGGCTTGCTTTTCATCGCGCCGGCATTTCTCGTCTATACGCTGATCCGGATTATTCCGTTGTCGATGAGCTTCTTGTACTCCTTTACCAACTGGGACGGATTTTCCCCGACCTACAGCTTCGTCGGCTTCAGGAACTATGCGGCGCTGACGTCCAACCATGCGATTATCCAAACCATTAAAAATACATTGGTATTCGCCGTAGCCAACGTTGCGCTCATTACGCTGCTGGCGATTCCGATTGCGATAGCCCTGAACAGCAGGCTGAAAACGAGAAACCTGCTGCGGGCGGTCTTCTTCTTCCCGTCCGTGCCGAGCGTGCTCATTATCGGCTACGTCTGGCTGTTCATTCTGAACCCGAGCAGCAGCGGCATTATGAACCAGCTGCTGCTCCAACTGGGACTTGCCAAGGTGTCCTGGCTGTCCGACTACGACATGGCGATGGTGTCGCTGATCATGGTGTCGGTATGGCGGCTGACCGGCTGGCACTGCTGCATTTACATCGCGAATCTGCAGAGCATTCCGAAGGACTACTACGAGGCGGCGATGATTGACGGCGCGAACGGCTGGCAGCGATTCCGCGCGATTACGTTCCCGATGCTGGCTCCTTCGATGACGATCAGCATGCTGCTCATTACGATCGACAGCCTGAAGGTGTTCGAGCTGCCGTTCGCCCTGACGAAGGGCGGTCCCGGCAGCGCCACGACGCTGATGACGCAATTGATCATCGAGAAAGGCATCAACGATCATTTGGTCGGCCAATCGTCGGCATTTTCCATCGTATTCATCCTCTTTATTTTCGTCGTCGCCGTATTTCAATTGAAGATGATGCGCCGCAGAGAGGAGAGACTCGACGGATGACGCTCGACAAATATTCCTATCGCTATCTCGCTCTGGAAATTTTCATGATCGTACTTGCGCTGTTTATCGTCTTTCCTTTTTTCTTCATTATCATCAATACGCTGAAAACCAATTCGGAGGTGCTGCTCAATCCGCTGGCCCTGCCAAGCAGCGTCAGCTTCGACAACTACGCGGAAGCGTTCCGCAAGATGAATTTCTGGACTTCATTTAAAAATACTTCGCTGATTACGCTGATCTCGGTATCGCTGATGGTGTTGATGGGGTCGATGGCGGCTTATCCCGTGTCCCGGTTCGGCAGCCGCTGGACGTCGCTCGTGCTCGTCTACTTCCTGATCGGGTTTATGGTTCCGCTGCAGACGACGATGGTTCCTTTGTTCGTGACGATCCGCAACATCGGCCTGAACGATTCGATTTACGGCGTCATGCTGATCTATGCGGCCAACTGCATCTTCTCCTTCTTTCTGTACACCGGCTTTATGAAAACTGTGCCCCGCGAGCTGGAGGAAGCGGGCATGATCGACGGCTGCAACCCGTGGCAGATTTTCTGGAAAATCGTGTTCCCGCTGCTGAAGCCGGTCACCGTGACGATTATTATTCTGGAAACGATGTGGGTATGGAACGACTTTACGTTCGCCTATCTGTTCCTGCACTCCAAGGACAAAATTACGCTCGTGCTGGAAATCTACAAAGGGGTCGGCGAGTTTTCCAACGATTGGCCGATTATGCTGTCGACGATGGTCATCGTTATTTTGCCGGCCGCGATTTTCTACCTGGTGCTGCAAAGACAGATTATCTCCGGCTTGACCAGCGGAGCGTTGAAAGGATAACCCGGGGCCGCGCCTGGAAGGAGCATGAGCATGGACAAAGCAAGGTTCGGCAATCCGCCGTCGCAATACCGTCCCGCCCCGCTGTGGATATGGAACGACGAGATGGACAAGGAGGAGCTGTTCCGGGAACTGGAGCAGCTTCGGGCGCACGGCTTCGGCGGCGCCTTCATCCACCCGCGTCCGGGGCTGGTGACGGAATATTTGTCCGAGGAATGGTTCGAACTGTGCCGTTCCGTGACGGAGCATGCCGAGCGGATCGGCATGAAAATTTATTTGTACGACGAAAATTCCTATCCGTCCGGCTTCGCCGGCGGGCACGTCTCCTCTCAGCTGCCGGACTGTCTGGGCAACATGGTGCAGGCCAGGCGGCTGACGGCGGAAGAGCTGACGGCGGGCGCCGCCTTCCGCTCGTTGAATATCCATCGCCCCGGACATCCGGTGCGAGCTTGGGCGTACGAGGAAACGGAGGGCGGCGTCTGCCGGCTCGGCCGGGAGGTGACCGATCTGCCGCAGGCGGAGTGGCCCGAATACGGCGAGCGCTTCATGGTGTTCGAGACGGGCGAGCCGCAGACGAATCCCTGGCTGGGCGGCTTTGCTTATACGGACCTGCTGCGGCCCGAGGTGACGGAGCTGTTCCTGCAGACGACCTATGAAGCGTATCGCGACGTCATCGGCGACAAGTTCGGCTCTATCGTGCCGGCGATTTTCACCGACGAGCCGGAAATTTCGCCGGGCAATCTGTTCGAGGCCGCCGCGTATACGCTGCCGTTCAGCTACTGGTTCGCGGCCGAGTTCGAGCGCCGCAACGGCTACGAGCTGAAGGACCATTTGCCCTGCCTGTTTTTCGAGACGGACGCCGCCGCCTTCGAGGTCGCTCCGACCAAGGTTCGCTACGATTATTACGCGACGGTCAGAGAGCTGTGGGAGAACAATTTCGTCAAGCCGATCTTCGCGTGGTGCGCGGAGCACAGCATCAACTGGACGGGGCATTTTCTCGAGCATCTGTGGCCGATTCCGTGGGGACGAACCTCTCCGGCGATTATGTCGCTCTACGAGTACATGCAATGGCCGGGCATCGATATGCTCAAGGCGTTCCTGCTGGAGCGGGACGGCTTTGACGGACAGCTGCTCAACATCCGCGAGGTGCACAGCGCGGCCAACCAGCTCGGGAAGGAGCGGGTGCTGTGCGAAGCGTTCGGGGCCGGCGGATGGGATTCGACGTTCGAGGATTACAAGCGGATCGGGGATTGGCTGGTCGTCAACGGCGTTAATTTCTTCACGCCGCATCTGACGTATTCGACGATCGTCGGCGCGCGGAAACGCGATCATCCCCAATCGTTCGATTGGCGCCAGCCGTGGTGGGAGGAGTTCACGGAGCTTAACGATTATTTCGGCCGACTGAGCTACTCTTTGTCGCAGGGCCGGACCGAGAACCGCATTTTGCTGCTGCATCCGACGACCTCGATTTTTCTGGAGCTTCCGTCTTCCGAGCGGGGTACGATCCGGGAATGGGACAATATGCCGGCGTATCCGGGCATGGAGAGGTATGTGAAAGGCGTTCAGCAGCTTTGCGACGCGCATTGGGATTTCGATCTGGGCGACGAGTTCATTCTGGAGCGCAACGCCTGGGTGCACGGGACCCGTCTGGCTGTCGCCGAGCGGGAATATGACGTCGTGATCGTTCCGGCGGCGATGAGGAACGCGAAGCGGACGACGCTGGAGCTGCTGAAGCGCTATGCGGCGAACGGCGGCAGGCTGATTCTGTTCGGCGAAGGGGAGCCTTGCCGTTATGTGGACGGGCTGCCGGACGACGGTATCCGTTCGCTGCTGCCCCGGTGCGCAAGAGCGCCGGGCTTCGAAGAGCTGCATCGGGAGCTGGAGCGGACGCTGGAGCCGCGTCTGCTGCGGCGCGCCGAAGCGGCCGATCTCCCTTCGGGGACCGCTTCCTTGCGACGCGTCATGGCCGATGGCAGCGAGCTGATCTTCATCGCGAACAGCTCTCCCCAGGAGGCGTGCCTGCCGGTTGCGCTTGCCGGAGCGTTCGTCGAAGAGCTGGATCTGTGGACCGGCGAGGCGAAGCCGCTCGCTTGGGCGGTCAGGGATGGCCGCATGTGCCTGGACCTGGAGCTGCCGTCCAACGGTTCAAGAATGCTCCGAGTGACGGCCGGGCCGGACGCGCTCTGGTCGGAGGAGGCCGGATGCGAGCCGACCGCCTCCGGGACAGGGAGCGTCGCCGTTCCGGCAGCGGGGTCGCTGACGGTCAGAGCCGACAGTCCGAATACGCTGCCACTCGATTATTGCGATCTGCGCCTAGGGAAGCGGGAATACCGCCAAATTTCGACGCTGCATGCCTGTCAGCTCGTCTTCGAGCACCACGGCTTCGAATGCAATCCGTGGGACAACGCCGTGCAGTTCAAGCGGCGGATTCTCGACCGCAACCGCTTCGACGAGACTTCGGGGTTCACGGTCAGCTATGCGTTCCGGGTGGCCGAAGGCGGGTTGCCGCGGACGCTGCAGCTGCTGGTCGAGCATGGCAGCTATTACGAGCTGAAGGTCAACGGGCGGCCGGTGTCATGGTCGGGCGGGTCGTCCCGTCTCGATCGCCATTACGCCGTAGCGGATTTGACCGGTGCGGCGGTCGCGGGGGACAACACGATCGAACTGAAGGCCAGCCCGTTCGATGTCCGGCTGGAGGTGGAGCCGGTCGTGCTGCAGGGCGATTTCGGAGTATACGCATCCGGGGGACAATGGCTGCTCGGCGCTTCCCGCGAGCTGCGGCCGGGCGACTGGACAAAGCAAGGGTATCCGTTCTACGGACAGGCGATGAGCTACGAACGCGTCATTCGGCTCGACCGGACGGACAAGCGTCTGTGGGTGCGGCTCGGCGAATGGGAAGGAACCTGCGCGGCGGTGCTCGTCAACGGCGAGCGCGCCGGACTGGTCTGGCGGCAGCATTCGGAACAGGTGGAGATCACTTCGCTCGTGCGTCCGGGCGGCAATCTCGTGGAGGTGCGGATCAGCGGCAGCTTCAAAAACCTGTTCGGCCCCCATCACGATCCCGACCGTCCGCGCAAGGTCGCCTGGCCGAAGTTTTGGAAGAACGGCCCCAAGGTCGGTCAGCCTTCCGCCGACGCTTACGATCTGATCGGCTACGGCTTGCGGGACGGCTTTGCCGTCGTGAGCGATTGACCGGGCGAACGACGCCCGTACGGAGACAGCCGCCCTCGCAGGGGCGGCTGTTTTCTCGTTCCTTTCTTGACTAAAGTAACGCAGTACAAGGGCCGCGAGAAGTTTACAAAGCGGGTTTCCAGCGAGATATGGGAGCTGCGTCCGGGAAGAAATCTCCCTCGCAGGAAGTAGCCGTCGCTCAGAGGAGGATGGAAAGCTGGATGTCCGTCGCCCGCATCGAAAACGGAGGTGCAGTTCCCTCGCTTGGATAACGGCCTGCCTACCCAAGCATCCCCCTCAAGCTTCGGAGCCGGGCCGCCGACTGGTCGGCGTAGTCAGGTCGGCACGTCTCCAGCGTCCAGTTGACCGGGAGGCCGCTGTCCTCGACAAGCTTGACGACGGTCGGGAACGGAATGCTGCCGTCTCCGACGGCGAGGTGGCTGTCGGAGTCTCCCGGATTGTCGTTGATATGCAAGCCGACTAGCTGCGGCAGCACCTTCTGTAGCTCGCCGACGCAGCGGCCTTCGCCGAGCAGGTGAGCGTGCGCGACGTCGAATACGATGCGCAGCCTCGGATCGCCGACGGCCTCTGTAATTTCAAGAATAAAGTCGACCTTCGATCCGAGCGTGTCGGGATACGGAGGGACATTCTCCAGCGCGAAGCGGATTCCCTGCCGCTCGGTTCGAGCCAGAATCTCCCGCAGGAACGCAATGCAGCGGCGCAGCGCCTCCCGTTCCCGCAGCTCCGAATCCGCGTCGTCACTCTCCGGAGGGAGCAGGCCGCAATGAAGCACGACGTAGCGGCAGTCCAGACGGGAGGCGATATCCGCCGCCCGCAGCAGCAGCCTTTTGCTTTCTTCGATCTCCCGGACCGCCAGCGCGCCGGGATTCAGGCCGTGAATCGGAGCGTGCAGTGTCCATTCTATGCCGTGCGACTCGCCTAATTCCTTCAGCAGCCCCAGCTCCCGGTTGGACCAGAACAGCAGCTCCCGATGACGATCCTCGCACATCAGTTCGATGCTCCGCCAGCCCTTCTCTACAAGCTCGAGCAGCGCGTCTTTCAGCGGCAGCCCGATCAGCGAGAAAGTCGAGATCGAATAATCCCTGTAATCGTTCATTGCTCCTCCTCCTATTTAATTCCCGATTGCATGAAGCTGCTGATAAACTGTCTCTGAAAGAAGAAAAAGCCGATCAGCAGAGGTGCCGCGACAATGAGCGTCGCCGCCGTCACCTCGGACCATTGCGCTCCCGTCTCGGACGAGGAGGCGAATAGAGACAAGCCGACGGTCAGCGGCCGCTTCTCGACCGAATTGGTGACGATCAGCGGCCACAGGAAGTTGTTCCAATGGTAGCTGACCGAGACGAGCGCGAACGAGATATAGGCCGACTTGCCCAGCGGAAAATAGATTTTCCACAGAATTCCCCATTTGGAATGTCCCTCTACCGTGGCCGCCTCCTCCAGCTCCGGCGGAATCGACTTGAAAAACTGCCGCAGCAGAAACACGCCGAAGGCGGAAGCGAAATAGGGAATCATAATTCCCGTCCGGGTGTCGAGCAAGGACAGCTCCCGCAAAATCGCATAGTTGGGGAAGATCAGCACGTCGTTGGGAATCATGATTTGCATCAGAAACAAGGTGAAGAACAGCGACTTTCCCCAGAACCGCAATCTGGCGAACGCGTAAGCGGCCAGCGTAACCGTAAAGATCTGAACGGCCAGCACGCCCAGCACGATCAGAAT
Source organism: Cohnella cellulosilytica (assembly GCF_042431195.1). Classification (NCBI taxonomy): domain Bacteria; kingdom Bacillati; phylum Bacillota; class Bacilli; order Caryophanales; family Paenibacillaceae; genus Cohnella; species Cohnella cellulosilytica. The sequence continues at coordinate 28,600 of NZ_JBHMDN010000023.1, forward strand.
CGTATTCGCGAAATAGATGGAGAAAGGAGCGCCCTGCCAGACGTTCCGGAAGTTGTCGAGCGTAAACTCGAAGCTGAACCGGGGGGAGAGGGCGAGCGCTTTCGGACGGATGGACATGTAGACGACCCACAGCAGCGGGATCAGCCAGAGAACGGCCATGGCGTACATGACGCCTTGGACGGCCAGTTTGGGAATGCGCTTTGCCATGCGAGACGGGTTCCTCCTTGCGTCAGTAGTGAATTTTGCGATCCATCCAGAAAAATTGAACGGCGGAGATCGCGAGCAGCACCGCGATCATAACGACAGTCAGTGTCGAAGCCTTACCCAAATCCCAATACGCGAACGCCTGCTCATAAATATAGTAGAGAAGCAGGCTGCTGGCATTGTCCGGGCCGCCCTTCGTCATGACGAACAGATGGTCGACGAGCTTGAAGGAATTGGTCAGCGCAACGATCATGACGAACAGCGTCGTCGGCATAAGCAGCGGGAAGGTGATTTTGCGGAACACGAGCCACGGCCGGGCCCCGTCCATATCGGCTGCTTCGTAGAGCTCCCGGGAGACGTTCTGCAATCCCGCCAAGTAGAAAATCATAAAATAGCCCGCTTCCCGCCATACGATCATGACGATCATCGCCCACATGACCAGGGCGGGGTTGCCGAGCCAGTTCAGATGCCCCATTTCCACGGCCTGCAGCGCTCTGCTGAGCAGGCCGTACTGCGGCGTGTAGATGAACAGCCAGACGTTGGCGATCGCAATCATCGGAATGACGTTCGGATAGAAGAACGCCGTTCGGACGAATCCTTTGCCGCGCAGCGCCTTGTTGGCGAATACGGCCATCGCCAGCGCCAGTGCGATAGAGGTCGGAATCGTGCCGAGCGCGAACCACAGATTGTTGCCCATCACCTTCCAGAAGACGGAGTCTTCCGACAACGAGCGATAATTGTCCAACCCGGTAAACACCGGGTTCCGAATCGCCAGATCGGCCTGCTGGAAGCTCAGGACAACGGTTTTGCCGATCGGGTAGAACGTAAACAAGATCAGAAACACGAGCGACGGGAGCAGCAACAGCCAGGCGAAGCTGTTGTCCTTCCATGCTTTTGCACGTAACACCGGCCATCTCTCCTCGTATAGCTGTTGGGGGAGACAAGCGGGGGAATCATCGATGACGATTCCCCCGGTCGTCGCTTATTGAAACGGAACGAGCGCTTTATCGGCTTCTTCCTGTGCGGCCTTTAACGCTTCGGCGGGAGTCGCGTTCCCGGTAACGGCCCGCTGGATCGCATCGCTCAGCGCCTTGACGACTCTTCCCACGTTGTGCGTGGCCAGCTCGCTGTCCGCATAGGGCAGCTGGTCTTTGGCGACCAGAGCTTCCGGGAAATCCGCGGTGTAGGCTTTCATTTGCTCCGTCTCGTAAGCGGATTCTCGAACGGCGACATAGCCGGTGTCGATGCTCCACTGGGCCGCGCGCTCGGGCTCGGTCAAAAACTTGATGAACTTCCAGGCGGCCTGCTGGTTTTTCTCGGGAATTCCTTTGAAAATGTAGAGATTTCCGCCGCCGGTAGGCGAGCCGTATTGCTGCTTCGCAGGCAGGAAGCTGACGCCGAAGTCGAAGCCTGCGTTCGCCTTCACATTGGCCAGATTGCCCGACGTATGGTACATCATCGCCGTTTTGCCCTGGATGAAGTCGGACGGCGTCGTCGCCCAATCGAGAATGCCTTCGGGCATCGCCTTATGCTTTTGCGACAGATCGACCCAGAATTGCAGCGCTTCGACGTTCTCCGGGGTATTGAAGATCGCCTGCTTGCCGTCGGCGGTCATGACGTTTTTGCCGTTCTGCAGCGCGAACGTCTGGAATAGCCAGGTGGCCGTCGTCGTTCCGTTCTGAGGAATTTCGATGCCCCATTGTCCCGGCTTCGTCAGCCGCACGGCCATTTCCGTCAGCTCGTCCCACGTCGTCGGCGGCTTCTCGGGATCGAGACCGGCATCCCGGAAAGCGTCCTTGTTGTAATACAGAACGACCGTACTCCGCTGGAAAGGGATGCTGTAGGTTTGGCCCCCCGTCTGCGCGTTCGCCATGAAGGCGGGGAAGAAGTCCGGCAGGAACGATTCGTCCGCATCGCGGGCGATAAAGTCGTCCAGAGGGATAACGGCGTCCATATCCATGAGAGTGAACAGCTCGTTGGCCAGCATGACGGCGACGTCCGGAGGATTGCCCCCCTGCACGGCCGCCTGCGTCTTGACGCCGGTGTCGGCGTAATTCCCGGTGTAGACGGCCTTAACGGTAATATTGGGGTTCTGTCGGGTGAATTCCGCGGACATCGCTTCGATCGTCGCGGTCAAGGGGCCGCCGACCTGGACCGGGTAGTAGAACGTCAGCTCGATCTTCTCGTCGTCCGTGTCTGCGGCTGCCGTTCCGGCTGCGGGCTGGGAGGGCGAACCGCCTTCCTCCGGAGCGGAGGTCGAGCAGCCCGCGATCGTGCCGGCGATGAGCAGCAGGGCGAGCAGCGGTTTGAGATGCGCTATCATTTTAGTGGATTTCCCCTTTCGGTTAGTGGCTACCTCCGTAGTGTAGAGCATTCGTTTCGGCTGTCGAAATCCTCTCATCTTCAGGTTTAGTTCGAATTATTAGGAACGTTAATCATTGTTGCTTCCGGCGCGGCGGTTCTGTGATATATTCTAGCTGTAGTTATTATTCCGACGAAGCGGGAGGCAGGCATTGAATCGTTTGCGATGGTCTTCCATGAATTTGAGCCAGAAGATGCTGATCGTTTTTCTGATGCTGATCGCTATCCCTCTCAGTATACAGGGATATGTGACGTACACCGATTTTTCCCGCGCGCTGGAACAGAAGACGATCGACTATGTGGAGCGTATCGTCCGGCAGATCAATACGAGCCTCGAACAGAAGCTCAAGGAGGAGATGCAGAGCCTGTCGTTGCTGCCGCTGTACAATGAAGACGTGCTCGCGCTGCTGGAGAAGTATGCCTTGCCCGAATACGCCGGCATTGAGCCGTCGACCGAAGAGAAGAACCGCATGTTCCGGCATATCGCCGGCTCCACCTTCTACAAACCGGAAATTCGCGGCATTCAGATTGTCGCCAACAACGGCTACATTTTCACGAATATGGATCCGTACATTGTTGACGCTTTTATTCGGTACGACGAGGAGCCGTGGTACGAGCGGGTCAGGCAGGCGGACGGCAAATGGGTTACCCTGCCGCAGCACAAGCCGAACTATTTGCACGACAATTCTCCGGAGCAGTACGTATCCATCGCCAAGCTGATTCGCGAGCCCAGCTCAACCCGGCTGCTGGGCATGATCAAGCTGGATTTGCGGGCCGAATTGTTCCGGAACATTACGGCCAACTATCAGGCCGGGGAGCTGGGATATCTGGTCGTTGTCAACGACCGGCACGAATTGTATTACGAGCAAAACATCGAACGGCCGTACCGGATGTACGAGCAGGTCGTGCGGTCGCTGCCCGCGCGCAGCATCAAGACGCGAATGAGCATGGACGGGGAGCCGTACCTGATCATCGCCAACCATTCCGAATTTCTCGGCCTGCGGGTGATCAGCATGATTCCGCTAAACGTGCTGCTCGGCAAATCGATCGCCTTGCGCAACTTCACATTTGTAATCGCTCTCATTTGTCTGTTCTGCTCGGGTCTGCTCGCTTTGTTTTTCTCGCATCGGCTGAGCAAGCCGCTGAAGCTGATGAGGAACAAAATGCGACTCGTCGAGCAGGGCAAGTTCAACCTCAGAGTAGCCGTACCCGCCTTGTCCGACGACGAGATCGGCCAGCTGGCACGAGGCTTCAACCGCATGACGGACGAGATCGAACGGCTGATCAACGAGGTGTACGCCATCGGACTGAAGGAGAAGGAAGCCGAGCTTGCGGCGTTGCTCTCCCGCATCAACCCGCATTTTATCTACAATACGCTGGAGTCGATCAATATGATGGCCGTTCGCCATCAGGCCTACGACGTCTCCGACATGGTGTCCGCCCTGGGCAATCTGCTTCGCTACAGCGTGGACAAGCAGGATCGCAGAGTGACGCTGCGGGACGAGCTGGAATCGCTGCAATCCTATGTGAAAATCCAGAAAATCCGTTACGGTGACCGGCTGAACGTCATTTTCGAGGTGGAGGAAGAGCTGTTGGATGTGTGCATTCCCAAGCTGCTGCTGCAGCCGTTGGTGGAAAATGCGATCTATCACGGGCTGGACGAGCATGGAGAGGGCGGGACCGTATGGGTGACGGCGGCGCGGTTCGAGCGGGACATCCTGCTAATTGTCAGCGACGACGGGAAAGGGTTGTCCGGAGCGGAGATCGAGACGCTCAAGCGTTCGTTGCTGCTGCCGGCCGTTTCGCCGGAAGGAGCCAAGCGCGGATTGGCGCTGAAAAACATTAATGACAGAATGCTGCTGATGTTCGGCAAGGAGTACGCGATCGACATTGACGGCAGCGAAGGACAAGGCGCGTCTTTTACGCTGACGATTCCATACGACAAGGGGGACATGAAGAAAGATGAACATTTTGCTGGTCGAGGATGAAGCGGTAATTCGCGACGGCATCGTTAAGCTGGTGGAGCAGGTGTCCGGGTTCCGCATCGTAAAGCAGGCCCGGAACGGGAAAGAGGCGTTGGCGTATATGCGCAGCTCGCTGCCGGATTGCCTGGTTACCGACATTCGGATGCAGGAGATGGACGGGCTGACGCTGATCGCCAGAGCCAGAGTGCTTTATCCGCAGCTGCCCGTCATCGTCATTAGCGGATACGGCGAATTTGAATACGCCCAGCAGGCGCTTCGTTACAACGTTCAGGATTATTTGCTCAAGCCGATCGACCGGATCGAGCTGATCGCCAGCCTGCAGCGGGTGAGAGGTAAGGTGAAGAAGGGGGAGACAGCCTTCCCGGAACCGGCGCACAGCCCGGCGGCGACGGAGAACGAGCCGGCCGGCGAGAAGAAAAATTCTTCTATTATTCGCAAAGTCAAAGAATACATCCACGAGCATACATCCGGCGATCTTAGGCTGCAGGTGCTCGCGGACCACGTCCATCTCAGCGCGACTTATCTGTGTCAATTATTCAAAAAGGAAGCCGAGTTGAACCTCTCCGAGTATATTGCCGAAGTGCGGATCGCCAGGTCCAAGCAGCTGCTGTCGACCACGCAGCTGAAAATTTACGAGGTGGCCCGGCTGTCCGGGTTCCAAAGTCCGAAGCATTTTATGCTTATCTTCAAGCAGAAGGTCGGAACGACGGCGATTCAATATCGGGAGGAGACTGTATCGACAGACATCGACGAGTCCGTAATAATTCGAACCAAACCTGAAGATGAGAGGGTTTCTTTCGAAGCCTCCCAGCCTCTATAGTAATTGGTGTGCAGCTCTTGGCCGCATGATGTAAGCGCTGCCCGGATGCTGCTCCAATGGCAAAGATCAGGGAGGAAGGATGATGAGCTTGGTTAGCTTGCGTCGTTATATTGTTGGCCGGACGGGGATATACGGTCTTGTTCTGGCGCTCATTCTGACGGGTGTCGTCGCGATCGGTACGAGGACGACTGCCGCCAAGTCGGTCGGCGAGCTGCTGGATCGGCTGCAGGACCCTGACGGCCCGGTCATGGTCGTCTCCCACAAGGGAGACTGGCGGAACTATCCGGAAAATTCGCTGCCAGGCATTCAAGCTGCGATCGACATGGGCGTCGATATCGTCGAGATCGATATTCAGAGAACGTCCGACGGGGTACTTGTGCTGATGCACGATTCGTCGCTCGACCGAACGACCAACGGAACGGGCAACGTCAGCGGCAAGACGCTGGCGCAGATCAAAGCGCTGAAGCTGAGGGAGGGCCAGGGCGGCGGCGGGGCGGTGCTGACGAACGAGACCGTCCCCACGCTCGCGGAAGCGATGAATCTAATGAAGGGCAAGGTACTGGTTAACCTGGACAAGGGCTGGGACCTGCGCGATCAGATTTGGGACGTGCTCGTCAGCACGGGAACGGAAAACCAGGGCATCTTCAAGAGCAATGCGCCCAACTCGACGGTGGACGCCTGGCTCGATTCGAAGTCGCCGAGGCCGCTCTATGCCGCGGTCGTGCAGGATTCCGACATCGGTATCGTGGACGGGCTGCTGACGGGAGCGCAGCCGGACATGTACGAGCTGATCTTCGACTCCGAGTCGGATGCGGTCATTGCCCCAGCCAACGTCAACAAAATATCGAACGCCAACAAACGAATATGGATTAACACACTGTGGGCGTCCCTCGCGGCCAATCATACCGACGCCGGCTCGCTGATCGATCCCGAGAGCGGCTGGGGCTGGGTGATCAATAAGGGCGCGACGATCATCCAGACCGATTATTCCCGCGAGCTGATCAATTACTTGAACTTGCGCGAGCCGCTGCTGGCCGGATGGGCGCCCCGGGATGTCGGAGCCGTCGCCCTGACGGGCAGCTCGGGATATCGCGACGGGCAATTTACTCTTTCCGCGGCAGGGTACGACATCTGGACGGCGGCAGACGAGTTTCATTATGTCTATCAGCCCGTCGAAGGCGATGTCACGATCGTCGCGCGGGTGCTGCATCAGGACGCCACGAACGGCTGGGCCAAAGCGGGCGTCATGATTCGGGAGACGCTGGACGCCGACAGCAAATTTGCCGATGTCGTCGTGACGCCGTCCAATGGCATCAGCTTTCAGCGCCGCGTCTCAACCGGGCAGAATTTGTCCAATACGACGGGGTATTACGACTCCGTTCCCGGCGGCGTGTCCGAATTCGTGAAGCTGGTGCGCAGCGGCGACACGTTCACCGGCTACAAGTCTGCGGACGGCGTATCGTGGACGCAGATCGGAAGCCCGGTCGCCCTTCCGATGAACAGCGCCGTGTACGTCGGCCTGGCGGCGACCTCTCACAATGCCGCAGCGCTTGGTATCTCGACGTTCGATCGCGTTGCGATCGAGGCGGCGAGCCCCTATGAGACAGCAACGGTATCGCTCCGTCAAGGTGCGGGCTACAGCGAGGCTGCAGATGCGCATATTCTCGAATACAGCACTTACTCCGGACGCAACACCGGAGGCCATGAGCTGTTCGAGGCGACCACGTATCGCGGGACGGCGGAGGACGAGAAACACGCCCTGCTCCGGTTCGGTCTGCCTGCGTCGATTCCGTCCGATGCGATCGTCACCAGCGCCCAATTGCGCATCAAGCTGATCGGAACGCGCAATGGCATGGCCGGCAAGACCGTTAACCTGCGAGAGGTGCTTGAAGCCTGGGAAGAAGGAACGGGAACGGGCATCGACGGGGAAGCGGTTTCCGGTGTATCCTGGAACAACAGGCCCGCATATGGAAGCGTGTCGCTGGACAAGCGGACGATTCACAATGTCCGGAACGGCTGGTACACCTTTAACGTGACCGATCTCGTTCAGGCATGGCTCGGCGGCGGTAAGGCGAACTACGGTGTCGTGCTGCTCGAGGACCCCGTCGTGCTCTCCCCGGGAGCGAAAGATTTCGCCTCCTCCGAATATTCCGACGAGGAAAGCCGGCCGAGTCTCGTCATTACGTATCGCTTGCCGTAGCGGCCGACATCAGGAGTGGAGGGGTAGTTTTTGTTCAACAGCGAAGTGTACGAGCGCGCTGCAAGCTGGGTCGCCGAGGCGGGAGAGTTGGTCAAAGAATTTCTGGGCCGAGAGCTCGACGTCCGAGCCAAGCTGAGTCATTCCGATCTCGTGACGGTCATCGACGAGCAGGTGGAGCGGTTTCTGGTCGAGAAAATTCGCGTTGATTATCCGGAACACCGGATTATCGGGGAAGAGAAGATGGATCAGCGAAGCTCGGATTCCGAGAACATATGGATTATCGACCCGGTCGACGGAACGACCAACCTGATTAACCGGAAGCGGGACTTTGCGATTTCCGTCGCTTTCGTGGAGCGAAGCGGCGGCACGTTCGGCATCGTCAACGCCGTGATGAACGATGAATGGTTTTGCGCCTATCGCGGCGAAGGTGCATACTTGAACGGCAGTCGACTCGAACGTCTGCCGTCCGGCGGGCGGCTGAAGAACGAACTGCTGGCCGTTACCTTCCCCTGGAACCGGATCGCGGAGACCGAGGACTGGGCCGCATATCGACAGCTGATCGCCGCCGCAAGAGGCATACGGGTGTACGGGGCCAGTACGATCGAGCTGTGCGAGATGGCCAGAGGCCGATTGGGCGCATACGTGCACCACGATATTAAAGCCTACGACTATGCGGCTTCGCGGGTTGTGCTGGAGGAGCTGGGATGTCGGTTCGCGGATTGGTCCGGCCGCGACATACCCTGGACGTACGATGGCCCGGTCGTAGCCGCCTCTCCTGCCGTCCTGCCCGAAATCGTAAGCCTGTTAAAGCAGAAGTAACGGGCAAGAGAGTTTCTCGTCCGGCTGTCCGGGCGGGAAACTCTCTGTCGTCAACGAAGGAGTGCGAATGCAGTGGACGTCATCCTGAACTTCATAATGGAATACGGAGTCGATGCGGAGGTGTGGATTAAGCTGGCCGTTGCCATGCTGCTCGGACTGGTGCTGGGCATGGAGCGGGAGCTGAAGAGGAAGCCGGCCGGTTTGAAGACAAGCCTCGTCATTACGTTGGCCAGCTGCGTATTGACGATCGTATCGATTCACGCCGCGTATGAATTTCCTAAAATCAACGGCGTCATGATGGACCCGATGCGTCTGGCCGCGCAGATCGTAACCGGTGTCGGATTTCTGGGAGCCGGAGTCATCCTCAAGCGGCATCACGACGTGATCAGCGGCCTGACGACAGCTGCGATGGTATGGGTAGCCTCGGCGATGGGGGTGGCCGTCGGCGCCGGATTTATAGGAGAGTCGCTGGCCGCGATCGCCTTTTTGTTCGTCAGCATTAAGCTGATTCCGGCGCTTATCCGGCGATTCGGTCCCCGGTCGCTGCGGCGGAAGGAAATGCTGCTGGAGCTTGTTGTCCTCAAGTCGACGAGCATGACGGATATGATCCGGCAGCTGCAGGACCGGAACATTACGATCAAGCAGATGCGGATCGGCGATCTGGCGCAGGAAACCTGCTACCAACTGGACATCGAAGCCAGAGTGGACGAAAAAACGCACGCCGCGCAAATCTACATGGACTCCAAAAAAATGAAGGATGTCATTTCGGTCAGGGTGGAGACGATCTAACGAACAGGAATAGGCTTATTTTCCCGATACGGCAACAGGGTCGGCGATCGATATAACCCGTTCATCCAACACCCGGCGAGAGGAATACCGCCGTCACTCGTCGAATTCTTCAATTATTGGTAAAATATTGGAGAGTTAGAAGAAATAACGACGAAGGCGGTGCCGCATGTCTCTTGTCTTTAACAAAAAAAGCAAGTCGCAGTCCTCCTCCGAAAACAAAACCGATAGCCGTCGGACCCGGGTGTTCGGACCGACTCCCCGGCCGACTGTCGATGAAGATTCGCTCTTCGCTCTTCATCAATCTATAGGCAACCAGGAAGTAGACAGGATGTTGAAGGGCGATTCTGTCGAGGAGCTGCCGAAATCCCCGTCTTCGGAAGACCTGGAAGATTTCACGCTCGATTTGGGGGCAGAGGAGAGTAAACGGGAGGATACGGAGAAGACCAATCGTTCGCTCAAACCGTCGGTCCCGATGGAGACGCTTAAGGATCAGTTTTCGGAGGTGCTCGAAGAGGCCTCCGACCATGAGAACATGCCCGATTATATCCAAAGCTTAGCCAAATCGAACAAAAAATTGTACGATATGCCTCCCGAGGAAGCGCGGCTCGAAATGAACAAGCTGGTGCATCTGCATAAGCTCGCCCAAAAGAAATATGCCGAACAGAACGTGAAGGTGCTGGCAAGGTTTTTCGTGGAGGACGAAGATACCGGCACGAAGTATCCCGGACTGAATTCGTGGGCGCACTTGGCGGGGGAGCGCTCGAACTTGCCCGACGAGGACATCCGGCAAAGCGCGAATCAGCATATGAAATACGGCCACGACGTTCCGGGCAAAGAGGGGATCATGAAGAACAGTCCTTTCGTGTCGACGACGGAGGATCTGGGGATGGCTTTGCTGGCGGATAGCAAATACAACAAGATGAGAAACATGGCGCGCATGACGTCTCGGGTAGATGCCCCGGGAGACCATCGCAAAACCGACCTGCGGAAGCAAATGATGATGAAGAAAGGAGGATTGATGACCGCTCCGTCCGAACAGGTCGGCGGCCAATATTACTCGGAGCGGATCGATCGGCTTATCTACGGACACGGAAGCGAGGAGATGAATCGGAACCTGATGAACCAGGCCCCCGTGGCCAACAAATTGGCTTTTATCGGGGTGAACTCCGAGGCCGATCATTTGTATACGCCGCAGGATATCCAGAGCGACCCGATGGATTGCTGTACGCTGGAGGCGGAGAATACGGTATATGCTCCCGACCAGGACCTGAACGAGCTGGCGCTGCATATTCAGGACAACAGCATGGTCGGGCTGAAAAACGGGAACAAGCTTTGAAGAGAATACCCTCCGGCATTGCCAGGAAACCGTCCGAACCAGGGGCGGTTTTTGTCTTTCGGATACCCGGAGAGCTTATGCCCGGATCGCTTGCGAACGTATCGGCATAGATTGCAGATTGCCCATGAATGTGTCATCTGCACCAAAGGCAAACCAGCCAATGGGGATAGTGGTCCGACCGCGATCATAGTAAAACCAAACGGAGACAAAACCAAATTTTAATACATCAATTATTCCAGCGAAGTACGCGAGGGAATAACCGCGAAGATAATGATTCCCTCAACAATAGAGTATAAGTCTTGATGTGCGTAATTCGGAAAACGGTCCAAATTAGAGAGAACAGTATTCTGGGGCGGATGGATGTGATAAGGCTCGGTTGCTGTCTGGTATCGCTGATCTCGTTTGTGAGGCTCGCTGTGATATTGCGCCTTTATTCGCCAGTCAGCAGCTGTCCAATCGTAATAATACCTATCAATAATTCCGAATTTGTTGGTGTACTCAGTCACATATAGGACCGACCCGTCAAGGAAACGAATGGTTGCCCTAAGCGCATAGATCGTCGATTCTTGTCCGCTGCGGTCGGTGAATTGAATGTCTCCCCAAATTCCATGTCCCAGCTCTTTTTGAATGAGTTCGAGATTACTTCGCGCTCTACCGTTCATCGGCGATCTCCCGTATCACGTAGCGCCATTCGTCGGCATCGCGAGTCCATGTCCAATCTTCGGATGACGACGGGTCTCCGAGGCGAGCCTCAGCTTCCTCGTATGTGCCGTTATATTTGGATTCGAATGCCAGCAAAGTCTGGACAAGACCTTTCATGCGTTCGACTTCATTGTATCGAGGTTCGGCGGCTTTCTTGCACTCATATTCGCGAATGACTTCCCGAATAACGGTTTCTTGGCCGTTCGTCGATTTATAGATGGCAGTGTCGGGAATACGAGCTTGTTTGAACGACGGTTTGTCATCCATGCCAGGGTAGATAATGCGTTTATCACGAAGCCAATTGTTGATGGTGGTAGTGGAAACTCCGAAATAGGCGGCGAGCTGTCCGGTTGTGTACTGAAGCGAATTGTCGTTCTCGGCAGCGTATTCGAAGGCCAAAGGAAGCAGTTGGGAAAAGGCGGCGGATAGTTCATCCGGGCTAAGATTGTCCGATACACTGTGACCGGCGAAGGAATCCGGGGCAATTCGATGGACAAGATTGTAAATGAGCTTGTACGCCGCCAAGCTATACTGCGGATTCTGCTTGGTCGTTCGATAGAATTCATCTTCAACGATTTTTCGTTCCTCGATTGTAATCATAAACATCCCCCTCACCTCCATCCTATCAGATTTCCCAAAAACTGCAACAAAACTAAAACAAAACTGCAACAAAACAAAAACCTGCATTCTCAATCTACGCCAGAGAGAAACGTTTTATACCTCAAGCTCATACGCCGGAATCCGGATGCGGACGACCGTGCCCAAGCCGGGCTTGCTGAGCAGCCGGATGGCATATCCGGAGTCGTAGATCAGCCTGAGCCGCTTGTTCGTGTTGATCAGGCCGATGTGGCTGGAAGGCTCCTCCGTATCGAGCAGAGCCTGCCGCAGGAAAACCAGCCGCTCCCGCCCGATGCCGATCCCGTTGTCGATGATCGTCGCCTCTACGTCGGTTTCCCTGCGTGCGATTTTGATTTTGATCCGACCCGGACCGTCCTTCTCCTTGATGCCGTGATAGAGGCTGTTCTCGACGAGCGGCTGCAGCAGCAGCTTCATTGTGCGGCAGCCCAGCACCTCCTGCCCGTATTCGAACAGAACGTCGAACTTGTCCTTGTAGCGCCGCTTCTGAATTTCGATATAGCTGACCGTATTGGCCAGCTCCTCCTCCCAGGTTACGAGGCTGGCCGGATGGCTGAGCGAGAAGCTCAGAATGTCCGACAGATGCTCGACCATCTCGCTCGCCTTGTTCGGCTTGCCGGTCAGCCCGACCGTCTCCCAGTAGATCGAGTTTAACGTATTGTAGAGAAAATGCGGATTGATCTGGGACTGCAGCGCCAGCAGCTCCATCACCTGCAGCTTGTATTTTTTCTCCGACAGCTGCGTCTTGATGTAACGATGCTCGATAAAATGGCTGACCATGTTTTGCAGAATATACGAATACTCGTCCGTGACCTTCTTGGGCGACTGCAGCTGCGACTTGTTGTTCTCCGCCGAGCGGAGCAGCGAAGTGATCGCCAGCAGCTGGCGATAGTTGCGCCGCGTCAGGTAATAGGTGAGCAGCAGGCCGCACAGGAACGACAGGCAGGCGGACAGCACCGTATAATTCACAATGCGCGACGGCGTCTCGTACAGCGAAGCGTGCGGAATGATCGACACGTACTTCCAGCGATAGCGCTCGGACTCGATTTTCGTCACATTGGCTTTGCCGAACGGCAGCCGGATGTCGAAGAAAGACTCGCTGTGCCCGGCAATATCGGCGAGGTCCGCGGGCGCGATGCCGATCTCCTTGTCGCCGGAGAAAATAACCCGGTTCCGCTCGTCCAGCACGAGCAGCTTCTGACCTTCGTAATGCGTGACGCTGGCGAGCAGCGATTCGATGTAGGCGGGACGGATGTTCAGGATGATGCCGATTTTCCCGGCGGCGAGCACGTTGTAGAGGCTGACGACTTCCGTCGGATAGGATTCGAAGTCGTAGAGGCGGACCGCTCTTTTCTCCGTCCACTCCGCGGGCGATCCTTCGTAAGCCATGAAGGTCCGGAACCATTCCGTATCCCGGAACCGGTCCAGCGAGGACAGCCCCTCCACCGAAGAGAGGAAGCGCCCGTAATCGTTGTCCGAATAGAAATAGATCGAATCGATGTACGGCTTCGAGCTTGTGAGCGCATTCATGTATCTGCTGATGATTTGATAGGTTTTGGAGCTTTCGTACGTGAAGCGGGGCTGCTGCAGCAGGGCGGACAGCTCGTTGAAGACGCGGGAGTTCTGGAAGAGCGCCAGCTTCAGCGTGTCCAGCTCGCGCAAAATCATCTCCAGCTGACGCTGCGATTGCAGCAGCAGGAACTGGCTGTTCCGGTTAATATCCTGCTTCATGTTATGCTGGGTGGAGAAGAACGACACCGAGCCCAGCACGAGCAGCGGGACGAGCAGCGGGATGAGGAACGCTGCCAGGTTTTTAACGAAATAGCGCTTCTTCATTCCTGCAGCCATCCGTTCCGGTATTCGCTCGGCGTTTTGCCGTAATAGCTTTTGAAGGTGCGGGTAAAATTTTTGGCGTTGCTGTAGCCGACCCGCTCGCTGATTTCGTACGTTTTGTAGCGGACGTCGCGCAGCAGCCGGAGCGCGACCTCCATTTTGATCCCGATCAGGTAGTCGGTGAAGCTCTGTCCGGTCTTCTGCTTGAACAGGTAGCTGAGATAGCTGGCGTTCAGGTGAACCTGCCGGGCGGCGTTCTCCAGCGTGGCCTCCCGATAGTCGCTCTGCACGTACGCTTTGACGCTGGCGATCAGCATCCCTTCGTCGGGCCCGGCGTCGGCCGTCCCGGACGCCGGCGTTCCCGCTTCCAGCTCCCGCATTTCTTCCCGGACCTTGCCGAATACGTCCAGCAGCACCTGGTATTTGGCCGGCTTGACGATATAATTGGTTACGCGATAATGAAGCGCCTTCTGCGCATATTCGAATTCGCGGTAGCTGCTGAGAAAGATGACCCGGATTCCCCGTTTTTGCTCGTAGAGGGCTTCCGCCAGCTCGATTCCGGACATGACCGGCATCCGGATATCGGTCAGGATGACGTCGACCGGCTGACCGCCGCGAGCGAGAAAGTCGAGCGCTTCCTTGCCGTTGCCGGCTTGCCCGACAATTTGAAACCCGACGTCGTTCCACGGAAAATAGTTGGACAAGGCGTCTCTGGCGTCCGCCTCGTCGTCGACCAGCAGCAGGTTGTACATGCGTTCACCCCATTCGGGCAAGTCTGAGATTGTGTGACTTATTATATCACGCCGGCATGAAAATGAAGCTGAAAGTGCTTACTCCAAGCATTTTCCAACAAAAGTGATACCTTAACCAAGATCAAGATACTTTCGGGCGAAATTGCCGGCATTATGATACCGCAATCCAAGATTGGATGCCTTAAATTGTTGCGTGTAAGCGCTTATACTGCGAAGTGCAAGGGCAACCTAACTATTCTCGAGGGGGAAAGCAACAATGCAACAAAGTAAAAGATGGACGACGGGTTTCCTGGCGGCATTGGCCGTCATGCTGATACTGGCGGGCTGTTCGTCGGGCGGCGGCAATTCGCAGGAGGCCGGCGGCGAGCAGAAGGTGACGCTTCGCTTCAGCTGGTGGGGCGGACAGGATCGCCACGAAGCGACGCTGGCGGCGATCGAGGCCTATAAGGAAATCGCGCCGAACGTTACGATCGAGGCGGAATACCAAGGCTTCGACGGATACGAGCAGAAGGTGAAGACGCAGCTTGCGGGCCGCACCTCGGCAGACATCATGCAGCTCGACGTGCCGTGGATGAACGAGCTGAACCGCAACGACAGCTTCCTGGAGCTGAGCGGGCACGACGAGCTGTCGCTGGAAGGCTTCGACGACAACTTTCTGGACAATTACGGAACCTACAACGGCAAGCTGGTGGCGCTGCCGACGGGCGTGAACGCTTACGCGCTCGTCATCAACAAGACGTCGGCCGACCAGCTCGGCATTCCGACCGACATTCAATGGGACTGGGACCGCGTGTACGAGGAAGGGAAGAAGCTGCACGAGCGGGACGCCTCCAAATATTTGCTGCTGGCCAACCACGGCATGCTGATGCTCGACTTCACCAATATGCTGAAGCAGCGCGTCGGCGCTCCGTGGATCGCGGAGGACTACACGCTGGCCTTCTCCAGGGAGGACGCGGCGGGCGTGCTGGGCTGGATGGACAAGGCGCTCAAGGACGGCGTCTACCAGCCGCTGGGCGAAGCGGACCTGTACAGCGAAGTCGAGCAAAATCCGAAATGGATCAACGGCGACATCCCGATTATTTCCGCGATGAGCAGCACGCTGCTGTCCCTTCGCAACGTGCTGCCGGAAGGCACCGAAGTCGTAACGTCGCTGCCGGTTATCGGCGCGGATGCCAAGGATACGGCAGTGCTCGTCCGGCCGTCGCAGATGATCGCCGTCAGCAAAGACACGAAGCATCCGCAGGAAGCGCTGGCGTTCCTGAACTGGCTGATGAACGATGCGAAGGCGGCGGAAATTCTCGGCGACGTCCGTTCGATTCCGGCGTCCGCGCCGGCGCAGCAGGCTGCCGTCGCCGCGAACAGAATCGATTCGGTCATTGCCCAAGCGGTGGAGGACGGCTTGAAGAATGCCGGCCTGGTGGACAATCCGCTGGCGACCAACTCGGAGCTGAACGCCGTGCTGCAGGACACGATCGAGAAGCTGGCTTACGGCCGGCTTACCCCGGAAGGGGCGGCCGATGAGCTGGTCGCCGGACTGGAGAAGAAGCTGAAGGAACTCAAGGCCCGTCAATAACGGCGGAGCCGGAGCCGAGTGACGCGCCCGCCCGCCGGGGAGGGCGCGTCCATGACCGGCGCAGCAACAGGAAAGGGCGGATGAACGATGATCGCCAAGAGGAAGAATTATCAATACGTCGGCTTGCTGTATGTGCTGCCCTGGATCGTCGGGCTGCTCGTTTTCCAATTGTACCCGTTTGCGGCCTCGTTTTATTATTCGTTTACCGATTTCAACATGGTCGGCGCCCCGAAATTCATCGGAGTGGACAACTATGTGAAAATATTGACCGACGATCCCGGCTTCGTGCAAGCCTTGCGGGTCACGACGGTGTATGTGCTGCTGGCCGTGCCGCTCAAGCTCGCCTTTGCGCTGTTCATCGCCCTGATTCTCAGCGCCAAGCTGAAGGGCATCAACTTTTTCCGGACGGTTTATTATTTGCCCTCGATTCTGGGCGGGAGCGTCGCCATCTCCGTGCTGTGGCGCTTTCTGTTTACGAAGGAAGGCGTCGTGAACAGCTTTCTCGGCAATCTCGGCCTGCCGGCCATCGACTGGCTGGGAAGTCCGGACATCGCGCTGTACACGCTCGGCCTGCTGTCCGTCTGGCAGTTCGGCTCCTCCATGGTGCTGTTTCTGGCCGGGCTGCAGCAGATTCCCGCGGACCTGTACGAGGCCGGGGCGATCGACGGCGCTTCGAAGACGCGGATGTTTTTCCGTCTGACCGTGCCGCTGCTGACCCCGATCGTCCTGTTTAATCTGATTATGCAGATGGTCAACGCCTTCCAGGAATTTACCGGCGCTTTCGTCATTACCGGCGGAGGTCCGATGAAATCGACGTATTTGTACGCGCTCAAGCTGTACGAGGAAGCGTTCGGATTTTTCAAAATGGGCTACGCTTCGGCGCTGTCCTGGATTTTATTCGCGATCATCATGGTGCTGACAGCCGTGATTTTCAAAAGCTCGAACTACTGGGTGCACTATGAGGACGGGGGGAAGGGCAAATGACGTTGACCTCACGCGGCGGCAATCGGATGTCTTATGTGCTGCTGATCGTTCTCGGCTTTGTGATGATCTATCCGCTGCTCTGGCTGTTCATGTCCTCGTTCAAGACGAATCAGGACATCTTCGGCTCCAGTAGCCTGTTTGCGGGCAGCTATGTCTGGGACGCTTACGCCAAGGGCTGGGCCGGGACGGGGCAATACGGCTTTCAGGACTTCTTCCTGAATACGTTTATCCTGGTCGTGCCGACGGTGCTGTTCACGATCCTGTCCAGCGTTGCGGTCTCCTACGGCTTTGCCAGGTTCCGTTTTCCGCTGCAGACGCTGATGTTCTCGCTGATGATGGCAACCTTGATGCTGCCGGATTCGACGATTATGATTCCCCGCTACATTCTGTTCAGCAAGCTGGGCTGGCTGGACTCGTATTGGCCGTTTATCGTGCCGGCAGCTTTCGCGACATCGGCCTTTTTTATTTACATGCTGATTCAATTTTTCCGCGGGCTGCCTCGCGAGCTGGATGAATCGGCGAAGATGGACGGAGCCAACTCCTTCGTCATTCTGACGAGAATTTTGCTGCCTTTGTGCAAGCCGGCGCTTTTTTCCGTAGGCATCTTCCAGTTCATCTGGACCTGGAACGACTTTTTCAACTCCATCATTTACATCAGCAGCGTCAAAAACTTTACCGTATCGCTTGGCCTGCGCATGACGCTCGACGCGTCGTCGGTCATCTCCTGGAACCAGGTGCTGGCCATGTCCGTCGTCAGCATCGTGCCGTGTATCGTACTGTTTTTCGTGGCGCAAAAATACTTCGTCGAGGGCATATCGACGACGGGACTTAAAGGTTAACGGAGGGGGACGCGATTATGAGCGGCAACGAACGACGCGACAACATCAACATCGCCTATATAGGAGGCGGCTCGCGAGGCTGGGCATGGGGGCTGATGAGCGATCTGGCCATGGAACCGGCGCTGGGCGGGACGGTCAGACTGTACGACATTCAGCTTGCCGCCGCCGAGCAGAACGCGGTCATCGGCAACCGGCTGTCCGGACGGGAGGACGTGGCCGCGCGCTGGCGCTACGAAGCTTCGCCGACGCTGCGCGAAGCGCTGACGGGAGCCGACTTCGTCATTATATCCATCCTGCCGGGCACTTTCGAGGAGATGCGCTCCGACGTGCATCTGCCGGAGGAATACGGCATCTATCAGTCGGTAGGGGATACGGTCGGACCGGGCGGGCTCGTGCGGGCGTTGCGAACCATTCCGCTGTACGTGGACATTGCCGAAGCTTTGCGCGATTTCGCTCCGGAGGCCTGGGTCATCAACTATACGAATCCGATGACGCTGTGCACCCGGACTTTGTACGAAGTTTTTCCTGCGGTCAAGGCGATCGGCTGCTGCCACGAGGTGTTCGGCACGCAGGAGCTGCTGGCCGCCGTCGCGGCCCGCAAGCTGGGCACGGGGCCGATCCCGCGCCGGGACATTCGCGTGAACGTGCTGGGGCTTAATCATTTTACCTGGGTGGACCGGGCTTCCTGGCAGGGGACGGACCTGCTTCCGCTGTATCGCGAATTCGCGGAGGAGCACCGGGAGGAAGGCTACGAGGGCGAGCGTACGGGGCATTGGATGAACGATCATTTCTCCTCCGCGCAGCGGGTCAAGTTCGATTTGTTCCTCCGCTACGGCGTCATTGCCGCGGCGGGCGATCGGCATCTGGCGGAATTCATGCCGGGCGACCTGTATTTGAGCGACCCCGATACGGTGCGGGCATGGAAGTTCAGCCTGACGACGGTGGACTGGCGCATCAGCAACGCCCGGTCGCTGCAGGAGAAAGGGCGGCGGCTGGCCTCGGGCGAAGAGGCGTTCGCGCTTAAGCCGACCGGCGAGGAAGGCATCGATATGATCAAAGCGCTGCTCGGACTCGAAGAGCTGGTGACGAACGTCAACCTGCCGAACAGGGGGCAGATGGCCGGTCTTCCGGGAGGCGCCGTCGTGGAGACGAACGCGCTGTTCCGCCGCGACGAGGTTCGTCCCGTATTCGCCGGCCGACTCCCGCACGTCGTTCACGATATGACGGCGCGCCATTCGGCCAACCAGGAATTGATTCTTCGCGCGGCGCTGACGCGGGACAAGTCGCTTGCGTTTCGCGCCTTCGTCAACGATCCGCTGGTGACGATTCCGGTGCGGCAGGCGGAGCGGCTGTTCGACCGGATGCTGGCCAACACGAAATCCTATCTGCCGGGCTGGGAGCTGTAAACGGCGTCGGACGTCCAATCGATCAAACCCCTTTGTCTGTGCCGTTTCCCGGCGCCAGACAAAGGGTTTTTTTCGTCGTTGATTCGGAAAGTATAAAAACTCGCTTGATTTGACAGATTCAACTGTGTTGAACTAAAATAAATTCTGTTTCAATAGCAGACCACAGCCTAAAGGAGATGTCTTGCGTATGAGCCAGAATCAGCGTTCGAGCAAGGGCAGGCCGTACAGGATCGGCCTCGTAGGGGCGGGAAACGTAAGCAGAATGCATCTGGAGGGGATGTCCAGACATCCCGATAAAGTGGACATTCATGCGGTGTTCGATCTGAATGAACAAAACCTCGCGGAGAAAAGCGAGAAGTACGGCATCAAGCATACCTTTTCCAGCTTCGACGAATTTATTCGGCGCTCGGATGTCGACGCGGTTGTCGTCTGCACGCCTTCGCATGTCAGGGAAACCGTATTATATCCCTTGCTTGACGCGGGCTTGCCGATATTTTGCGAGAAACCGATTTCCGAGGATTACGGAACCGCGCATGCCATTGCCGAATATGCGGCCCGCCGCGGCGTTCCGATTGCCGTCAACCAGAATTTCCGCCGTTACTTCACCTTCTCGCTGGCGAAAGAGCTTCTGGATCGCGGAGCGCTAACGCAGCCGATCCAGCTTATGCAAACGGTTACGGGAAGCCGCCGAAGCGAAGGGTGGAGATCCGAGCGGGAGCGGTTCGTCATGTCCGTTATGTCCAACCATTGGTTTGACGGGTACCGGTATATGCTGGGAGACGAGCCGGAATCCGTCTATTGCGAAGGGATCAAGTCGAAGAACGGCCAGGATCGGGCGGTTTCCGTCGTTTTGCGGTTCGGCAAAGGGACGGTCGTATCGCTTAACGAGAGCTTTATCAGCTGGCACGATACGCAGTCGGCTCTTCTGGATTGCGCCAACGGAGGGCTTGTTCTCGGATATAAGCAGCTGGAGCATATCGGGGCTTTGGGGGAGAGAACGCTGCATGACAATCCGTTCGACAAGCCGGCCGCCACTTTTCATTTGCTGTACGATCTGCTGGAATCCGCCGCCGAAGGCAGACGGCCCGAGACGGCGATAGAAGACAATCTGAAATCGATCAGGGTCATGGAAGCCGCTTATCGGTCTCTGAATACGAATACGGCGGTAAAGGTGGAGGACATCGTATGATTATGGGCTTTCGGGCTTTCAATCTGTTCAAGGGAGATTGGACGAAATTATTCGCGTTCGCGCAGGAGCGCGGCTTCGGCTCCGTTCAGTTAAACAAGGTGACGGAGCGCGACATTCCGGCCATTCTCGGGGAAATGGAACGGACGGGAATCTCCGTTTCCTCAATCGGCGCCATGTCCTTTAAGCTGCTGGGTCCGGATGCGGAAGAGGCGCTGCAGGATCGGGAAATGGTCCGGGAAGGCATTCGAGCCGCTCGGGAGCTGGGGGCTCCTTGCGTCAGTCAGTTCGCCGGTTCCGATCCTCGCAAGTCGTTCGAGGAAAATGTGGCGGAATTCAAATCCGTATTCGAGCCGCTGGCCGAGTATGCCGGAGAATGCGGCATCAAGCTGGCCGTGGAAAATTGCCCTCTCATCAACGGCGCGCCGCCGGTTGTCCATAATTTTGCCTATTCCCCCTACGCCTGGGATTGCATGTTCGAAGCCGTGCCTTCTCCGGCGTTGGGATTGGAGCTGGACACGGGGCACCTTCCCTATGTCGGCGTAGATATCGAGCGCTGCATCCGGGAGTATGCGGCCAAAATTTATCACGTGCACTTAAAGGATTGCCGGATTGATCCGGAAAAATCTTACCGCCATGGCAAGTTGGGTCACGAATTTTATGAATACGCCGTGCCGGGAGAAGGGGATATTGATTTCAAGAGGGTGCTGGCCCTACTGGCGGAGATCGGTTATGAAGACCATATTACGTTGGATTTGAGGCCTTACACGGAAGAAACGATTTCCAGGGGAGGCCGTTATATTCGCGGATTGCTGGATGAAATGCAAATTATTTGATGCATAATTAAACGTTTTGTGTTTTAAGGATTTTAAATTATGAAATATCGTTGCATATAAAGCGCTGTCATGCTAATATTCTCCCATATCGAAGAGAACGGATAGAGAAAGTGATGCAAATTTATCCAATCTTTCGAGAGTCGTAAACAGCTTTGAAGAGAAATGGCGATGGAATGGCGGGAAAAACCGGAAATCGCGAGTATTCCTAAAAAGCGGGAGGTCATCATTCATGGGCAAGATGAACAGACTGACAGGTTTGGCAGCGCTTTCTTTGGTGGTATTTGCAACAGCTTGCAGCAGTGGAGGGAACGGGGAGAGTCAAGGCTCCCCGTCCGCGAGCGCCGGGCAGAGCGCTTCGGCCGGACAGGCGGGCAGCGCGTCATTCACGTATGTTCTGCCTACGCAGCATGCGAATTGGCTGAAGGACGAGAAATGGCTGCCGATTATCGAAGAGCGGACGAACACCAAGCTGGAAATTACCGATGCGGGAGACGGGTCCACTTATTACAGCAACATGGATCTGAGAATCGGCGGCGGCGAATTCCCGGATGCCGGCATCGTCAGATTGGCCCAGGCGGACGTCTACGGCACTCAGGGCGCCTTCGTCGATCTGAAGCCGGTCATCGAACAGCACGGACCCCATATCAAGAAATTCATGGAGGATAACCCCGAGTTTACGAATCTGATCACGAGCAGCAACGGAGCGATCTACGGACTGATCGCCGAGTATCCGAAAATTCCGGAGATCATCTTCTACCGCGAAGATCTGTTTGCCAAAGCGGGCATAGAGTCGACTCCCCGGACGATCGACGAGCTTACCGAGGCGCTGCGGAAGCTGAAGGCGGAATACGGGAACAACGGTCAGTTCTACCCGCTGACGGGCCGCGATCAGTTCATGAAGTTTACCGAGGCGTTCCTGGCCAAGGACGCGATCAAGGACGGTAAGGTGAACGGAATTTACGAGAACGGCAAGGGCTTCGATCTGTATTCTCCCAACTTCAAGAAGCAGGTGGAATGGTTCCGCTTGCTGTACGCCGAGAAGCTGATCGATCCGGAATGGGTAGCCGGCACGGAGACGGAAGAGTCGTGGCAGACGAAGATGCTGAACGGACAAGGGGCCGTATCTTACGACTATTACACTCGTCCGGTGCTGTTTATGGAAAATGGCGGCAAGCAGAACGATCCGGATTTCAGTATGACCGCATTGCCGTACCTGAAGGATATTGAAGGCGGCCAATCGAAAGCGACGCCGATGTTCCCCAGATTCTATACGGACCGCGTGATGGTCGTCAACGCCAAATCGTCGGATAAAGCCGCGGATATCATCAAGTTTCTCGACTATCTGTATACGGACGAAGGACAGGAGCTGGTGACCTACGGAGTGGAAGGCGAAAGCTTCGAAGTCGTCGGCGGGGAAAAGCAATATACGCTGGAGTACAGCGTGCAGACGCTGAAGCCGATCGGCGAGCAGAAATGGAACTTCCTGAACAATCACCTGACCTTCCCGAAGCCGGTCGACAGCGAAGCGTTCTACAAATGGAACGATCAGCTCGTCAGAGATTACGCGTTAACGCTGTTCACCGACGAATATGTCGACGACCTGCCGATTCTGAAGTATTCCACGCAGCAGCTGCAGGACAGAGCCAACCTGCTGGCGGGCGTCAAGGGGCCGCTGCAGGCGGGACTGGTGGATTTCGTAACCGGCAAGCGCGACATGTCGGATTGGGAGACCTTCCTGCAGGAGATGGAAACCGCGAAATATAAAGAAGTGGTGGCGATCGATCAGGCTGCCTGGGAGGCCATGTCGCATTAAATTACCGCAGAAGGGTAGGACGATCGATGACAACGCTTCGCAACAATGAGGTCCCGGCCGGCGGCCGGCCGGTCCGGGCCCCGTCGTTATGGCAGAGCGCGCGGAAGCACTGGTTGCTCTACTTGCTGCTTGTTCCGGGCATCGTCCAGCTGCTGATCTTCAAGGTGGCGCCGCTGTTTGGCCTGGCGATCGCTTTTCAGAACTATAGTACGTTCGTCGGAATCTGGGACAGCCCCTGGGTAGGGTTGGAGCACTTTCACAGGTTTTTCAACGATCCGTATATTTACATTCTCGTTCGCAATACCGTGCTGCTGGCGCTGATCACGCTTCTGGTCGGGTTTCCCATTCCTATCGTTTTCGCCTTGTTTTTGAACGAGATCCGGCTGAGGTTTATTAAGAAATTCGTGCAGATCATGAGTTTTTTTCCTTACTTCATTTCGGCGGCCGTTATGGTGAGCATTCTCTACACGGTGCTTTCTCCGCAGAACGGGATCGTGAACCAGCTGTTGAATTGGCTCGGACTGGAATCGGTCTTTTTCATGGCCTCTCCCGCCTGGTTTCGTCCGCTGTACGCGACGCTGCACGTCTGGCACACCTTCGGTTATTTCGCCATCGTCTACCTGGCTTCGATGACGACGATCGATCCGAGCATGTACGAGGCGGCGGAAATCGACGGAGCCGGAAGATGGAAAAAGATGTTTTACGTGACGCTGCCTTCGTTGGCCGGAATCATTACCGTCATGTTCATCGTCAGCATCGGCAATATTTTTACCGTCGATCTCGATAAAATATTGCTGATGTACAATCCGAGCATCTATGAAACGGCCGATGTTATTCAAAGCTACGTCTATCGTCAAGCCTTCGCTCCGCAGGGGTTTCCGAATTACAGCTTTGGCGCAGCCGTAAGCCTGGTCCAGTCCGTCATTGCTCTTGTTCTGGTATTGACCGCGAACCAGGCGGCCAAAAGATATTCCAGCACGAAGCTGTTCTAGGAGGTAGCCGATGCGAAAAAGAGCCGATGCGTTCGACTGGATCAACAGCGCCTTGTTGTTGTTCGTATCTTTCCTGTGCGTGTTTCCCTTCCTTTATATTCTGGCCGTATCGCTCAGCGACGGGACTTACGTGGCTGCCGGGAAAGTGTTGTTTTATCCGAAGGGAATCCATCTGGAAGCTTACAAGTATATTTTCTCGAATTCCCGTCTCAATGTGCTGCAGGGCTTGAGGAACTCGTTCCTGTATGCGGGTTTCGGGACGCTCTTTGCCGTTACGCTCACGTATATTACGGCTTACGCGCTGTCCAAGAGGCAGGTCAGGGGACGGTACCTGATTATGATGCTGTTCCTGTCGGCCTGGATATTCGAAGCGGGCATTATTCCGAATTATCTGGTGTGGAGCTCGGTCGGGATGGTGAACAGCTTCTGGGTCATGATCGTTCCGTCTTCGATCACGACGTTCCTGCTGATCATTACCCGTTCGTTCATCGAGACGCTTCCGATGGAACTGGAGGAATCGGCGGTTATCGACGGGGCCAACGACTATCAGGTGATGAGCCGAATTTTCATGCCGCTGTCCAAGCCGGTGATTGCGACCATAGCGGTGTTCTATGCGGTGGCGATATGGAACCAGTTTCTCATTCCGCTGATTTATCTTCAGGACAAGGCGCTGTATCCGATCCAACTGGTGCTGTACGGCCTGATCATTCAACCGGATCCCACAACGACCAATCTGGAAAACGCGGTGCGGAACGGTCACCTGCTGCTGCCGCGCAATTTGCAGGCTGCGGCCATATTTACCGCGGTGCTGCCGATTCTGTTCATCTATCCGATCGCTCAGAAATATTTTACCAAAGGCTTTATGATCGGGGCGATTAAGGGGTAGCGCTCCGAGAAAGGGGATTTCTCATGAAAGAACTCGCGACGACGGAGTTGTATCGTTTCCGATCGCCGGAACTGATTGTGGCCGGGAACGGCGCCCTCGACGCTCTTGGCGCTCATTTGTCCGTACTGGGACCGCTTGAGCGGGTGTTGATCGTAGCCGGCAGCAGCATGGTTCGGCAAGGCTTCACGGACAGGATTGCCGGGCAGCTGGAGGGACTCGGCATCTCCGTCCGCCTGCTGTCCGGCATCCGGCCGGAACCGACGGCGGGCGATATCGAAGCGCTGCGCGCAAGCCTGGAGGGAGAGAGCTTCGATGCGGTGATCGGCATCGGAGGAGGCAGCGCGCTGGATGCCGCCAAGCTGCTGTCCGTTCTTCTGACGAACGAGGTGTCGGTCGTCGATCTGCTCGGGGTCGATCTGGTGAGAAACAAGGGGATTCCATCGGCGATGATTCCTTCGACCTCGGGCACCGGCTCCGAGGTGACGCCCAATGCGATCGTCACCCTCCCGGAGGAAGAGCTTAAAATCGGGGCGGTCAGCAGCCATCTCCTTCCCCGGCTCGTTATCCTCGATCCGGAGCTGACGCTGGAGCTGCCGAAGGAGATAACCGCCGCTACGGGAATGGACGCGTTTACCCATGCGCTTGAATCGTTCATCTCCAACAAGGCCAATCCGTTCGGCGACACGTTCGCGCTGGAGTCCATTCGTTTGCTGTCGCGCAGCATGCTGCGGGCTTACGAACGCGGCGACGATCTCGGCGCCCGCGGAGACATGCTGCTTGGCTCCATGTACGGCGGAGCGGCGCTGACCGCCTCGGGGACGGCGGCCGTCCATGCGCTGGCCTATCCTCTGGGCGGCAAGTTCAACATCCCGCACGGAGTCGCCAATGCGATGCTGCTGCCGCATGTTATGGAATTCAACAGGGAGGCGATTGTCGACCGTCTGGCCGCCGCCGCTTCGGCGATGGGCGTGGATACGGCGGGACGATCCGCCGCCCAGTCCGCCGACGCCGCGATTCGGCAGATCGGGGAGTGGACGCGGAAGCTGGCGATTCCGCAGGACCTGCGGCGCTACGGCGTAACGGAGGCCGATCTGGAAGGATTGGCGGAAGCGGCGTCCAAAGTGAGCCGGCTGTTGAACAATAATCCGAAGAAGCTGGAGCTGGCGGACATTCGCAAGCTTTACGGCGAACTGCTGCCCTAGGCTCTTCCTTGGTCAGGCCGGAAACAAGCGTTGCAAGGAAGTCGTTTCGAGGCTATATTCGGCGTGATCTTCATTACGAGCGGCCATTTCGATATAATAAGTGTATTAAAATGCAACGGATGGTGCTCATATGAGAATTAAAACGCTGGTTATTGCTCCTTATCAGGGGCTGATGGAGTTGACGAACAGCCTGCTGCCGGAATTAACCGATTTCGATTGTACCGTCGTTCTCGGCGACTTGTCGGAGGCCGTGTCCTTGATCGAGAAGCACGGGAATCAAGGCTACGAATTGATTATCAGCCGGGGAGGCACGGCCAAGCGGATCGGCAAGCATACGTCCCTGCCCGTCGTGGAAATTCAAGTGTCCGGTTACGACATTATACGAATGCTTACTCTGGTCAAAGATTACAAAGCCGATTTCGAGATCATCGGGTTTCCCAATGTCATCGACGGCGTTGTCGCCATATCGAGCCTAATGGATATTCGGATTCCCCACACCGTCATCCACGGCGAAGAGGAAGTTGACGCCGCTTTGGCCGAGGCGAAAGAGAAGGGCGTCATGGTCGTTATCGGAGATACGATAACCGTTACCAAGGCGAAGGAGAAAGGCATGCAGGGCATCTTGATCACTTCGGGGCGGGAAGCGGTGCTGGAGGCTTTCTCGCAGGCGCGTTACCTGCACCGGACGATCGCCCGCTGCCGGAGCGAGAGCGCCGGTTACGTCCATCTGGTCAACCGGATGAAATCGGGCGCGGCTATTATCGACGACAGAGGGATCGTGCAGTTTGCGAACGAGCGATTCTACAGGCAGTTAAACCTGTCCGCCCGGGAGGTTTCCTCGCAATCTCTGTATGCCAAGCTGCCCTATTTGCAGAACATGCCCCGCCAATTGGAGCAGGCGGCCGATCCGCATCGTTCCTTTCATATGTATGACGCGAGCGGCAAATATATTTTGGAAGGCTCCCTGATCGAGGGAGAAACGGACAATCGTTGGTACACGCTGTTCGTCGAGCCGACGGAGCAGGCGGACAGCGATCTGTTGATCGGCTATTCCGACAGCGTGGGACAATCCTTCCCGCAGCTCGTGTTCACCGAGAAGGAGTTTCGCGAGGTGCTGGGCGGAACGGAGCCCGATCTGTCGCAGCTGCTTGTGCTGTACGGGGAGAAAGGGTCCGGGAAACGGCTGTTCGCCAACATGCTGCTGGAGAAGCTGGGGAGAAGCGTCGAGGATCTCATTGAGATCGAGATCGTCAGAGGGTCGGAGGAGTCGTATTCCCGGTTAAGGGACGCGCTGCTGAATGCCGGGCCGGAGGCTGTTCTCTACGTGAAGCATTGCGAGCGGTTGTCCGGAGTCCATCAGCGGGATCTCGTCAAGGTGCTGGGGAAGATGAAGGCGTCGTTGATCGTGGCGCTGGACCGGCATCCGCGGGAATTGCAGGCGTCCGGCTGGCTGGACAGCGTGTTCTACAATCGGCTGGAAAAAAATATGGCCTGCATTCCGCCGCTGCGCGGCAGAAATCGGGATTTGGAGGAGTACGTCCGGGCGTTTCTTTCCATGTACAACGAGAAATACGGCAAACAGGTCGTCGGAGTAAGGCCCGAGGTCATGAAACGGCTTTACGAGCATTCCTGGGAAGGCAACCTGATCGAGCTCCGCGATGTCATCGACGAATTTGTCAGCGCCGCGTCCGGAGAATTTATAGAAACCGATGCGCTGGCGCTGCTGGCCCGTCGGGAGCGGTCCGGGGGGGCGGAACAAGAGGCGGCCGTTTCCGGGAGCCGAACGGTCAATCTGAACCGATCCTTGGAAGAGATTGAACGGGAGATTGTGGCGTTGGTTCTGCAGGAAGAAGGCATGAACCAGTCCAAAGCGGCCAAGCGGCTGGGAATCAATCGAACGACGTTATGGCGGAAGCTTACGCTCCCTTAATTCAAAATTGCAAATAATAGCTTAAATTTGCAACTATATTATTGAAATAGGATATAAATCAATAATATAGTTGCTTTTTTATGCATAAAAGACTATTTTTAATAGGGGAATTAGAAAAGTGGTGGGAAATTCAACACTGCAAATAAGGAGGGGGAAGCCGTGAAGCTGGCAATTATAGCGGATGACTTGACGGGAGCGAATGACACGGGCGTTAAACTGGCAGAACGCGGCTTGCGAACCTCCGTCCTGCTTCGAATGGACGGACCGCTGCCCGGCGGCAGGGACGTGCTCGTATTGGATACGAACAGCCGCTCTCTGAAACGGGAATCGGCCTACGAAACGGTCAGGCAAGCGGCCGAGTGGATCAAGGAGCGGGGAATTCAGGACGTATACAAAAAGCTCGATTCGACGATGAGGGGCAATATCGGAGCGGAGCTCGACGCCGTCTACGATGCGTTCCACCCGGACTTCATCTTTATCGCTCCGGCGTTTCCGTCGAACGGCCGCAAAGTAATCGACGGCTATCTGTATGTGAACGGCAAGCTGCTGCATGAATCCGAAATGGCGATCGATCCGAAAACGCCGGTTGTGGAGTCCTATGTGCCCGATCTGCTGGCCAGACAGACGACGCGGCGAGTGGCACTGCTGGAGAGCGGGGTGCTGGAAGCGGGTCCGGATAGCCTGTCCGCCCGTCTGGAGCGGCTGGCGCGGGAGGGAACGCCTTATATCGTCTGCGATTCGACGTCCGAAGCGCATCTGGCCCGCCTTGCGGAAGCGGCCCGAGACTCCCGGTTTCGCATCCTGTGGGCCGGTTCGGCGGGACTCGCCCGCTATTTGCCGGGCCTGGCGGAAGGGGAGACGCCGGCAGAGCCGGATACCCCGGCGTTCCGCGCATCGTCGGGTCCCGTCCTGCTCGTGGTCGGCAGTGTCAACCCGAATACCCGGGAACAGCTTAAGCAGGTGCTCGAATCGTCCGAGGTATGCGGGATCGAGATGCGGGCAGAGCGGGCGTCGGGTTCGGACGAGGTTAGGCGGGCGGAGATCGACCGGGTATGCCTCGCGGCGGAGAACGCGCGGCTGAACGGGAAATCGCTGGCCTTGTATTCCTCGCTTTCGGCGCATGCGGCGTCCGCGGGGGCGGAGAAAGTTCCGGACAGCGATGCCATCGCCTCGGCCATCGGAGAGGCGGCGGCGCTCATTGTTCGGAGAACGGGAATCGACAGCCTTGTGCTGACGGGCGGAGATACGGCCAAGCAGGTATGCGTGCACCTGGAGATTGCCGATCTGGAGCTGCTGCGCGAGGCGGAGAGCGGAATACCGATCGGCATATTAAACGGGAAGAAGCGATATCGGGCCATTACCAAAGCGGGAAGCTTCGGATCGGGCGGCACGCTGCTTCGTCTGATCAGAATGATGCGGGGGGAGGAACCGTTATGAAGCCGATCATTGCGATTACGATGGGCGACGCGGCGGGCGTCGGTCCCGAGATCATTGTGAAAGCGCTGCAGTCGGAACGGGTCTATCGGATTTGCCGTCCGATCGTGATCGGTACGGCGGAAATTTTGCGACGGGCGATGGCGGTGACGGGCGTCGATGCCGAGCTGCGGATTGTCGGGACCGTGCCGGAGGAGGAAGGGGGACCGGGATGCATCTCGTGCATCGACCTCGCGCTGTCGGAGGAGGTTCCTTTCGGGAAAATCTCGGCGGCCGCGGGGGACGCGGCCTATCGCTATCTGGAGAGAGCGGTGCAGATGGCGCTGAACGGCGAAGTGGACGCCATCTGCACCGCTCCGTTGAACAAGGAAGCCATGCAGCTTGGCGGACATCGTTTTCCCGGGCACACGGAAATTTTGGCTTTTCTCACCGGAACGGAAGATTACTCCATGATGCTGTCGGCCCCCAAGCTGAAGGTGATTCATCTCACCACGCATGTCGGATTGCGGGAGGCCATCGACCTGATCAATCCGGAGAGAACCTACAGGGTCATTCGTCAGGCTCACGAGATGCTGTCCCGAGCGGGGCTGGAGGCTCCGCGCATCGCGGTCTGCGGGATCAACCCCCATGCGGGCGAGAACGGCCTGTTCGGCAACGGGGAAGAAGCGGAGAAGCTCGTCCCCGCTATCGAGAGAGCGAGAGAGGAAGGGTTGAACGTATCGGGCCCCTATCCGGCCGATACTCTGTTTTTCAGGGCGGTGCGCGGCGATTTCGACATCGTTGTGGCCTGTTACCACGATCAGGGACATATTCCCGTGAAAGTGCTTGGACTGGAATCCGGAGTGAATATTACCGTCGGTCTGAAAGGCGGGGTCGTCCGCACCTCCGTCGACCACGGCACGGCGTTCGATATTGCCGGGCTTAATCTCGCCGACGAAGGCAGCCTGCTGGAGGCCATTCGTTTGGCGAGCGAGCTGGCCCCTGTCGGAAAACGCGGTTAATCGCCCTGAACCAAGAGAGGAGCGAGACATTTCTATGCTGAAGCCTTACGGAATCATTCCGGCTCTCGTCACTCCGATGACGGAGGCCGGGGAAGTCAACGAGACGGCTCTTCGGGGGCTGGTCCGGCGCATGCTCGATCACGGCGTCCACGGCCTTTTTTGTCTCGGCACGAACGGGGAGTTCTTCGCGCTGGACGAACAGGAGAAGCTGACGGTCGCGGAGATTATCGTAGAGGAAGCGGCAGGAGCCGTGCCCGTATATGCGGGCAGCGGAGGCATCGGCACCCGGGAGACGATTGCGCTGACCCGCAAGCTGGAGAAGGTCGGAGTCGATGCCGTGTCGGTAATTACCCCGTATTTTCTCAAGTTCTCCCAGCGGGAACTGGCGGCCCATTACAGGGAGCTGGCCGCCGCGTCGCGGCTGCCGATCGTTCTTTACAACATTCCCGGATTGACGGGCAACGCTCTGCTTCCCGCTACCGTGGGGGAATTGGCGAAAATAGATTCCATTGCGGGCATCAAGGACAGTAGCGGAAGCTTCGACAATATGCTTCAATATTTGGACGCCACGGATGACGATTTTGCCGTTCTTGCCGGCACGGATTCTCTGATCCTGTCCGTTCTGCTGGCCGGAGGACAGGGAGCCATTGCGGCTACGGCCAACGTTTTTCCCGGCGCGGTTGTCGGAATCTACGAGAGATGGAGAAGCGGTGATATTGCCGGCGCGGAGTCGGAGCAGCGCAAGCTGCGGGGACTGCGCGAAGCGTTCGGTCTGGGGACGCTGCCTTCCGTGCTGAAAGAAGCGCTGGAGATGGCGGGCGTTCCCGCCGGTGCTCCGCGCAAGCCGGTTCAACCCTTGCAGGGGGAAGCCAGACAGCGGCTGCGCGCCGTGATGGAGGCTTACAGGGACAGAGGAGAACTGTAGGCCCCAAATCATCCGTTGGGACGGGAGGAGTAACCTATGGGAATTATGCCGTTGACACAACGGGGGATCTCGTCGAGCCGGCTTGCTTACGGCTGCATGGGGCTTGGCGGGGGACGCAATCGCAACGCTCTGACGGCGGAGGATATCGCTCTGGCGGAAGCCGCGGTAGAGGCGGCTCTCTCCATCGGCATCGGCTTGTTCGACCATGCGGACGTCTACGCACTGGGCAAGGCGGAGGCCGTATTCGGCGAAGCGCTGAAGCGGAATCCCCAATGGCGGCAAGAAATGAAGATTCAGTCCAAGTGCGGCATCCGCAATGCGGAAGGCGCCGCGCCGAAGCGATTCGATTTCTCCAAGGAGCATATTCTGGCATCCGTGGACGGCAGTCTCGAGCGGCTGGGCGTAGACTATTTGGACCTTCTGCTGCTGCATCGGCCGGATCCGCTGATGGAGCCCGACGAGGTGGCCGAAGCGTTCGATCGTCTGGAGACCGCGGGAAAGGTGCGCCATTTCGGAGTGTCCAACATGTCCGAGCGGCAAATCCGCTTTCTTCAACGCTCTCTTCGGCAGCCGCTCGTCGTCAATCAGCTGCAGCTTAGCCTAGGGCATCTCGACTGGATCGAGCACGGCGTTAACGTCAATCAGCGCAAGGGCATCGACATCAATTTTCAGGAAGGCACGCTGGAATATTGCCGCGCCGAAAATATTCAACTGCAAGCCTGGGGACCGCTGGCCAAGGGGTTATTTACCGGCAGGGCCGGAAGCGGCGAGCAGACCGAGCCGGTGCGTCAAACCGTTGAGCTCGTCCGGGAGATGGCGGAGGAATACCGAACCTCGCCGGAAGCGATCGTATTGGGCTGGGTCATGAGGCATCCGGCAGCGATACAGCCGATTATCGGCTCGACCCGGCCCGGGAGAATAGCGGCTTGCAAGGACGCTCCGCGGGTTGCCGAGGCGATGAGCTCCGGAGATTGGTACCGCTTGTTCGTTTCGGCCCGCGGCAAGCTGCTGCCTTAAGTCGAAGAATGGAGAGGAGCGAGAATACGATGGCAAGATGGGAAGGAATCGAACAGCCGATCAAGTCGGACGGACGAGTCGCGGCCGTTCCGGGAGGACGCGCCGAAGCTTACGTGCCGACCCCTTATGCGGTGAATCACGCCGCCGCTTTGCTGGAGCTTGCGAACGGAGACCTCTTGCTGGTGTGGTTTGCCGGAATGACCGAGGAAGGTCGCCGGGACATCAGCATCGTCATGTCGCGTTTGAATGCGGGCTCCGACAGGTGGACGCAGCCGGAGAAAATTTCCCGCGACGAGGAGAAGTCGGAGCAGAACCCTCTGCTCTTCCAGGCTCCGGACGGCAAGCTGCTGCTGCTTCATACGGCGCAGAAGGCGGCGGAGATGAGCAGGCGGGAATTCGAGCGGCTCTATCCCGGGCAGGTGTTTACGCGGCAGGAAACGGCGGAGATAAGGTGTCTGGTTTCCGAGGACAACGGCATGACGTGGGGGCCTTCCCGGACGATGTTCGGCAAGCCGGGTTCCTTCTGCCGAGCGCCGATTGCCGTATTGGAGAACGGGGATTGGATTTTCCCGATGTGGTACAGTCTGAGCGATGGCCGGACCAGCTATGGAAGCGATTACAGCGTCGTTCAAATTTCCAACGACAAAGGGGAAGCCTGGACCGAGTACCCCATCCCGGGAAGCAAAGGGCGGGTGCACGCTTCTATCGTAGAGCTGGGCGGCGGCAGCTTGATTGCTTTGTTTCGCAGCCGCTCCGCCGATAACATCTACATCAGCAGGTCTGCCGACTACGGGCGAACCTGGACGGAGCCGACCCGGACCGCTCTCCCGAACAATAATGCTTCGATTCGGGCAATCCGTCTGGCGAGCGGACGAATCGCCGTCATCTATAACCACCAAAGGGCGAACGACGATCCGGATTTGACGGTATGGCCGCGGGAGCGCGCTCCGATTACGCTGGCCATTTCGGAGGACGGTGGGCTGACCTGGCCCTATGCGAGAAACCTGGATCTCGGGGACGGTTTTATCGGGGAAGCGAACTCCCGATTCAACCGGCGCTACCATTATCCGTGGATCGTCCAGACGAAGGACGGCTTGATTCACGCAGCGTACACCTATGCCGGCGGAGCGGGGATCAAGCATGTCGTATTAAGCGAGGACTGGATTCTCGGTACGGCGCTGCAGTCGTAGGCGGGGGATCGTCGAAGATTTTCGCCGTCCCGGCGGCCTGTTCGGATAACGATGAAAGCGGGCGGTGCGGGAGAATGGGCAAGTCGAAGCGCGAGAAGGCGTTGATGGACGACTTCCTCTCCGACAACGATGCGGCGATCGAAAGACGGAGCGGCTTATGAAGAAGTGGCTTTTCGGATCGATTTGCCCGGGAAACCGTCCAACCTTGGACGGTTTTTTTTATGAAAATCTTGCAGTTATACATTTTATGGCGGTAAAATTGAAAAGCAACGAACCAAGTTATGACGCTTAGATAAGGGATACATACTGTTTCTAACGTTTGCTGCGTTCGGTTTGACGTGATAAAGAAAAGAGGAACTTCAGTGGGAGCAGTGTCCAGGCAAGCTGCAATCAGGAAAAAGGCAATGAAGGCAGTGACAGTGATTGTCGGCGGTTTTATAACGGCGTATGGCTTGGAAGCTGTACTTATCCCCAACAATGTATCGGATGGCGGCGTGACCGGCCTCAGCATCGTCGGGTCGCAATGGACCGATCTCCCCTTGGCTCTTCTGCTTGCGCTGATCAACATCCCTTTTATTTTTCTGGGCTATAAGCAGATTGGCAGAAGCTTTGCGATTTATTCGGTGCTCGGCATCGCGTCGCTTGCGATAGGCACGACGGTGATGCACCATATCCCGACGATTATTAAAGGCGATACGCTACTGGTTACCGTTGTCGGGGGCATTATTATCGGTTTCGGCATGGGGCTGGCGCTGCGCAATGGCGGTGCTTTGGACGGGATCGACATGCTGGCCGTATTGCTGTCCCGCAGAGTGCCGTTCGGAACGAGCGATCTGATTTTATTCCTGAACCTGTTCGTATTCGTGATCGTCTCGACGGTGTTCGGGCTTCAGGGCGCCATCCTGTCGGGAATTGCTTATTTTATCGCTTCCAAGGTCATTCATATTGTCGAGGAAGGATTCAGCGGCTCCAAAACCTATAAAATCATTACGAGCCAGGCGGAAGAGATGATTCAGACGATTCGCGACCGATTGGGGCGAAGCTCGACCTATACGTTTGTCCACGGCGGCTACTCCAACGAGCAGTTCAAAGAAATTACATGTGTGATCAACCGCCTTGAAGAAAGCAAAATAAGGGAAATTATTAACGAGGTCGACGATAAAGCCTTTATTATTGTGTATGATATCGCGGAAGTGAAGGGCGGAAATTTCCGCAAGCAAAATATCCATTAGATGGAATGGACGGAGCGGGACTCTTCGCCCAGAACAGCTTCGGCATTCCTCTCAATAAAATACGCCGAGTTCGCCCCAAGAAGCCGTCCAGAGCATGGACGGCTTTTTGGGGCCGCGATGCGGTCATAAGCAGGCTCGGATGGGGCGAATGTGTCATCTTGATGAACATGCCGCACTTTGTGATTATAATCACAATCTCTTTGATCAAGTGGCCTTACAATAAAGACATGAAAGACAGACCAGCAAACGAGGACGGTGATCCCGATGTCAGGCAAGCGATCTCGCACATCGGCGAATAAGAGGATACAGGCGGACGGATAAGCGGATTTCAAGCAAAGGCTTCGCAAAAACAAAAACAACATTAGGAGTGAGTGTCATGATGAAACTTTGGAGAGAACACCGCATAGCGGCCTTGATCGTAACGATCGT
>NZ_JBHMDN010000024.1:0-88472 GCF_042431195.1 Cohnella cellulosilytica
ACCTTAGGGTTTCTCCACC
Organism: Cohnella cellulosilytica; assembly: GCF_042431195.1. Lineage (NCBI taxonomy): Bacteria > Bacillati > Bacillota > Bacilli > Caryophanales > Paenibacillaceae > Cohnella > Cohnella cellulosilytica. The sequence goes on from NZ_JBHMDN010000024.1 coordinate 20, forward strand.
AGTTGCCCGCCAGCTACGAGGCGACTTGGCTCTTACCTCGACCGGACTTACACCGGCTAGTTGTGCCTAACTTGGCTAGGCGCGCAATCGTCAAAAAAGGCCCGTCCTTGGTACAATGAAACTATCGAATCACGGCCTGGAGCGGAGAAAACGGGAGGATGACATGGAAAACCACGAGGATTGGATAGCCGAGTGGGCTTCGGATCGACGGCCAGCTTTTTCTATACGAGTTATTAAGGCATATCTATGAGGAATCTCCGAGCGGCGAACCGACTGTCGAAGAGAGATTGCAGCGCACAATCGCATATATGCAGGAGCATTACAACGAAGCTCTGACGCGCAAGCAGCTGGCTCAGATTGCCGGGCTCAGCCCGTGGCACTATTCGCGCAAATTCAACGAATATCGCGGCATGCCGCCGTTGGAATTTCTGGCGCGTTACCGGATGTACCGCGCTCAGGAGCTGCTGCTGCTGACGTCCGCGACGATGCAGCACATTGCCTGGCAGGTTGGCTTCGAGGACGTCCATTACTTTAGCCGTCGTTTCAAGCAACTGACGGGCGTATCTCCCAGAAACTGCGGCCTGCATCCGACAAGCCGCAGAATCGTTGCGCTGACTCCGCTCTGCGCCGACATGCTCATCCGGTTCGGAACGATCCCGCACGCCGTGGCGGCCACTCCCCTGCTTCTGACCGAGCGTCAGCTTCGGCAGTTGGAAGAGCATCGCATCAAGCTGCTCCCGTCTCCCCAGTTCCATCTCGACACGGAGCTTATCGCCCGGACGCAGCCGGACTTGATCATCGGCGCGTTCATTACGGAAGAAGTCCGGATGAGATTGCGCGCCATCGCCCCCATCATTTCCGTTGACCACTCCGACGCGGAGCTTCTTATCCAACAATTGGCGGCCTTGTTCGACAAAGAAGCGGAAGGCCGAAGCCTGCTTGCGCAGATGCAGCGCGAACGGGAAGCCGCGCGCAGCAAGCTGTCGCCCCTCCTCCAATCCCGCGCCACCGTCATGGCGCTCCGTGTGGAGCCGTTCGGTTATCGTTATCTGGGCGGATACGCCAAGGGAATTTCCGAGCTGCTGTACCGGAATCTCGGATTGTCTCTGCCGGAGCCTCTGAAAGCGGGGGAAGCCTGGTTTAATCCGTGTTCCCTTGAACTGCTGACGCAGGCGAACCCGGACTATCTATTTGTGGAAAAACGGGTCATGGAGCATTTCGACGCGGAGGCTAAAATGAACGAATTAAAACAAAGTCCCGGATGGCAGCGGTTAAAAGCGGTGAGGCTGAATCGGGTGTTTTACGTGGATACGCGCCAATGGGTGGAGGGGTACGGAGCGGACGGGCAGAAAATGCTGCTGGACCAAATTGTCGCTGCGCTTACCGCCTCGGTCTGATCGGGCGCGCCATCCGGCGCGATTCGCGATGTCGAGGGGGCGCGGAGTCGCAGCGTAGGCTCGAGGGCCGCGGCGAACAATCGAAGGCGACGGGGTGACGCCATTTATCGGCGATCGGACGGTATGCCACTGCCAACGGAGCAGCGGCAAGGTTCGCCCGATCGCCGGGGATTCCCTGTATTCGAGAGGACTACCGCGGCTCCGATACCCGGTGCGTCTCTCCTTGCGCAACTTCTACGACAATGTAACTGAACGTTTCGCCGTGCTCGCCGGTTTCCCGCTCGGCCTTCACGGCCTCGCCGTTGCGAAGAAGCGTATCGTGCTCGCCGGAGAATGCCGCCTTCCAGAGGATCGGCTCGCCGGACTGCAGCGTCATCGCGCTCTCGCGGTTGCCCGTATGCCGAACGGCAACGTCCCGGCCCAGAATCGGAACCTGTCCGAGCTCGGCCCATTCGAGCGAATCCGGCAGTTGCGGCAGCGTGCGGATCCCGGACGCGCCGTTGCCGGCAAGACCCATCAGACCGGCGGCGATGGAGCCGACCACGCAGTAGGACACCTCCGGGTATTCCCGGCGATGCAGCGTCGGGTCGACCAATTCCTTCAGCTCGGCGTACGCTTCCTCGCGCTCGCCGTACTTATAGAAAATATCGGGCAAATAGGTTTTGCCCTCGACGTTGGAGACGCGATGGACTTTGACGTCCTCCAGCGTCCTGCGCCTTTTCTCGGAATCGTCGATCGCCCCGTAATAGAGCGGGAGGAAATTGCCCTCCGCCATATAGGACGCTTCGAACGTGCGATCCTGCAGCATCGCGCCGAAGAACCGGTTCCGTTCGGCATCCCACCACTCCTTCTCGTAATACCGCGCAAGCTCATGGGCCTTCGCCTCGAAGCGCTTCGTCCCTTCGTCGTCGCCCCCAAGCCCGGCCAACCGGGCGTAGGCCCGGTAACCGGCGATTTGCGCGGCGATCAGGTCGCCGCCGATCAGCGGATGAACGCCCGCTTCGTTAAACGTCGCCAGCCCCCGACGGCCGTATGCCGGGTAATACTCCGGAATGCCGTCGCCGTCCTTGTCCCACGTCTGCAAATATTCTTTTAACGTCAGGCGGAAAAACGTCCGCAGCTTGTCGTCGTTCACGTAATAATCGTCGCCCGTCCACAAATACTGGCGCCAGCAGGCGTCGATGATATCGAAGTTGGCCGGGAGGTTGTACCAGAAATCGGCGTCGCTCTCGTAGTCGACCGGGGCGGGCAGATTGTCTTTCGTAATTTCCCAGTAGGTGCACCAGTCCCGCGACTCCGCGATGTTTTCGGCAAAACGGTCCATCATGTTTTTCGTGTGCAGGCGCAGCCCCAGCGCGGCCGCGCCGATACTGTGATGCATCACGTCGCGGATGCAGAACGCCTCGCGCTCCGGCAGGGCCGCTTCGTACCACAGGCCGACCGCATCCTCGCCGAAATGGGCATACGCCAGCGCCTGGGATTTGGCCCATTCGAACCCTTCGTTTAACGCCCGATCCGCGGAAGCGAACACAATCGCGCCCGCGCTTGCTTTTACAGCTTGATTCAAAGTCATATCTCGTCTCTCCCGTCTTGCATTGCTGCTAGGGCGTGTCTGCATACTCCGAGGACAGCAGATTATGCCGAATTTTCGTTCCATGCAAGGAACTTTTGTGAAGGCGTACCGGGGGTACGTCAAAGGGTCGAAGCAGGGGGCGAAAAGGCGGTGAAAGATGTCCCTGAGCGGGTTTGCATACACGCCCTAGCTTTCCTTGGAACCCGAGAAGGTCAACCCTTCCATAAAGGCGCGCTGCGCCAGGAAGAACAAAGCGATGCAGGGCAGCGTAATAACGATCGCCGCCGCCATCAGCAGATTCGTATCCGTCGAATACGTTCCCTGGAAGCCGGCCAGACCGAGCGTCAGCGTCTTCCACTTGTCGCTGTTCACGTAAATCAGCGGTCCCATGAAGTTGTTCCACGAGCCCATGAATACCATGACGCCGACGGCCATCAGCGCCGGCTTGGACAGCGGCAGAAATATTTTCAGCCAAATCTTGAAATAGCTGCAACCGTCGATCAGCGCCGCCTCCTCCAGTCCGACCGGAAGACGGGCATAGAACTGGCGCAGCAGGAAAATATAGAAGGCCGATCCGAAAAACGCAGGTACGATCATCGGATACAGCGTATCGAGCATGCCCAGGTTTTTGAACAAAATGAATTGCGGAATCATCGTCACTTCGCCGGGCAGCAGCATCGTCGAGAGCACCAGCACGAACAGGAACCCGCTGCCTCTGACCTTCAGCCGGGCGAACGCGTAGCCGACCAGCGAACAAGAGAGTACCGTCCCGATGATCGGGAAGGCCGTCGTCAGCACCGAGTTGACCAGATATCGGCCGAACGGCATCGCCGTCAGCGCATCGACATAGTTGCTCCAGCGCCAATGCTCGGGCCACAGGTTCATTCCCGAACGGGCGACCTCCTCCAGGCTGCGCAGCGAGGTGGAGAACATCCACACGAACGGATACAGGAATATCGCGGCTCCGATCAGCAGCAGAGGATAGGCCAGCCAGTGCACGCTGCCGGTTGCTTTACGTTTTTTTGAGGCGGACACGGCGTTTCTTCCTCCCTCCGTCTTGTTCGGACTCGTAGTATACCCACAGCGCGCTGCTGCGGAAGACGAGCGCGGTGAATATCAAAATAATGACGAACAGCACCCAGGCCAGCGCGGAGCCGTAGCCCATCTTGAACCACATGAAGGCGTTCTGGTACAGATAATAGGCGTAGAACAGCAGCGAGTTGTTGGGGCCGCCGTCGATCATGAACCCTTGCGTGAACGTCTGGAACGCGCCGATCATGCTCGTCACCGTATTGAAGAACAGAATCGGCGAGATTTGCGGCAGCGTCACGTGCCATACTTTCCTCGCGGTCGTCGCTCCGTCGATCTCGGCGGCTTCGTACAGGCTGCGCGGAATGTCGGACAGACCGGCCAAATAGATGATCATGTTGCCGCCGACCGTCCACAGGCTCATGAGAATGACCGCGGGCATGGACCAATGCGGGCTGGAAAACCAGCCCGGACCTTCGATGCCGACAAAACGCAGAAGCGTATTGACAAGCCCGACGTTCGGGTTGAAAATCCAGATGAACAGCACCATCTGCGCAACGCCCTGCACGAGCGTCGGCAGGTAATAAATCGTGCGGAAGACGTAGATGCCCCGCAGCTTCAAATTCATCAGCAGCGCGATCGCGAACGACAGAACGACCTGCAGCGGCACGCTGACGATCGTGTAGTAAAACGTGACCGTGAGCGCTTTGTAAAACATCGTATCCTTGAACAGCATGTTATAGTTGTCGAGACCGGTCCACTGCGCCGCGGTAACGACTTCCCACTTCGTAAAGCTGATGTAGACGGAGAAAATCATCGGCCCGATCGTGAACAGCAGAAATCCGATGATCCAGACCGACACGAACATATAGAAGCTTGCCGTCTTGACGCGCAGAATTTTTTTCCTGACCAGGATGCGGGTTAAGACGAAGAGCAAGGCGTATACTGCGACAATAAGGGTCAGAAAAGGGAGAAGCGGCAGCAAAGCTGCCGGCATCCCCATCCCTTCATACCCCTCGTACAAAGCTTTGATCAATCCGTTCATAGGCCGCTCCCGTTAATCCTGCTGCAGAATTTTGTCGATTTTCTCGGCCACTCTCGGGAACACTTCCTTGACGTCGTGATCGCCGATGCCGATCGGCGTCATGTCGTCGATCGCCTTCATCTCGTTATTGATCTCGTTGGTGCGTTTTTGCGCTTCCTGGACGTGCTGATTTTCCGCGGCAAACACGAAGGCGTTCAAGTTTTTGTCCGGGAAGATCGATTCGAACGAGCTTGTCGCGCCGGCCAGCACCGGAATGCCGTATGCGCTCTTGTTGCCGCCGATCACCTTCTGCGCTTCTTCGTTCTGCGTCATATAAGTGATGAACGCTTGGGCCGCTTCCGCGTTTTTGCTGTCCTTGCTCATCGCCAGACCGTTGACTTCCTTGGAGCCGCCGTTGCCGGGGAACGGCACGAGATCCCAGTTGAAGCCTTGCACGTCGGCCATCTGCGGCAAGCTCCACGGACCGAAATCGGAGTACATGCCGATGCGGCCTCCCAGGAACCAGTTCGTCATGTTCTGGCCTTTCCTCTCGGTGTCGTTCGGCACGAGCCCTTCCAGCTTGGTCTTGACGATAAACTCTCCCGCCGCGACCGCTTCCGCATCGCCCAGCGTGGATTTGCTCAGATCGTCGCTGTAATACTGGCCGCCGAACGCGTAAATCCAGTTGCCCAGCCACAGCGGCTCCGAGCCGAAAATCTTGTCCGCGCCTTCGCCGGAAGTGATCTGCTTGGAGATGTCGTAGAACTGCTCAGGTGTCATCGGCTCGGTCTTGCTCGGAAGCGGAATGTTATTCTTCTCGAACAGATCGACGTTGATCGCCATCACTTTAGGCTTGATTACGAAAGGAGCCGCATAGACCTGGCCGTCCAGGCTCATCGAGTCCAGCAGCGTCGGCGAGCTGAACAGCGATCCGTCGACCTGCAGCGGCTGGAAGGCGCTTGCAAAGCCCGGCAAGTCGCCCCCGGAGATCAGAATCACGTCGGGAGCCGTTCCGCCGGCGATCATCGTCTGCAGCTTCGTCAGATAGTCCTTCTGAATCCATTGGCTTTCGACCTCGATGCCGGGCGTCGCGCTCTGGAAGCTGTCGATCGCTTGCTTGATGGCGTCGGCCTCGGTCTGCGCGCCCCAATAGGCGAATGTGATTTTTCCTTTGGGCGCTGCCGCGCCGGTCTCTCCGGACGCTTGCGGGCTGCTGCTTTGCGCTTCATTATTATTGCTCTTGCCGCCGCAGGCGGATACGATCGACGCCAGAAGCAGCAGAGATATCGCGATAAAAGACCATTTTTTCATAGTAAATACCTCCGGAAATTGGTGGACAGTCTGTCTTCCCGACGACCGCCACGGAGGCCTCTAGCTGTCCTCTGTTCGGGCGGTCGTCCGAATTTGCGCGCCGCAGCTGTCTCTGACGATCAGCTTGGGCGGGAGTACGATCTTGAGCGGCACTTCTCTGCCGCCGATGCGTTCGAGCAGCAGCTTAACCGCGCTCTGACCCATTTGTTCCGTGAAAATTTTCACCGTCGTTAACGGCGGATCGGTATAGGCGGCCATCTCGATGTCGTCGATGCCGACGATGGCGATATCCTGCGGCACCCTCAAGCCGGCTTCCTTCAGCGCTCTGCCCGCGGCGATCGCCAGCGGGTCCGAACCGATCAGGAACGCTTCCGGCAAGTCGCCTTTCTCAATCGCTTCCTTCATCATCTGATAACCGACGGACATGGAGAAGTCTCTGCCGATATGAACGTGCTCGCGCAGGTACAAATTGCGCTGCTTCATGTAAGATTCGAAGCTGCTCTGCCGCTGATCGAGCGAATCGGTGCCGGAATCGGAGCCGAAGCGGATAATGAAATCCCGCGAGCTCAGCAGGCCGATGCGGGTATAGCCGAGTCCCGTCAAGTAGTCGAGCGCGATTCGAGTGACTTTGTCGAAATCGACGACGACGGAGTCGAAGCGGCTCTCGTCCGGCGAGTAGTCGACGAACACGACGTTCCGGATTCGACTGAAATACAGGTTGTACGGGTCGAATTCAAATTTGCCGATGACAATCAGGCCGTCGAGCCCCGAGAGGCTCTCGTAGGAGGCCTGATTCGCCCAACGAATCGTCCGGGTAATATGCAGCCCCAGCTGATTGAATTCCTTCTCGATCCGCAGCCGGATGGACAGGTAATACGGGTCCTCGTACTCGAACTGCTCCGAGCAGAACGTAACGAGGCCGATCTTGTAATCCTTCAACTGCTGCGCTTCCGTCTGCCGATTCGCACGCCGCGGACTCGCCTTGTATTGAAGACGGTCTGCCGCGGCATATATTTTCCTTCTCGTTTCCTCCTGGACCGACAACGACGAATCTCCGCTCAGTACCCGGGACACCGTAGACGGAGACAGGCCGACCAAGCTTGCGATATCACGAATGGTAGCCACGACTTAATCACCTTTTCACTTCATGATCGGGAAACATCCCTCCCATCCATTTTAGTATTCCCCTTAATCCCTGCCAACCAAAACATTTTAGATTACTAAACATTACTAAATAATGTTGTGGACTCACTATAACAAATCCCCAAACGTTTGGCAACCTCTTTTTTGATTCCGCTTACACCCTCTTTTCGACATTACTTTGACCCTGTCCCCCTTATTCAAGGCAAAGTTTCATTCTATTGTTTACTAAACATTTCGTAAAATGTATACTTGGGGAGAATCGTTAGGAAGAGAACATTTGATAAGCTATCAGGAGGCTTTATGACAACATTTACGAAAATCGACTGCCCGACCGTCGTTGTCGCCAGCGACAACCCCCTATTCGAAAGTGCCGTTCGCATCGACGCGATCGAGGATCGTCTATTCCTCGTCTCGGTTGCGCTGCAGGCTCCGCGCCAGGAAAAGCTGTCGGGATGCCGGATCGAATGGTCCGTTCCCGCGGCGGACGTTCACGCCATGTGGCATCCGGGCAGCGAACGCAGCAAAGCGTTCCAGGTCGATTGGGGCAGCGGCTTTCAGTCCAAGAGCACCTCGCTCGCGCCGATAGCCAGCCTCTATAACCTGGACGGACGCAATCGCTTGACGTTCGCGTTTTCCGACGCCTTGAATGAAGTCACGCTAAAAGCCGGCATTCACGAAGAGGATTCCACGTTCCTCTGCTCGGTGACGCTGTCCGGGGAGGCCCTGCCTCCGACAACCCGCTACGAGGCTGTGCTGCGGATCGATCTCAGGGATATCCGGTACGATCAAGCCATCGGCGACGTCGCGGCCTGGTGGGAGACGCTGCCCGGCCTTCAACCTTCCCCCGTCCCTTCGGCCGCCCTGCTGCCGATGTATTCGACCTGGTATTCCTATCATCAGCAGCTGGCGTCGGACGAGCTGGAGCGGCAAGCCTCGCTTGCCCAAGCGATGGGCTGCGACAGCATTATCGTCGACGACGGCTGGCAGACGGACGACAACAGCCGGGGGTACGCCTACACCGGGGATTGGGAAGTGTACCGCGGCAAGATCCCGGATATGAAGGAGCATGTCGACAGCATCCATCGGCTCGGCTTGAAGTATCTCCTCTGGTACTCCGTCCCGTTCGTCGGCACGCGCAGCCGCGTATGGAGCCGCTTCGAGAATAAGCTTCTGCGCGTCGACAGCAGCCTGAACGCCGGCGTGCTGGACCCGCGCTACCCCGACGTGCGCGAATATTTGATTCGCACCTACGAGCGGGCCGTCGCCGAGTGGGGGATCGACGGATTAAAGCTGGATTTCGTAGACAGCTTCAGCGAAGATCCCGATCAACCGGCAGGAACGGCTCCGGGCCGGGACTGCTTATCCGTGCCGGAAGCGGTAGACCGGCTGTTGTCCGACGTGATGGAGCGGCTGCGGGCGATCAAGCCCGATATTATGATCGAATTTCGGCAAACGTACATCGGGCCGCTCATGCGCAAGTACGGCAACATTTTCCGGGCTACCGACTGTCCGAACGATTCGATCCAGAACCGGATTCGCACCCTCGATCTTCGCCTGCTATCGGGACGGACGGCGGTGCATTCCGATATGATCATGTTTAACCCGCACGAGCCGACGGAAAGCGCGGCGATGCAAATGATCAACATCCTGTTCTCCGTTCCGCAAATTTCCATGCGGCTGAACGAGCTCGGCGATGATCACCTGGACATGCTGCGCTTCTGGCTAGCCTTCTGCCGGGAGCAGCGCGACGTGCTTCTCCGCGGCGACCTGTCTCCGCGGCAGCCGGAGCTGCTCTACCCGCTTGTATCCGCAAGCAAGGACGACAAGCGGGTGGTCGCCGTCTACGCCGACATCGTCGTGCCCGTCGAACGGCCTGTCGCCGAGCTGTTCCTTGTGAACGGAACGTACAACGAGCGTCTCGTGCTCCGCCCCTCTATCGCTCCCGCACGCTACCAAGCGCAGATCAAAGACTGCCGCGGCCGGATCGTGAGCACGCAAACGCTGGAGCTGGGACAAAATCTGATCGAAATCGCCGTTCCGAAGGCGGGGCTGGTCGCCTTGCTCCGAACCGATTCGCTCTGATTCCCCGCCAACCCGCTTTAACACGATGAAAGCCGACCTTCTCCCGTCTTTGGGGAGTGGTCGGCTTTTGTCTTTTGTGCTTTTAGGCAATCATTTTCACGGGGAGGCAGTGTAGGGGGTGCCTGTTTCAAGATAATGAATAACAAATTCAAAGGCTTGCTCCAAAGTATGTACATCCCAGTTATCGGTACGAAAGCTTCGATTTCCCGGAACATGATGGTGGTGATGCGGTTCTGTATCCATCTTGAACTTTTCCGGTGTCCCGGGCCGATTATGCGGATCATTTCCCCAAGAGGAGATATGATTGAATTGCACGCCTTGCTTGGGGATGATGATTTTCCACATGTATTGATACTCTCTGACGCAGCCGTCTTCTCCGTATTTTTCAATCGCATGCAAACCTGTAATTCCATGAAACGGATGTTCAACCAACGGAAAGATGACTTCCATCCGTTTAACCGACCGGTCATAATCGCCGTACACCGAGTTCTTTTCATTATAATTTTTATATGGCTGAATCCATTTTCCGTATTTTCTCATGATACTTCCCAGATCCGCAGGATAGAGACGAGTGGGAAGGATGCGTTGTTTGCTCACTGAGCTCGCGTCCCCCCCATCAACTTGAACAGTTCAGCCTGTTCCTCTTCGAGGTCCTTCCAACGAAGAAAATCTGCCGGGTCGTCCATGCTGTCCCCATCATACTCTCCAAATTGGTCCGCACACGTTTTCTTCCCATACTTTATCTGATACGCACTAATTTCGTTATTAATTTCCAAGAGACGCTCTTGCGGAGACTGGTTGCGCATTTTTTTGCTTTGAAAATTCATACGCATCAAGAAAGAATAAGTCGGGTCGCTCATGATTTCAATCAGATATTTCGGATATTTACGCTGTGTTCCATTCTCCACCAATTCCATGCCTTGCTTGGCATATTTGCTTATCGTCACCTTCGAAACGCCAAGAGAATCCGCCATCTCTTGCGGAGTAAGCAAGTAAGAGCTATGGTAGTCAAATTGGATACTCGTACCGCCAAGCTCGTAGTACCAGTGCTCAAAGTCAATTTTGAGTTTTCCGAAATCCAGGTCCGATATGGGGTATTCGATATGAGCCAATCGTTCAAGCCAATTCATCAGGTTGCTATAATGTTCCGAAGTAAACAAATAGGCAGGCTTAACCATGGACAGGACGTCGCGATCCATGTTGATGGATTTAACTTTGTCCGCGGACATCGTAATCAAAACCATAATTAATTTATCAAAAATGAAATGCGTTTCCTTCTCGATAATCGGCTCAGCTTTGTTGTCGAATCCGTATTGGATCTGATTTTTCGTTGCTTCATAAATCGCCAAGCTCATTATGCTCATCCCTTCCTCTTACCTCCATTCTAATGCAGAGTTAATTATTATTCAATATCATTCACTTAATGTTTTATTATTTTCGTTAATAATGTATGTCTATTCTTCTTCAAAATCAGAAGAGGTCGGCCTATTAGTAGAATGTCCTTCATTTTGTCCCTGTAATCAACTGCCGCAAACCGGATACCAACAGTGATAACAACCTAATCTCCTCCGCGCCTGCCGTTCTCTCCGACTGCGCGCACAATTATCCAACCGATTAAGCACGATTCGCCATAGAAAGCCTTCTTCCAATTTGATAATCTTTGAAAATAATAATCATTATCAACTGCGAGGGGCGAGCAAGAGATGTACGGAAAGCTGATGAGATTCGGGGTACTGATGCTGGCACTGGGGATGGCGTTGTCCGCCTGCTCCGGCACATCCGGCAAACAGGAGGAAACGGCGGCCGAAAAGACGGGCAGCGTCGCAACGAAGGTTGTTCGCGACCAATTCGGCGAGGTGACCGTCCCAGTTCAGCCGAAAAATATGCTGGTGCTGGATTCCATCTATGCCGAGTGCTTGATCGAAATGGGCGTCACGCCGCAGCTGGTCTCCTTCGTACCGGAGATCGAGCCGGAATATCGCGAGCCGTATTTCAACGACCACGGCGTCAAGATGATTGCGGCGGAGCAGTATCAATATAACTATGAACAGCTGCTTCAATTGGCTCCGGACATGATTCTGCTGAGAGGAGCGGGGCTGGAGAAGGACGCGTACGACGATCTTACGAAAATCGCGCCGACTGTGGCGTTGGATTCCAATAGCGAGATTGAGGATGCGATCCCCAAGCTGGCCGACATTTTCGACAAAAAGGAAGAGGGCTCGAAGGTGCTCGCGGAATACCGGGAGAAAGCCGGGCAGACTCGGGAGAAAATTGCGGCGGCCATCGGCGACAAGACCGTGATGGTACTGCGCGTAGAGCATAACCGGTACCGGTATATGGGAGCCAAGTCGAGCGACAGCAGTGCGTTCTTCTATCAGACGCTGGGATTGAACAGCCCGGAAGCCATTAAGGATTCCACCGACTGGTTTAATCAGTTTTCGTTGGAAATCTTGCCGGAAATCAATCCGGATTTCATTTTCCTCGAGGATCGGGTGCTTGTAGGCTACGATACGACGAAATCCATGAAGGAGTTAAAGGAAAGCAAGGTATGGAACGGTCTCGAAGCCGTGAAGAACGACCGCGTCTTCCCTCTGAAAACCAACGATTTCACAGTGGGCGTCGGTCCGGTGGGGTCGGTTCGGCTGATGGATTACATCGCGGAGAAGCTGGCGCCTTGATGGATACGCAGCAAGATTGGGACATCTATGACGTGACCATTGTCGGCGGCGGACCGGCGGGGATGTATGCGGCTTTCTACAGCGGAATGAGGGCGATGCGCACCAAAATCATCGAAGCCAAACGGGAGTTGGGCGGCTTCATGCGTACTTACCCGGAGAAAATCGTCTGGGACGTCGGAGGCGTAGGCCCGGTCCGGTGCGAGCGGCTAATTGAGATTCTGGAAAAGCAGGCGAGAACGTTCGATCCCGCGATCGTCTTCGGTCAGGCGGTAGCCGGGATGAATCGACGCGAGGACGGGGTTTTCGAGCTGACCTCGACGACGGGAGAGCGGCATTATACGCGGACAGTGATTTTATGCGCGGGAAGAGGCATGACTCAGGTCCAGAAGTTGGATATTCACGGAGCCAACCGCTACGAGCTCGCCAATCTGCACTACACGATCACGGACTTGTCGAGATTTGCGGGCAAGCGCGTTCTGATATCGGGCGGCGGGGACTCTGCCGTGGATTGGGCCAACGAGCTGGAGAAGCTGGCGAAGGAGGTAATCGTCGTTCATAGACGATCGGAATTTACCGCCCACGAGCGGCCGGTGGCGCAGATGCGGACGTTCGCCAAAGTTCTGACCCCCTACCGCATCTCCGGCCTGTACGGCTCCGCCGATCGAATCGCGCGAGTCGCGCTGACTCATACGGAGACCGGGGAGCCGGAGGAAGTCGAGGCGGACGAAGTGATCGTCAGCCATGGATACGATCGCGATTTCGGGAATCTCGTGAATTGGGGGCTGGAGCGCGAGGATTACGGAGTGTCCGTCGATGCGAAAATGCGAACGAACCTGCCGGGCATCTTCGGCGCGGGCGACTTCATCACTTACGGCAGCAAGGTTCGTCTGATCGCCGGAGCGTTCAACGATGCCGTGCTGGCCGTCAACAGCGCCAAAATGTTCCTGGAGCCCTCGGCGACGGATATGGCGGGCGTCTCCTCCCACAACGAACGTTTTTTCGAGAAGAACAAAGCGGTGATCGAGGAAGAGAAACAGCGGCAGCAGAACTAGGAGCACGGATGGCAAGCGGCGGACGGGCGCAGAATGAAATCTTCGATCGGCGCCCGAGCATCCCGGCCCGGGTCATAGTTCGGAACGGCTTTGCCGGAACGTACGATCAATTGGCCGAATACCTGAAGAACCGTTCGATATAGCCGCAGCAGAAGAGGCTGTCCCATAAGCCAGGGCAACTAAAATGATCGCAAAAAGAATGGGGATATATCTCCTGTAGAGCGAAGCGCCTGCCTCATACGGTCATGAAATTACCCTGCTATGGGTTAATCTAATCCAAATTTCATGACCGCGCTTCGGGGTCCCCGGAAAGTAATCGGAATAAGCTGCGAAGCTTCTCGTCACTTTCTGGGGTACATTGTAGCGGAAGGAGATATATCCCCATGGTAATAAATCGATCATTTTTGTTGTTGCCCGCTAATGACTTATAGGACAGCCTCTTTTGCTATTTATCGCCGTTAACGATCACTCGCAAACTGGAACCACTTGAAATCGAACTGGCTGCCCGGCAGGAACACGAAGGTGACCGTCTGCGGGCCGACGACGCGGGCCAGCTCGAATTCGCGTTCGCAGTAGCCGTCGGAGCGCGGGAACTCGATGATCTGCCTGGACTCCCCCTCCGGCCCGGCGAACAGAATATGGAGAGTATTGTTGTCCAGCGGAGAATGCCCGCATAGAACCAGCTTCGCGCTTCCCTCGTCCCCGAAATCCATCTCCCGGTAGACCAGCGATACGTTGTTGCCGATCTGCTCGATGGCGTCTTCGGTCGGGACGAAGGAATCGCCGTAGATCTGGTCGTTATCGAGCGCCCCAAGACGCTCATAGGCCTTGTTGGGCTTGGCGAACGCGAAGCCCTTCAAGTGAATTTTGCGCCGCAGGACAAAGCTCAACGAGGTTACGCCGCGCAGGCGCCGGGGCAGCCGGTAAGTCTCCTCCTGATAGACGTTCCAGCGCGACGGCTTCCGGTAAGAAACCCGGGTCAAGAGCGAAGACTTCGCCCCGCCAGGGATCCCCTCCCAGATTTCAATCGGGAATTCCTCGCCGTCCAGAGCAAAGATCGGAAGCGTCAATTCGTCCGAGCCGTAGCTTCCGAAGTCGATGTTCTCGAAGCAAATTCGGCTTTCCCCGTCCCTCGCCGTGGCCACGCCGCGCTCGTTGCCGTTCGTCAGATTCTCGCTGGCCCCGCTGTGATAACCGGCGGATACGAACTCATACGGATTCAGATAAGCCTGTCCCAATCCTTCGGTATGAAATTCCATCAGCGAATACAGCCGAACACGCTCGGCACCGTTCGTCGCGGCGCAGCGAATGTAGATCTCTCCGTCTCCCAGAGCCGTAACGACAGCCTCCTGCCCGTTGACTTCAAGGGCGGCGATGTTGGAGTCGATGCCGGCGGCGTTGGTCACCAGCCACTGCACCTCCCGGTAAGTCGCATTGTCCGGGTGAAGCTTGACCTGCACCGGCAAGGAGCGGTTGTCGGGATCGAACCGGTTGCCTTGCGGGCAGACGATCTCCAGCTTGCGTACGGGGATTTCCCCTTCCGGGCCGCTTCCGGCCGACGTCTTTGGCGTCAATCGGTAATCGTAAAGCGACGACGAGACGAGGCGCTTCGCAGGGACGGACGTCAAAACAAGCTCGCCCGACTGCAGTCCCTCGGACGAGACGCGCACAACGATATCGCCGGCGTTCAAGGTGGCGGCGACAACCGCCAGCAGCTTGCCGCTGAACATTCTGCGGCTGACGCCTTTGTACGAGTCATAGTCGGTGCTGTCTCCGTTGTCCAGCCCGACCAGCCGCCCTTCGCCTTCCACGGTCACATGGACGCGGTTGTTGGCGTTATCGACCGGGCGCCCTTCCCGGTCGACGGCGGAAATCTCGACGAAGATCAGGTCGGAGCCGTCCGCCTCCAACTCGCGCTTGTCGGGAGTCAGCACGATCGCCGCCGCATCGCCGAACGAGGAACGGACATCCGTCGCAATCGCCGCGCCCTTCTCGTCATACGCGACCGCCCGCAATACGCCCGGCGTATACGGAATTTTCCACTCTCCGAGCAGCTTCTGCCCGTGCGCATGGTCGATGTCGACGACACCCATCGATACGTCGTTAAAGATCAGCTCAATCTTGGGCGCGTTGGAGCAGACCCGCACGTCGATCATCTGCCCTTCGGAGAAATCCCAATACGGAAAAATATGCACCATCGGCTTGACCCGATAATCGGTCCATTCCGCCTGGTAGATGTAGTAGGAATCCTTCTTGAAGCCGGCCGTGTCGAGCTGCCCGAAGTAGGAGTTTTTCGTATGGTAAGGCGTCGGTTCTCCGATGTAATCGAACCCGGTCCACAGAAATTGGCCGGGCGAATAGACGGCGTCCCGGTCGGCGATGATGCAGCTCTCCGTGCTCTTCGCTCCCCAGCTCGTCGAGCTGTTGCCCAGGGAGGAGCACTGCTCGTCGTCGTCCGCAAGCACCGATTGCGCCAGCGGGAAGTGGTAGACGCCCCGGCTTTGGACCGTCGAGGCCGTCTCGCTGCCGTAGATGATCCAGTCCGGATACCGCTCATGGTGCAAATCGTAATATTTCTCGGCGTAGTTGTAGCCGGCCAGCTTCACCAGATCGGCGCACTTCTGCGCGTTCTCCCAAGGCATGTAATTGGAGCCGATCGTCACCTGCGCATTGGATTTGGGGTCGTGCAGACGGACCTCGTCCCGCAGCATCCGCGTCAATTCCTGCCCGCGATCGTCGGCGTGAGTATCGTAGATTTCATTGCCGATGCTCCACATCAGTAGGCTCGGACGATTCCGGTCCCGACGCACCCAGCTCGCCACGTCCTTCCGCCACCACTCCGGGAAAAATCGGGCGTAATCGTAGGTCGTTTTTTTCCGCTCCCACATATCGAACGCCTCCGACACGATCAGCACGCCCATCTCGTCCGCCAGCTCCATCAATTCGACGGCGGGCATGTTGTGGGCGGTACGGATCGCGTTCACCCCCATCTCCTGCAGCAGGGCGATCTGTCTTCGCAGCGCCGCTTTATTGACGGCGGCTCCAAGGCAGCCGAGGTCGTGGTGCTGACAGACGCCGCGAAGCTTGACGCGCCGTCCATTCAGGAAGAAGCCGGTCCGGCTGTCGAAGACCGCTGTGCGGAAGCCGAACGCGGAAGTCTCTTCCTCGGCGATCTCGCCGCCTTCGATCAGCTCGGTCTTCAGCGTGCAGCCGTACGGCCGGTCAATATCCCAAAGCTCCGGATTCCGCACGTCGATGCGGCTGGCGACCCGCACGATCTCGCCGGGCTCCGCCGAACCGGGAACGGCGCTTTCGGCTTCGGCGATCCGTTTGCCGGCGGCGTCCAGCACGCTGTGACGCAGGATCGGCCCCATGTCGGCGGCGCTCCTCCCGCTCCCCATGACAACCTCCGTTTCCACCTCAACGGTCCAGTCGTCGCCTCCGACGTTCGTCGCGGCGATGTAGACGCCATCCGCAACGATATGCGTATCCGGGTACGATTTCAGCCATACGTTCCGATAAATCCCGGCGCCAGAATACCAGCGAGAATTCGGAGCTTCATAAACGACTTGAACGAGGATTTCGTTGCTGCCTTCCTGCAGGTACGGCGTAATGTCGAATTCGAAGGTCGAATATCCGTATTTCCAGGTTCCCGCCTCCCGGCCGTTGACGTAGAGCGCGCTGTTCATATAGACGCCCTCGAAACGCAGCGCCCACCGGAGATTCGGCGAAAGCCCGGTCAGGACGAACGTTTTGCGATACCAGCCTTCTCCGCTCTCGTACAAGTTATGCGAATCTTCGATCAGCCAATCGTGAGGCACCGTGACGGGCGTCCATTCGAAGCCGCCGGCCGCTGCCGCGGCCAGCTCGGTACCAAGCGGCTGCTTGGAGAAATACCAATCGTCGTTAAAGCTCGTTTTTCGACTCATATCGGCCCAAACTCCTTATTTTCGCTATTGGGAGGCTTCCTTGCTGTGCGAACGGCTGTCGTGCAGACGCTTGTACTGGGTCGGCGTGCACTTCTTGTAGGATTTGAACGCCCGGTTGAAGGTCGCGAGACTTCCGAAGCCCGACCGCATGGCGACTTCCGTCACCGACAGATTCGGGTCGATCAGCAGCTTCTCCGCGAACATGATGCGATGCTGATTGAGATAGTCGTAATAGGACATCCCGATGAACTGCTTGAACAGGCGGGTAAAATGAAACTTGCTGAAGCCGGCGATCTCCGCCAGCTCGTCGACTTGGACGTCTTCGGTGCAGTGCTCGTTCATGTAGTTGCAAACCTTCAGGAAGGTGTCGATGTTCTTGCGGTATTTCTGGCTCTTCGATGGCCCGGCGCGATGCTCGCCATGCATCACGTTCCGGCCGACAAGCACGAAGAACTGGATGAGCAGAGCGTATGCCGCGGCCTCCTTCAGCAGGGCATTGCCGTGGTATTCGTTCGTCAGATCCATCAGCGGCTTGCGCAGCGTCTGCCCGAGCAGCTCGTTCCGCTCGGCCGGAATCATGCAGCAAGGACGCATCAGATGGAAGGTCGAATCGAAGCCCTTAAGGTTGTACAGCAAGGAATAATCGAATTGCAAAATCATCCGTTCCCCCGCGTCCGGCGCGTGGATTTCATGCAGCTCTCCCGGAGGGATCACCAGAATATCCCCGGGGCTCAGCACGAACTTCACATCGCTTACAATGACCGTATAAATATTCTCCAGCGGCATAATGATTTCCGCGGCGGTATGCCAATGCACCGGGTAATTTTCGACTTCATGATTGAGGTACAGCCGGATACCGAAATGCTCGTCGTACGATACGGTCTCTTTCGTGCCGTTCAGAACTTTAATCACGGTTATCCAATCCTCTCTGCGGCAGGGCCTTCCGCACCTTCAAAAACCGCAATATTTGAGAAGTATAAAGCAAAATTTACGCAGAATATTCCGCCTTAAACAACTATAATATTACCAATGAAACCGTATTCATCATTCCTTATTTTCTCAACGTCTTTCATTACCTCTGTATTAAAGCGCCAAAACGCAGTCCTGTCAACGGGTATCTCCTTCGGGCGAACAATGAAATCAAAAAGGAAAGTCGGTGCACAATGCAATGGCAAAATTGATGGAAAACAAAGTAAAAATTGATCAATATAAAGAACGTGCAAAAGATTTGGTCGGCCGGATGACGCTGGAGGAAAAGGTGCATCAGATGGTGCACGCCGCCCCGGCGATCGAGCGCCTGGGCGTGAAGGCTTACAACTGGTGGAACGAGGCGCTGCACGGAGTGGCGCGGGCGGGCGTGGCGACGATATTCCCCCAGGCGATCGGACTTGCGGCGACGTTCGACGAGGACTTGCTCGAGGAGGTCGCGGACGCGATCGCGACGGAAGGAAGAGCCAAATTCAACATGCAGCAGGAATTCGGCGACACGGACATTTACAAAGGGCTGACGTTCTGGTCGCCCAACGTCAACATCTTCCGCGATCCCCGTTGGGGACGGGGACACGAGACGTACGGCGAAGACCCGCATCTGTCGGCCAGATTGGGCGTGCGGTTCATTGAAGGCCTGCAGGGACACGACGAAAACTATTTGAAGGGTGCGGCTTGCGCCAAGCATTTCGCCGTCCATTCCGGACCGGAGGACCTGCGCCACAGCTTCGACGCGGTCGTGTCCGTACAGGACCTGTACGAGACCTACCTGCCCGCCTTCCGCGCTTGCGTGGAGGAGGCGAAGGTCGAAGCGGTGATGGGGGCGTACAACAGAACCAACGGCGAGCCTTGCTGCGGCAGCGAGCTGCTGCTCAAGCGGATTCTGCGGGGCGATTGGCGGTTCGACGGCCACGTCGTATCGGATTGCTGGGCGATCCGGGATTTCCACGAGCATCATAAGGTGACGTCGAGCGCGGTCGAATCGGTGGCCCTGGCCGTTAATCAAGGCTGCGATCTGAATTGCGGCAGCCTCTTCCTGTTTTTGCTGGACGCGGTAAAGGAAGGGCTCGTCGCCGAAGCGACGATCGACCAGGCGGTTGTCCGGCTGTACACGACGCGAATGAAGCTGGGGTTGTTCGACGCTCCGCAGCAGGTTCCGTTCTCCTCAATCGGCTATGCGGAGGTCGATTCGCCCGCGATGCAGGCGCTTAACCGGAAGGCGGCGCAGGAAAGCCTGGTGCTCCTCAAGAACGACGGGCTGCTTCCGCTCGACAAATCCAGGATCGCCACGATCGGGGTTATCGGACCCAACGCCGACAACAGACGGGCTCTGGTGGGCAATTACGAAGGAACGGCCTCCCGCTATATTACCGTCAAGGAAGGCATTCAAGACTTCGTCGGACCGGACGTGCGCGTGTTTTATTCGGAGGGCTGTCATCTGTACAAGGACAGGATAAGCAATCTGGGCGCAAGCAACGACCGGATCGCGGAAGTGAAGGGCGTATGCAAGGAAAGCGACGTCGTGGTCGTCTGCCTCGGGCTTGACGCCAGCCTGGAGGGCGAGGAAGGCGATACCGGGAACCAGTACGGCAGCGGAGACAAACGCGATCTGACGTTCCCCGGCCTTCAGGAGCAGGTGTTGCGAACCGCCGTCGAGAGCGGCAAGCCGGTCGTTCTCGTCGTGCTGTCGGGCAGCGCGCTGGGGCTCGGCTGGGCGCACGATCACGTCTCGGCCATCGTGCAGGGCTGGTATCCGGGAGCCCAGGGCGGACGGGTGATCGCGGAAGCCATCTTCGGAGCGTTCTCGCCGGAAGGCAAGCTGCCGGTTACGTTCTATCGCACGATCGAGGAGCTGCCGCCGTTCGAGGACTACGCGATGAAGGACCGAACCTATCGGTATATGAAGCAGGAAGCGTTGTATCCGTTCGGCTACGGTCTGTCCTACGCCGACTTCGCCGTCGACAACGTGAAGGTCGATCTGGACCGCGTGACGGAAGAGGGCGTGCGGATTACCGCAACCGTCAGGAACAACGGCGAGGTGGCGGGCGGGGAAACGCTCCAGGTTTACGTCAAGGCGGAACGCGAGAACGCCCCGAATCCGCAGCTAAAGGCCTTCCGCAAAATTCATCTCCAGCCGCAGGAAGAACGGGAAATCTCGCTTCACCTACCTGCGGACGCTTTCGGTCTATACGACGAGGCAGGCAAGAGGAAACTCTATTCCGGGAACTATACCGTCTATGTAGGCGCATCCCAGCCGGACAGCAGAAGCCGCGCGCTCACCGGCAAATCCCCGGCTGCGCTCCCTCTGGTCTGTCCGACGGAACAAGAAGTGTAGGACGTCGGGCAAGCAAAAACGCCTGCGGCGTCCATGGGACGGCGAACGCGTTTTTGTCGGAGACGATACAGACAAGAATAAGGGTGAAACTTATAAATTCTGTATCGTTAAATCAAAAACGCCTTCTCCGCCCTGTGGACGGAGGAGGCGTTCCTGCCTGAGCCGGGCCGAACCCGGGCATCTGCTCTAAGCTGTCTTTAACGTTCTGTTGGCATACATTTTATGAAGGATTACCGTCTGCGCGATAATGAATATCCCGCCGACGGACCAATATAACGGCAGCGCGGCCGGCATCGCAAAAGAGAAAACGCCCATCATGATCGGGGACAACCATCCGATAAAAGCCATTTGGTTATTTTGATTTTGCTGATACTGAGCCGATGCGGCTTGCGACACGCGGAATTGAACGTAATAAACCGCGGCGGCAATAAACGGCAGGATCACATCCGTCTGCCCCAGGCTGAACCACAGAAAATCGTGGGCGGCAATCTCCGGGGTGCGACGGATCGCGTAATAAAAAGCAAGAGTAATCGGCCATTGCAGAAGCATTGGCAAGCACCCTATGTTTAACGGGTTGAACTGGTGCTTCTGATAGAGCTGCATCATCTCGGCTTGCTGCTGCTTTTTCGCTTCCATGCTGGCGTCGTTCTTGTATTTCTCCTTCAGCGCCTCCAACTCCGGCTGAAGGACGGCCATCTTCTCCCTCATGGCCATCTGTTTCTTCGTTTGATTCATCATCAGCGGCATGATGGCCAGCCGGATAATGAAGGTAACGAGGATGATCGATAA
Organism: Cohnella cellulosilytica; assembly: GCF_042431195.1. Classification (NCBI taxonomy): domain Bacteria; kingdom Bacillati; phylum Bacillota; class Bacilli; order Caryophanales; family Paenibacillaceae; genus Cohnella; species Cohnella cellulosilytica. The sequence continues at coordinate 21,349 of NZ_JBHMDN010000024.1, forward strand.
ACCGTAATCCCCATGAAACGTATCCGCGAAATACTTGATCATGACCGAGAACGGATAAATAAAGTAATGGTTAAAAAAACCCGGAGAGTCGGCAGCAATCGGGGCCGACAGAGCGGCTGGCGAGCATCCGCCGAGCAGAAACGCGGGAATGATCGCAACCAGCGCAACGAGAACGGGCTTGGCCCGTGTGGAAAGCATCGAAAAGATATTCACAGTCTTCCTCCCTTATTGAATGCTGAAGATCAATGAGGAGAAAGACCGATCGCATCTTCATCCGGCGCTTCCTTGCGCCGGGCAATACGCGCGATCCATCGCTGAATCCGGTTGAATTGGAGCTGCCGAACGGATATGAACGACATCAAGCCTGCGGCAACGGCCCCATCGCTCCAGCGAACCGCCCGAATAGACAGAGAGTCGAATGGAAGAATGAGCACCGACGAGATGAGGCCGATCGAGAGCACCAATTGCACAAAATCAAAAATATGCTCCATTCGGGTTCGCCTCCATCCGCGTCGTGTTGAGATCGATAGTCCGATTATACCATGATTCGCTCCGCTTCGCCGCTTGACTTGGTGTTCGCACCAAGTTGTAATATGGACTGTGTGCGCGCTATTCCTTGGTGACATAATTAATGAATATGGGAGGGTCTTGCGATGAGCGACGCCGCCACTTTTTCCATTAAGGAAATTTCAAGGATGACCGGGTTGACAGAGGATGCTCTCCGCTATTACGAGAAGATCGGGCTGCTTCCCCGCGCCAAGCGACGGGAGAACGGCCGACGGACCTATTGCGAGGAAGATATGCAGCTGATGGAGCTCATTATTTGCCTGAAGAAAATGGGGGTTCCGCTCAAGGATATCAAAGAGTTTGCGGCGCTTTCCTACGCGGAGGATATCGTCTCCGTCCCCGAAGTGTACGAGAAGGTTCTGGAATACAGGCAGAAGCTGCAGAGTCAGGTGGATCAGCTGCAGAAGGTGCTAAGCGTGCTCGATTACAAAATTGCGAACAAGAAAAGTCTCCTCAAGGACCCCCTTCATTCGGCGCCCTAAGCCCTCATTGCCGATTGGCTGTCGAGCGATACCTGGTGATGAAAGTGAAGATAAGCTCGTCCATCAGAGGCTGGGCGGCTTCCATATCGATAGCTTGCTGGAATAATGCCGGCCAAGTGAGCGCCCCTTCGATCATGGCGTAAAACACCCTTGCGGCCAGCGGGGCGTCGTCTATCCGCAGCCGGTTGTCTTCGTGCGCGGCCGTAAGCCATTGGATGAGCGGTTCATGGGGCGACACGTATTTCGACCGGATCCTTCTCGCGTAATCGATGTCTCTAATAAATACGGAAGTCAGCACCCGCGACAATCCGAGTCTGGAAGGGCTGTTAATCAAGAACAGCTCGGCATTGGCGAATGCCGTCAATTGGGCTTCCAAAGATTCGGCAGGATCATAATCGATTTGCTTCAGCGTTTGTTGTTCACTGAGGAACTGGGTCAGCACCTCTTGAAAAAGATGCTCTTTGTTCAAAAAGTGATTGTAGATCGTGCGTTTGGAGACGCCTGCGATCTCCGCGATTCGATCCATGTTGGCATTGTCGTAACCGATCTCCGTAAACACCTGCATAGCCCCGTTAAGTATGGCTTCACGCTTTCGGCTTTTATCCCTTTTTTGGACTGCGGGCATGACGTTCATTGTTCATTACAATCCCCTCGGATGATATTGCATTAATTGCACCGTCAAGTGTAATTAACTATTGACCGCCGACTATTTACACTGTACAGTATAATTAACGAACCGATAAAATTCAATGCCAATGCCTTACAGCGACCTTACAGCGATCGGATAAGGGGTGCATGATTGCGGGAAATCCTGGAAAAAGCTTGTCGCGACCTTTAGGATTGGCTTTTTTTCTGCAAGCCGTTACCTCGCTGGCGAGCGGGGCATGGTTATTTAACCCGTTCGTAGATCCCGGGGATATCCGCAATACGATGCTTAATCTCGCAAACCATGCGGCTTTCGTACGTGCGGGCATTGTCGGGGATATCCTTACGGCTTTAGGCATTATTTTTCTGGCGGCCACCCTGTTTGCGGCGGTCGGGAGACAGAACAAAGCGATGGCGCTTGTCGCGCTGGGGCTCTATATTTTCGAGGCCGGAATACTTGTCGTTAGTAAGTTCGTTGTTTTTGTCCTCTTGAATATCAGTCAACAATACGCGGCCGCCGGAGCTCCGACCTGGGAAGCCTTGGGCAGCCTCGCCCTGGAGACCGCGGATTTCATCTACAGAGTCCATATTATCCCCTTTGGTCTTGGCGCTGCGATCTTCTACTACCTGCTGTACAAATCCCGTATCGTGCCGAAGTGGCTATCGCTGTGGGGGCTGACGACCGTTCCCTTCGTGCTGATCGGCGCGTTGTGGATAACCTCCGGCTTTTATATCCCTCCCGTTTTCCTCGCGCTCTCCGTATTCTATGTTCCTTTTGAGTTCGTGGCCGGCATTTATATTTTTTGTCAGAGGAGGAGCTGATCTCATGAAAGCGATTGTATGCACCAAGTACGGTCCGCCTGAAGTGCTGCAGCTTAAAGAAGTCGAGAAGCCGTCCCCCAAGTCCGACGAAGTATGCGTTAAAATTCGCGCTACGGCCGTAACGGCAAGCGATGTCTACATCCGAGGCTCGCAATTGCCGCTCCGGTTCTGGCTGCCGATGCGGCTGTTTCTGGGCTTTACAAAACCGAGAAAATCCATCATCGGCATGGTATTGGCAGGAGAGATTGAATCCGTAGGCAGAGACATCAAGCGATTTCGAGCAGGCGATCAGGTGTATGGCGTTACCGGTCTTGGCCTTGGCGCTTATGCGCAGTACAAATGCATGAAAGAAACCGACTCCATGTACGGATGCCTGGCGCATAAACCCGCGAATATCAGTTACGAGGAGGCGACAGCCGCCGCATACGGCGGGCTATTGGCGCTGCAGCGGATGGAGGAGGGCCGCATCCAGCGCGGTCACAAGGCGCTTATATACGGAGCTTCGGGAACTTCCGGGACGATCGCCGTGCAGCTGGCAAAATATTACGGCGCCGAGGTTACCGGCGTATGCGGCGCCCGGAACCTGGAGTTTGTACAGTCTTTGGGGGCGGACAAAGTGATCGATTACGCCCAAGAAGCTTCCGCATCCCTCATCGAACGTTATGACTTTATGCTGGACGCGGCGGGAAAGGCCAAAACCTCACACTTCAAAGAAATGTGCCAAAAGTTAAACCCGCAGGCAGCCTATGTCTCGATCGATGACGGAAAATTGGAATTGAAATCGGAGCGTCTTGCGAAGATTAAAGCGCTTATTGAGGCGGGCCATATTAAACCGATCGTCGACAGAACGTATCCCATGGACCAAATCGCGGAGGCGCACGAATATGTGGACCAGGGGCGCAAAAGAGGCGGGGTAGCAATCTCCATCCCGCATTCCACATAAACAGCATACTTGGCGCCGCTGACGGCTTGCCGCTTGCTCGCTTCATCAACTCCCCGCTCAGACCCACCTGCCATCGATCCCTCCGTTGCGGTCAAGCACGGCCGTTGTCCGGTTGCGAATATTGCTCGTAGGCTCGGCGCATTTTTTCCGAAGGGGAGACGCCAAGCTCCTGAAGCAGCAATTGCGAGTATCGCTCATAGGAGGCATGAAAGGATTGGCGATCTCCCGCGGCTTCGAGGATCTTCAGCAGCAGCAGGTTGGATTCTTCGTCGAATTCGTTGCGCGAGACCAGTCTTCTGGCAATGGGAGCGGCCTCCCGGTACCGCCCTCGGGCTAACAGCCGGTTTACAAGAAGCTTGGCGAAAGCCTCGTATACGAGCGCCAGTCGCGCGCGCTCGGCGGCCGCCCATACATAGGACTTGTCCCCGAACAACTCGCCCGTAAACCTTTTCTCCAACGCAAGAGCCGTCTCTTCATCCCTCTTCTCGATTGAGGACAGCTCCTCTACCCTCTGCTCGAAGCGAATAAAATCCACATCCATCTCGCTCAAGTCAACGCGATACTGTTCCGGCGTGGATAGAATCGACTCTCTGTATCCGTGCTGCGACAATGCTTTTCTCAATTGGTAGGCCGCCGTATTGAGATAGATTTCCGCATTTCTCAGCGGCATGTCCGGGAACATGTCCTCCAGAATGCGGGCTCTTGCGACGTATCGACCGCGATGAACGAGCAAATAGGCGAACAGCTCCGCACTTCTTCGGGATATCCACTTCACCTCTTCCGCTTGCCGGCCGACAACCTCGAAGCTGCCCAGTCCGCGGACGGTCAGATGCCGGGACGTGCCGCTCCCGACCTCCCTCAAAGAGGCGCTGCGTCTGCCGAGCGCTCTGGCGATCGTCTGCGCCAGACGTGTGCCGGAAATCGGCTTAACCATATAATCCAGCGGATACACGTCGTAGGCGGGCATCGCATATTCGGCGTGCGAGGTCGTAAACACGATGTCCGCCTCGGCACATAACTCGCGCAGGCTGCGGGCCAGCTCCAGTCCGTCTTCCTCGCCGATCTGAATGTCCAAGAAGGCAAGGTCCACCGGATTGGCCTTGACGAACGCCAGAGCCTCCGCCGCGTTCCGGAAGCTCCCGGCCAGCTCTACGCCATCCGCCTTCGACAGCAGCCGCTTCATGGCGAGCAGCATAGCCGGCTCATCGTCGACTACGAGAACTCTCATCTTCCTTCCCGCCCCTCACGGTAAAATGAAATGCGCTCCCTTGCCCTTCCTGGCTTTCCGCCCACAGCCTCCCGCCGCTCCGCTCTGCGAACTGCCGGCTGACGAGCAAGCCGAGTCCGGTCCCTCGTTCCCCCATGGTCCCCGGCGACGAGTTTAATGCCTTCTCTTCGAACAATTGCCGGACTTGCTCCTCCGTCATCCCCAATCCGTTATCGCGGACGGAGACGGTCGCCTCCTCCCCGGACACCCGGGCATCCACGCGAATGGAGCCCTCCGTTCCCGTGAATTTAACGGCATTGGACAACAAGTTGCGAAGAATCAAACCGAGCGCCTCACGGTCAGCATATACGAGCGCCCCGACCGGAACCGCGTTTTCCACATGAATCCGCTTTGCTTCGCTCTGCGCCCGCAGCGCATCGCGGCAATCCTCGACGACTTCACGCAGCTCCAGCCATCGCGGACGAAGCGTCATATCCTCCCGCTGGCTGCGAAACCACTCCAGCAGATTGTTCGTCATGCCCAGCGTCTGGCGGATCTGCTCGCCCAGCATTCCGACGATTTCCCGATGCTCCTCGTCGAACCGGTCTTTATCCTCCTCCAGCATCGCCACAAGCTGATACTGCGACGCCAGCGGGCTGCGAATATCGTGCGATACGATCGTAAACAGTTGGTCTTTCATGCGGTTCAACCGCGCAATCTGCTCCAGATGCTTCTCTTTCTCCGTGACATCCACGATAAGAGAGACGCTGCCCTGCGCGCGCAGACGATGCACAGGGTATACGTTGACGTTGTAGATTTTTCTCTCCCCGTCCAGCCTGGCCTCGATCGTGACCCGTCCCTCCTGCATGGACTCGCACAATCGCCGCCATTCCGGCCAAGGTTCCAGCAGTTCCTTCACGTCCCGACCGGAAATCTCCGCGTGTCCCATATCCGCAAACCACCGCGAAGCCTGTTTATTGCTATCGATGATTTTTCCCGAAGCATTGGTGATGACGATGCTTTCCTGAAGCGTGTCGAGCACGATTGTTCTGGCAAAAGGAAGCACCGCGAAAAACTTGATCCGCAGCATAATGACCAGCATCAACATGCCCGTAACTCCGCAATAGACGGACATCGGGAGCAGCCAGGGCGACCATTTGGGCTGTATCAGCCTGGCGACATCGAGAGCGAACGGGAACAGGCTGAGAAACAGAACCCACATCCCCGGCTTGCGAAAATCGCTGCGGATATTCCGAATATATTGGAACAGAAAATAGGCGCACGCTACGATAATGCTATAGCAGGCCAGACTGAAGACGCGGGAATAGACGGTTCGCACCGTGACCAGATCGCCGTTAACAAGCGCGACGGAATGATAGACCAGATGAAGCTCGAAGTCGAACCACGACATCAGGGACCAGAGCGCGAACGGGGCAAACAGCAGAATCCTCCACATCGGCTTGACCGGCTTCTCCCGGCCGATCAACTGATAGACGAAGAGAAGTACGAAAGGCACCATTAAATTCAGCGCCGTGCTTTGAAGATGCCGAAAGAGCAGCTTGTCCGTTAATAGGAAGCTGCTCTTCTCCAGAATGATACTGATGGAGTAGACCATCCGGCAGACAATCACGCCGAGGAGATAACGAACTCCGCGCTCTCTGCGATACCCGTATATGAAAAATAAAACGATGCCCGTCATGATTACGGAAGCGGACATCAGAATCAGCTCGATTGTGGCATTCATGCTTTCAGTATACCATTATTTATTTCCCGCCCAACATCGAGGCAATTTCCACCAGACGCTCCCGCGGCAGTTGGTCGGCGGAAAGATCCTCCAGACTATAATAGGCGTACCGCTCCCCGCTGCCTTCGCCCCAAGCCACGCGCTGCGCGTCGCTGTCCCGCTCCTTTAAGTAGAAGGCTTCCGTCGAGCCGATTTTGACCTTTTCCACGTCCGCCTCGTTCATTGCCGTCGTATAGATGGCCCGATCCGGCACATTAAACCATACGGTCAACGATACTTTGTTCCCGCGGCCATTCTCGTAGCTCGCCGTATACCCGACCGTATCGCCGAGCGGTATCGTCCGGTAGCTGATCTCCTCCGCGGTTTTCGGGTCCGGCCAAGCGGTATCGTCCGCCACTCCCCATTTCAGATCATGCACGAGCGATCCCGATTGAAAAACAAAGCCGTACCCGACTTCATTCAGAGGCGCGCGGCGGCCGACCTCTGCGGCAAATTGCGAATAATCCGTATACTCCCGTTCGTTCGCGAGGCCGATATAACGATTCTGAGCTTTCAAGTAGAACACGGCCGCTTCCCCTTCGGCCAGCCTGTTCCGCAGCGCCGCCGTATCGACTTCTATATTCGGCTCGTCGCCCGGCATGAAGCTTCTATATTCCAAAGCGATCGACCCGTCCGGAGCAAACAGCTTCCAGGACCCTGCCGCATAGCCGAAGCCGCAGGCAAAGAGGACCGCCGCCACGATCAAGGAAACGCGCACCGCTCTTGCTTTCCCGGGCCTCCTGACCGATTGAACGGCCGGTTGCGGCTGCCCGGCCTGGCTTTTGCCGCGAATTTCAACCATAATCCGTTCCGTTCTATCGATTCGGGGCAGTCGCTCCTTCAGCAACGTCAGATTCGCGTGCCAATCTATAGGCCGGCTCTTCCTCATCTTCTCCATCCTCCATCTTCCCCCAAATTTTTTTCAGCTTGAACAACGCTCGCTCCATTCTTTTGCGCAGGGCCGCGGGCGATTGGGGAAACGTCTGCCCAATCTCCTCATAGGACTTTCCTTCCATCACACGGAGCACAATCAGCGATCGTTCGGCGACCGTTAGCCGCATGAGCGCCCGCTCGCTTTGCGCCAGCACTTCCTTCCGCCTCGCCGCCGCATACCCTTCATCCGCGTGATCCTGACCGAGCGGCTTGAGCAGCCTGGCCAACAATGCCGATCTTTTTCGCTTCCGGAGCAGGTTCAGGCAATGATGATAGGCCATCTTATACAGCCATGCCGAAAAAGATTGACTGTATGCGTACAGCGCCAGCTTCTCGTAAGCTTTGATCAGCACGTCCTGCACCGCATCCTCCGCTTCCTCCCGCTGCATAAGCAGATGGTAGCAGTAGACGTACAGTCGCTGCTGATATCTTTCGATCAGCTGCGCGTACAACTCCACCTGCCCGTCTCTGACGACGCGAATCAAACTTTCGTCGGAAGCCTCGCACGTTCGCTCCTGATTCATCGCTCTCCCTCCTTCCGTCTCGTCTATATAACACCCCGATCGGCTTTTTGTGACCGTTCATTTTCACAAAACTCAAGCGGCCTTTTCTTAATGGCGGTACGGAACCTTTCAGTCTATTATTCGTACTACCTTATATTAGCTTTATCCAAGGAGGTAATTATGAGAAGCAGAAAATCGTTTCGGTTCCTATCCCTGACCTTGATCATGACGATGCTGGCCCCGGCGGGCGCAATGGCAGCCGCTTCAGACGGCGGGGAGACCCCGACGGCTTACGAGGCTACGCAGAAAGCCGCATCCGAGAAAGCGGATCTCCTGACGGGACAATACGGCACGACAAGCTTGCAGTACGCACTGATCGATCAAGGCCGAATCGTCGTCTCCGGACAATCGGGCCTGAACGACCCGGAAGGCGAGCAGCCGCTCTCCGCCGATACGATGTACGGCATCGGCTCGGTGAGCAAAATGTTCACTTCGGCGGCCGTAATGAAGCTGGCGGACGAGGGCAAGGTCGATCTGGATACGCCCGTCGCGCAGTACGTTCCGGAATTCAAAATGGCAGACGAGCGGTACGAGCGGATTACCCCGCGCATGCTGCTGAACCATTCCGCCGGATTTAACGGCTCGTCGCTGACGAACGCTTTTTTGCTTGAGGATAACGATACCTACGCGCACGATACGCTGCTGGAGCAGCTGGCCGAACAGAAATTGAAGGCCGATCCGGGCGCTTATTCGGTCTACTGCAACGATTGCTTTACTCTAGCGGAAATTCTGGTAGAGAAGGTCAGCGGTACGGATTTCACGTCCTATATCCATCGCAATTTTACCGAACCGCTGAACATGGCGAATACGAAGACGCCCGCGGATCGTCCGGAAACGTCCGGGTTGGCGGACATTTATTTCCCCGGCTTCGGAAACCCGCTGCCCAACGAGACGGTGAACGTAATCGGAACGGGAGGAATCTACTCCACGGCGGAGGATATGGTTCGATTCTCGCAGATTTTCACCGGGCAGACCGAAGGCATTCTGTCGGCCGAAGCGGCGGAGAAGATGGCGCAAGCCGAGTATAAAAAAGGACTCTGGCCCGAGGAGGCCGACACCTCGATCAACTACGGACTGGGTTGGGACAGCGTGGATCTGTTCCCGTTCGGAGACTATGGCATTCAGGCGCTGGCCAAGGGCGGAGACACCATTCTCTATCACGCCGAGCTGGTCGTTCTGCCCGGGAAAAACATGGCGGCGGCTGTGCTCTCGTCCGGAGGCTCCAGCACGACGAACCAACTCCTGGCGAGCCAGATTTTGCTGGACGCCTTGAAGGAAAAAGGTGAGATCGACGAGTTCAAGGCGGATAAGTCGTACGGCAGACCGATCAAAACCGATATGCCGCAGGAAGCGATGGCGCTGTCGGGAATCTATGGCTCTACCAATCAATTGATCCGGGTGGACATCACCGAGGACGGAGAAATGCTGATCACCCTTCCCTATGTGCCGATGTACCCGGCCGAGAGATACGTCTATGCGGCGGACGGTTCGTTCAGAAGCGAGGACGGAAGCGTGAAAATCAATCTGGTGGAAGAGCGCAACGGTCGCACCTATCTCTGGACCCGTCAGTATCTTTCTCTTCCCGGACTCGGCCAGATGGCCTTGTCGCAATATTCCGCCGAGAAGCTCGAGCCCAACTCCGTCTCCCAAGAAACCTTGGCGGCATGGGAGAAGCGCGACGGCAAACGTTATTATCCGATCAACGAGAAGTATACGTCCCTCTCGTATTTGCTGGCCTCGTCCGCGCAGATTCAGCTGGTCGAAGAGGCTCCGGGATACATGCTGGATAAAAAAATGACGGGACCGAATACGGCGGCGGCCGATCTGCAGCTGCCGACTGTAGGCGGAAGAGATGCCGACGAATTCAACTTCTACGAGGAAAGCGGCATCGAATATTTGAAGCTCGGAGGCAATCTGTTCGTTGGCGAAGAAGCCTTGAAGCCGATCTATTCGGGCGGCAGCTCCTCGCTCACGATTCCGGATAACGGATATGCCAAGTGGTTCACGATCCCCGAGCGCGCCGCCGGCAAGACGATGACGGTGACCCCGTCCTCCAACGGCTCCTACGCCGTATACGACGAGAACGGCACTTGCGTGGATTTCGGCGTCGTCAATCCGGCGCATACGACCCTCCTGCCCGACAACGGCACCGTCGTATTCGCCGGCGAAGCCGGTACGCAGTTCAAGATTACATTAGAATAAAGAACTCTGACAGGCAAGAGCGGCGGTAAAAAAATAAGGGCGTCTATCTCCAGCGGCAGCGGGAGGTAGACGCCCTTTTGGATATTCACTAACCGCCGGGCATCGTTTGCAGCCCTGTCGCTCTTCTCGATTCAACGCAATATGTAGCATTTGAGCAGCGACCCCAGGTAAAACCCGACACATTCCCCCCGCCGCCGGAACGCCTCGAGAACCGCGGGCGGATCCCCGCAGCCCCCGTATAACGGGCATCCCGCGCTTGACTTAAGACAATGCATATTCGACATATTTACGGAAAACCGCGCGATCCATAGAATTTGACGTATGAACCGGGCGCTTCGACCACCCGCTCGTTCATGCGTCAATGTGGCATCATGTAGCATCATGTGGCATCAATAGAAACGGAGGCCTTCTTTAAAGTTCGCAGCGCTAAGGCCGATCCGCAGAAAGGAAGACGGTACGAGTTGAGAGCAAGCCGGGAGCTGACATCGCAAACGCCTGTTTCGACCGGGGTCCGCAAGAGCTTCGGGCGACAAAGAATTACGCGGAATTGGGAGCTGTATTTGTTTATTGCGCCGTGCCTGTTGTATTTTATTATTTTCCACTACGTTCCCATGTACGGGGTCCAAATCGCCTTCAAAAACTTCGTGCCCTCCAAAGGAATCCTGGGCAGCCAGTGGATCGGCTTCGACCACTTTGCACGTTTTTTCGACTCCTATTACTTCTGGGACCTGCTTTGGAATACGCTCGGCATCAGTCTGTACGAATTGGCGGTAGGCTTCCCGCTGCCGATTATTCTGGCGTTGGCGTTCAACGAGATCAAGAACGGTTTTTTCAAGAAAGGCGTGCAAACGGTTACTTACGCGCCCCACTTTATCTCCATCGTCGTTATGGCCGGAATGATTATCACGTTTCTGAGCCCGTCCTCGGGCATTCTCATTCGGGCGATCGAGTGGATCGGCCTGCAGCCGCCGTCCTTCCTGGAGGACCCCCGCTGGTTCAAGACGGTCTATGTTTTCTCCGGCGTGTGGCAAAGCGCGGGCTGGGGTACGATTATCTACCTCGCCGCTCTCTCGGGCGTCGATCCGCAGCTGCACGAAGCGGCTATCGTAGACGGAGCGAGCCGCTTCAAGCGGGCGCTTCGCATTAATCTTCCTGCGATTGTCCCGACCATATCGATTCTGTTGATTTTGAACGTAGGCAACATCCTTGGCGTCGGTTACGAGAAAATTCTGCTGCTGCAAAACTCGCTGAACATCGAAGCATCCGATGTCATCTCGACCTTCGTCTACAGATCCGGCCTGCTGAACAACCAGCTCAGCTTCTCTACGGCGGTCGGCTTGTTCAACTCGGCGATCAACGCGATTCTGCTCGTGACCGTCAATCGGATCGCCAGAAAAACCAGCGATAACAGTCTGTGGTAAAGGAGGCTGCTTCATGACGACGGCAATCAAGGAAACCAAAGGAGACAGGCTCTTTCTTCTTCTTGTCTATCTCTTCCTGACGGCGGCGCTGATCGCCGTGCTCTACCCGCTCATCTACATGATCAGCGCATCGATCAGTACGCCGAAATACGTGAACTCGGGCGAAATGTGGCTGCTGCCAAAGGGCCTGACTCTGGAGGGGTACAAGCTGGTCTTCGAGAACCCGAAAATCTGGTCGGGTTATCGCAATACGATCGTCTACACCGTCATTGGCACGCTGATCAACCTCGCGGTGACCCTGCCGGCCGCTTATGCGCTCAGCCGCAGCGACTTTTACGGCAGGCGGCTGTTTATGATCCTGATTCTGATCACGATGTTTTTCAACGGAGGACTGGTGCCTACGTATCTGGTCGTGAAAAATCTCGGCATGGTCGACTCGATGTGGGCGTTGATCCTTCCGGTCTCGGCATCCGTGTGGAATATTATCGTGGCGAGGACGTTCTTCCAGTCCACAATCCCGAGAGAACTGCAGGAGGCGGCGCATATCGACGGCTGCACCAATATGCGATTGTTCCTGCGGATCGTGCTGCCGTTATCCGCGCCGATTATCGCGGTCATGGCGTTATTTTATGGAGTCGGGCACTGGAACAGCTACTTTAGCGCGCTAATCTATCTGAATAAGGAAAGCCTGTTCCCGCTTCAGATGGTGCTCAGACAAATTCTCGTGCTCCAACAGATGGGCGCGGAGACGAACGGCGTGGCCCTGAGCGGCGAGATGGCCAAGCTGGCCGCCTCCAAAGCCGAGGTCGCATCCCTGGTCAAATATGCCGTCATTATCGTCTCTACGCTGCCCGTCATCGTCGTGTATCCCTTCCTGCAACGCTACTTTGTGCAGGGCGTCATGATCGGATCGGTGAAAGGCTGATCCGGTCATGGCTTCCCCTAGCAGGTAAGCGATTGCAACAGCTAATATCCGGAGAGTCGGCGTTCTCCAGACGCGGAGACGCGTTCGTCCGGCACCCTTGAGCGGTCGTCCGGCTGCAGGGAGCGCCATCCTCTCCGTTTATTATAAAAACCATTTTAGAAGGAGGAGTACGAATGAGAACGGCAAGTAAAGGGTTAGGTTTGCTGCTGGCCGGGGTTCTGGCCGTCGGCGCCTTGTCCGGCTGCGGCTCGCAGGAGAAAAAGAATGGAAACGAAGCGAGCAGCGCCGCGGACAACGTAAGCAAGGAAGGCTTCCCGGTCGTCAAAGAGCCGTTGACACTCACCATGATGGGACCCGATGTCGGCATTCAAAATTGGGGAGACATGGCGGTATTCGAAGAGATGGAGAAGCTGACGGGCATCCATATGGAATTTCAGAATTCGCCCAAGGAAGGGTTCGAGGCGAAGAAAAACCTCGTGTTCGCCAGCGGCACGTATCCGGACATTTTCTATGCGGCCGGCTTGACTCCGGCAGAGCAAATGAACTACGGCGAACAAGGAATCCTGCTCCCCCTGGAGGACTTGATCGAGAACTATGCACCCAATGTAAAGAAAATACTCGAGGAGAACCCGGAGATTCGCAAGTCGATCACCGCGCCGGACGGCCACATCTACGCCCTCCCGGTCATCGAGTTCAACCAGCCCTGGTATCGCAATCCGCTCTGGTACAACGGGGAATTTCTGGAGGCGCTCGGCATGGACAAGCTTCCGGAGACGACCGAGGAACTGTATACGTACCTCAAGCGGGTCAAGGAAGAGGACCCGAACAAGAACGGCAAAAACGATGAAATCCCGTTAACCTCCGCTTCTCCGGGGAACAGCCTGCGCGATATCCGCACTTGGCTGCTTGGCGCCTTCGGCATCTACGAAGAAGAAATCTTTGTCGACGACAACGGCAAGGTGCGCTACACCCCGATGGAGGAGGGCTACAAGGAGTACTTGGCGTATTTGAATCGTCTATGGAACGAGGATCTGCTGGATCACGAGAGCTTCCTGCAGACGAGCGAGCAGCGCGAAGCCAAGGCGCGCAACAACCAGATCGGTCTGTTCTCGGCCTGGACCGCGTTCCAGATGATGGGCGAGGAACCCAATACCGACGACCCGATGTTCAGCCCGGTGACAAGCGATTCGGTGGAAACCCCGGCTATTGCGAAGAACAAGGGCATCAATACCGGCGCGTTCGCTATCTCCAAGACGAATCCGTCGCCCGAAGCTTCCCTGCGCTGGGTGGACTATTCCTACTCCACGGAAGGCGCCACCATGTTCAACAAAGGGCCGGAAGGAATTCTATGGAAATATACGGACAAGGAAAATAACGTGAAGGAATACTTGCCTGTGCCGGACGGAGGCGATCGCGAGGCGTACCGGTCCAAAATAACGCCGAACTACGGCATCCCCGCCCCGACGATCAATCTGCCGGAAATCGAAAAAGGGCTGCTCGGCGAAGTCGACGACTGGCTCGCCAACGAGACGAAGACCAAGCTGCTCGATCGAGGCGCCCGCATCCCGTATCCCGTGCTGTTCCTGACGCCGGAAGAACAGGCCGAGGTTACGACGATGACCTCCGACCTCAACACGTACGTTCGCCAGATGGAAGCCAAATTCGTGACCGGAGCCGAACCGTTGTCCAACTGGGAAGGCTACATCGGCACGATCAAGAAAATGGGCGGCGAGCGGATGTCCGAAATCTACCAAGCCGCCTACGACCGCTGGAAAGCCAGCTAAATATCGAACCTCGTTTCCCGAAACCTCTCCGAGAGTGCCCCTGTCGGAGAGGTTTTATTTTCCCGGAGCGCGACGGACACGGCAATCGCGGCTGGCTGCGGTTCCCCTGGACGAGCTGGCGGAGCATGTGTGGAATAACTAGTCTCCGACGTTCATGTCGCTGTACAGCTTGCGGTATTGGCCCGGAGTGTGCCCGGTTTCCTTCTTGAATTTGCGGATGAAGTTCGGCGCATCCAAATAACCGACACGTTCGACGATTTCCTTAAGCGGCGCGTTGGTATGGGTCAATTGACGGATGACCTCCTTCAGCCTGCACTGCCAGATGTACTGCGTAAAATTGTAGCCGGTCTTCTCTTTAAAGCTCCGGCTCAAATATGAGGTCGACGTGTCGTACTTGAGCGCGACATGCTCGAGACTCAGCGTATAGTCCGCGTAATTTTGCGCGACGTAGCCGACAACCTCGTCCATGAGCGCGGGCTGCTCCGTTTCGGTCTGGCGGGTCGCTTCGCCGCAGATGCGGACCGCGAGCGAGCTGAGCCTGCTTTCCAGCCCTTCCAGCGTCTCGAAAGCGTGCAGCGACGAAATCTCGCCGCGCATCTCGTCTATGCCGAGCTCGGCGGCCGTCCGCAGCAAAGAGTTCAGCACGTCGAAACAGAGGCATCGAAGCAGGCCGACCGACAGCGTCTCCTGTTTGATTTTCGCCATGATGCCGCCAATCAGCCGGAGCGCGGTGGCTTCGTTGCCTTGTTTCAAGCTCTGCTCCAGCTTCAGCAGCGACCTCTTGGGAATCCAGTAGCTCTCGCCAGAGGCGGTCGACGCCGATTGCTCGATCAATTCCTCGAAATAAACGATCCGGCTTCCGGAAGTCAGCATTCGCTGTTCAAGCGCCGACGCCGCCTCGAGGAAGGACTGATTCAGTCCGGACAAATCGCCGTATAAGGTGCCGACGCCCAGATTGGGCCTCTTGGGCATCCAATCTTCCAGCCGCTCGTTGAGCGCCTCGACGACGCGGACCGCGCGGCTCGTTTCCTCCCCTTCCTCCTCCTCCGAAGACGACGGCAGCAGGGTCACCATAAGCGCCAATTGATTGGACACGGAAAATTCCACCCCGTAGATTCTGGCATGCAGCTCGGGAATCTCCAGCTGGCTGAGCCGGGCGCGCAGCGCCTGCATTTCCTCCGAGACCTGAGCCTCGCGGTCGGGCTTGTCCCAACTTAGAACAAGGGCGAAGCAGGACGCTCCCTCCGGAAGCTCCAATCCGGACTCCACGATCATGCGCTCGATTTCGGGATCGTCCGATTTGCCATGCTTAAACAGCAGCATCAAGCATTGGTTGCGCACGAACGGCTCCTGCATGTCGATGCGGGCATGGTATTCGCGGATGGTCTGCTTGATCCAGTCCCATTCGTTGCGGTTTTTCGTCGTTTCTTGCGCACCGCCCTGCAGCGAAGCGAATTCCAGCAGATCGCGAATCGGGTGGTACTGACGTCTGGCGAGCAGCATCGCCGCTATGACGCCGGTCAGCGCCGTGAAGGCAAAGACAAGCAGAATGATCGTGCGGATCTGGCCGATTTGCTCGAAAAACTGGTAGCTAGGAATGGCCGAAGCGTACGTCCAGCCGTTAACGTTGGACTTGACCGTCACGACCGAGTAATTCTCTCCTCCGAGCTTCATTTCATGAATTCCGGACTCGAGCTCGGACAACGCCATTAAATCATGGCCTCGCAGAGCGTCGCCTCTGTAATTGGCCGTTAACACCTCTCCCGTACCCGAGAAAATATAGCTGCTCCCCGAGAAATCGTTCAGAATGGAGTCCATTACGCCCGTCAATTTCTCCTCTTTCATGAGATAGAGCACGGCTCCGTACGGATAAGGATCGTTGGTCTTGATCGGGACGAGCATGGCCAGCATCGGCTCTTGCCGCGAATGCACGGTAACCTTCTCGGACGGACGAACGGTCGCGAACGGGGCTTCATTCAGCGCGAGCTTGATCTCCTCGGGCTTCCAGCGTTCGAAGCGAAATCTGTCGCCGAAGACGACGTCGAGATTGGTGCGCCCCAGATTGGTGTAAATCGCTTCGTCGCCGTGATAGTACAGAAACAGCTCCTCCAGCATCGTATTGTTGGCCTTGTAGCGCGCCAGCGAAGCAATGCCTTCCCGGCTGTTGTACGGATCGGAGATCATGAATCTGGTCAGATGCTCGTCGAAAGAGATTTTGCTCGCGGTCTCCAGCAGATTGGTCATGTGATTGTCGATGGAGAGCTTGACCTGATTCAGCTGATTCACGCTGGACTGCTCGATCTCGGCGCGCAAATTGGCCGTCGCGTTATGATAAATAACCAGAGTGACCCCTGAAAGCGGAACCAAAAAAATAAGAATATAAGACAACGTATAAGTCAGAAGCAGCTTGGACTTGAATCGGTTCCAGCTCAGACCGATGTCCCATTTCCAGACGCTTGGCTTAACGAGTGCTCTCACGGCAACCTCCCGGAATTCGTGCTTTGAACGTGTTGAATGATGTATCCCTTTTAAACATTATAACGTTATATTCATTAAAAGCCAGCCTGCCTTGACCCATCCCCCGGAGAAAACAACAACAGGCTGCCGCATCGGTATGCGCAGCCTGTTGCACCTTCGCGACAAGAACACTTGATCGTATACCAAACAAACGATAAGATAGAGTTGTACAATTGAATCTTGGGTGGGTCGTGGTTTCCCTTCGAAAGGAGGTGAAACCATGGAAATAAAAGATGCAATTCTCATCATGATCGCTTTTTCAACCTTTGTCATTGCTCTTTTAACTTACATCGCGAATAACTACAAGAGAAAGTAAAAACCCACCCCAAGGTTGTCGCCGAAGGTGGGTTTTACACGTTCCTAGAGCTTTGAAGGGACACCCCATCCAAGCCGATTGTATAGGCCGAGTGTTCGCAGCACTCGGTCTTTCTATTGCGATTTTAACATATGCCATATCGTATAAACAAGTCAATTGCGCTTCGAACTCAACCTTCCGTCATCGCCCAGCCCTGCCGGGAAGCGATAACGGTTTCTCCCGTCAGAATCGCCCGTTGAATCAGCAAGCCGAGATATTGGTCCTGCGAGGCCTCGGCAAGGTTGTACAGCTCCGGGCCCCCATTGATATAGTCGCTCATCTGCTGCAGGCAGGACGCAATGGCGATTTCGTCGTCGTACAGCCTGGCCGGCACGAATGGATTCGTGTACAGCCACTGCTCGCCGCCGATAATGCCTTGCAGGAAGTAGCCTTCCGCGTTTTCCAGCTCGCCCCGGTTCACTCGCTTGAGCTCGAGCTGCATCTGGACGGCGTCCTGCTGAATCAGCACGCGATTGTCGAAGATTTCGCCCCGCTGTCCGCGAACGCTGATATGATTCGAGCGTATCCAGGACCGATGCTGGTTGGACGTAAAATCGTAGATGCCCAGGCGATCGCCAAAATCGATCCAGGCCAGCTCCCGCTCGGTCGGGATCAGCTTATCGTCGGCGGGCGGACCGCCTCTCGTCGGCCCGTTAACCCATTCGGTCTCGAAGCGCATGGCCCGAATCCGCGCCTCCTCGAAGCCGACGCCGAGCATTTTGCGGATGAGGCTCGCTCCATGGTAGAGATGAGAAATCGAGACCGTCGCTTCGGTGATCCTGCCCAAGCGGCCCGAACGAATCAACCGCAGCCGCGCCTCCTGCATCGGATGGTACTGGTACTGCTCCGCCACCTGCACCTTGGCGCCCTCAATACGGCCGATTTGCTCGTTCAGCTCCAGCAGTCCGGCCAAGTCCGCGGCGGGCGGCGTCTCCATTAGCACCGGTATGCCTTCCCGCGCCAGCTTGAGCATATACTCCGCCCCTGCCGCTCCATTGACGGACACGACGACGAAGTCCGGCTTCTCCTTCGCCAACAGCTCTTCCAGCCCCGGGTAGACGGCAGCGCCCCACCTTCGCTCCATCTCCTCGGCTTTGCTTGCGTTGCGCACGACCATTCCGCTGACCTCGAAACGATCCGGCAGCGCCTCCGCGATTCTAAGAAAATATTGGGCACGAAAGCCCGCCCCGCCAATTAGGCTGAATTTGATCGGCATGTCCAGTCTCTCCCCCTCCTGGATGGTGATAGCGTTCCTTCATTTATAATCTATTGTAGCCGATTTGTCGGATTTGTGGTGAAACCGCGGCGAATGGCTCATAATTTGCTCCCGCGAATAGAACAAGCTGTCCTTCGTCAGAGGCAGCTCCACTTGCCGCCGGGTAAAGGACGCTTCGTAGATGGCCGTGACGAGCTCGATCACCTTGCGACCCTCATACCCGTCCACGCCGACCTTCCGCGAGCCCGTCTCGATCGCGCTCAGCACATCGTCGATTTGGCCCTCGTGCCCGGTATACGCCAGCGGCGCCAAGCCGGCTGCAAACTGCTCGATCTCCCGTTTCAGCTCCGGGTTGCCCTCCGGCAGCGGGAATCCCTGCTCCGACTGCCTGGACGCATGCACCTTCCAAGGCAGAGAAGCCCTCGCATCCAGGCCTTGGATGACGATCTGCCGTTCCTCGCCGTGATGAACGACGGAGCTGGTCAATTGAGCCAGGCTGCCGTCCGCGTACGACAGGATGGCCATCGAAATATCCTCCACCTCCGAATTCGGATGCGCGGCGTTGCCGATGACGGCCACGACCGATTGCGGCATGCCGATCATCCACTGCAGCATGTCGGCATGATGAACGCCGTGGTTAAGCGTACAGCCGCCTCCTTCCGTTTCCCATGTGCCTCGCCACCATACGTCGTAGTAATTGCTCCCTCTCCACCAGAAGGAATCGACCTGCGCGTGAACCACTTTGCCGAGCAGACCGGATTCTATCGTTCGCTTCAGCTTCACGCTTGCGTCGAGAAACCGGTTCTGGCCCACCACGGACAGCAGACTGCCGGATTCGGACGCCGCCGCCAGCATCCGGTCGCATTCCTCCAGGGATAGCGCCATCGGCTTCTCGACCAGCACGTCGATACCCGCACGCAGCAAGTCGACCGACATGGACGCATGCAAAAAAGGAGGGGTGCAGATCGACACGAGATCGACCTGATCGCCTTCCAGCAAATCCTTGTAATCCTGATAGATCCGGCAATCGAGCCGATATTTCTCCTTCAGCCTCTCCGCCGTCTCCGTCTGATTGTTGACTAGCGCGACCACCCGGCACCGATCGGCAAACCTCGTATAGGCGTCCAGATGCGCGGTCGAGATCGAGCCCGTTCCCACGATAGCTACGCGTATCATTTTCCATTCCCCCCGCTTCGGTTTATTTGATCAGCTCTGTCGGATTCATGCCCGTCACCTTCTTGAACAGGGTGCTGAAATAGGGAACGTTCTTGTAGCCGACATGCTCCGCCACTTCGTATACGAGCATCCTGCGTTCGAGCAGCAGCTCGCGCGCTTTCTCGATACGGACCCGTATCAAATAGTTATTGAAGGTCTCGCCCGTTATGTTCTTGAAAATAATCGACAGATGGTTGCGAGAAACGTACACCTTGTCCGCCAGCTCGGCCAACGTCAGCTCTTCCGCGTAATGCTCGTGAATATAGTCGGTCATGTAATCGACCAGCTGCCGGTGCTTGCTGTTGCCCTTGTACTGCCTGCTGTCGCAGACAAGCGAGATTTTGTTCGACAGCCACTGCCGCAGCTGCTCCGCATCGGTCAGCCCGACAAGCTCCTTCGCAACCTGGTCGTTGGCGACCAGATCGCCCTGCGCAAACCCGGCCTCGTACAGGCAATAGGCGATAATGCCCCACAGCTCGCTGCCGAGCGTCTGCAAGTATTCGGCCGTCACGCCCTTCTGCGTCTTCAGCTCGGCGATGTAGTCCGCGACGAGGCGCTGCGCCTCTTCCTCCTGCGCGGCCTTGATCGCGCCGGCCAGCCGGTAGGAGAACTTGACCGGGAACTGCACCGCTGCGCCTGTCCGCCTCGTCCCGTCCTCCTTCCCGCCGCCGCTGTAAACTTCGTAATCGGGAACGGCGCGATACTCTCTCCTGTCGCTCGCGCGGAACGCTTCCTCCGTCGAATCGGGAATATCCGTCCAGCGCTCCTTCACCGAGCCGATGCCGACGCGAATCGTCATTTTCAGATAACCCTTCAAGCTCTCGATCAGCCGAACGGCAAGCTCCTCCAGCTTCTGCTGCGTCTTGTCCTGCGGCATCGCGGCCGGCTCCGGGTGTACGATCAGGACCGATCTTGTGCTGTGCAGCTCGGCATATTCGAACGCCGGAAACAGCTCGCCGGCAATTTCGCAGGCGATGTTGCTCATCGCAAAGCGGAACAGGTTAAGGTCCGACAGCGACAGCTCGTTCACCCGAATGTCGCGGACAAGATCGATGCCGATTGCCGCATGGCGCTTCTCGGTCCAATATCGGTAAGGCTCCGGCATGTGGACACCGTTCGGATAAGAATGGTCGAGAGTGCCGACAACGGCGGCGCGCACCCATTCTTTCTCGATAAACGGCTCGTACAGCATCAGCTTTTGCTCCAGCTCCCCCTGCTTGGTCCGCTTCTCCTCCTCTTCCATCAGCTCTTGAATCACTTTATACAGAATCGTCTCCAGGGTCGGCACGCTGATCGGCTTCGACACGTAATCGCTCACGGACAGCCGCAGCGCCTGTCTCGCATGCTCGAAGTCCGAGTAGCCGCTCAGGATAATGACCTTGCCGGCAAAACCCGCCTTTCTCAGCTGCTCCAGCATGTCCATCCCGTTCATGATCGGCATGTAAATATCGGTGATGACGATATCGGGCCGCACCTCGCGGATGAGCGCCAGCCCATCCTCGCCGTTCATCGCCTCGCCTGCCCACTCCGCGTTCAGATCCTCCCATGGAATGACGCGTTTCATCCCCTGCAGCACTTGCCGTTCGTCATCGATAATGACGATTTTCCACATGGCGTTCACCCTCCCTCCGCATGCTCCCGATTGGGAGCCTCCGTCAGCAGCGGCATGGCGATACAGACTCTTGTGCCGCCTTCCTCCCGCTCGTCAAGCATTATGCTTTGATTTTCGCCGAAATAGGCGGTCAGCCGTTCCCTGACATTCCGTATGCCGTAGCCGCCCGTCCGCAGATGATGACGGCGCTCCGCCGCCTTGCTCAGCCCGTTGCCGTTATCGTCGATGACGATCTGCAATCGGCCTTCCCGTCCCGTCAGCCGAATATGGATATGGCCCTCGTCGCGCGCGTTAAAGCCGTGCACGATCGCGTTCTCCACGAAGGGCTGCAGCGTCAGCTTCGGCAGCAGACAGTCGCGAATGCTCTCCTCCGCCTCAATCGTGCAGTCCAGCCCTCTTCCCCAGCGCAGCTGCTGAATTTCCAGATAACATTCGATATGCTCCAGCTCTTCCTCTACGCCAATGAAGCTGGCGCCGTTCGACAGACCGATGCGGAACATCTTTCCCATCAGCTCCAGGATGCGGCTGAGCTCGTCCTGCCCCGCTTCGATCGCCATCCAGTTGAGCTGATCCAGCATGTTGTACAGGAAATGCGGATTAATATTCGCCTGCAGCGCTTCGATCTCGGCTTTGCGCTGCTGCTCGTAGCGATGCTCCAGCGACAGGTACAGCTGTTCGATGCGTTCGTTCTGCTTGCGATAGCCGGCGAACATCGAGCCGAATTCATTCGTGTAGTCGGACGGCAGCGTTGCCTGGCCTCCCCCGACCGAATAAGCGCCCATGGCCGAGATCAGCTTGCGAAGCGGCTTAGCGAACTGCTTGCTCAGAAAGTGGGTCAGCAGCAGCACCAACAGCACGGCCGCAATGCCGATCACGACGATCACTTCGGCAAGCTGCAGGCTGCTCGCAATAATCTGGTTCCACGACGTAATCTCTACCAGTGTCCAATTGGACTCGTCCAGCTTCGAGTATACGAGCAGCGAATTGCCGAGCTCGGGGTGGTCCCGGATGTGGAGATAACCCGATTGACGGCCTTTCGTCACGATCCATTGCGACAGCTCTTCCTTGTCCAGCGTTTGGCCGGTTTTCAATACCTGCTGTCCTTCGCTGTTCGTCATCAGCCGGTTCGAGCCGGTCGAAGCGCCGTCGAGCAGCCCGCGAATGACGTCCGCCTTCACATGAATGACCAGAACGCCGAGATAATCGCTTTCGCTCATGATTTTTCGGGCAAAGCTAAGCACCGGAATATCGCCCTGGAAGCTCGGAATCCGGTGCTCGGTCGACCAGGCGAAGTCGCTCCTGTCGAGGCCGCGCGACCATGACTGCTGGCTCAGCGCGGCGATGTCCCGAAACTGGATGTAGCTTTTGGCGTCGCCCTGGAACGGTCGGTCCATGTACAGATCGATGCCCTGGATCAGCGGAATCGAATACGTCAGGTTCGCCAGCGCGCGCTCAATGCTGATATACGCCCGGTAGCGGTCGAATTCATCCTGTCTGTCCTTCAGGAAAGTAATCAAGTCATTGTCTCGGGAAGTGGACAGCGAGATTTGCTCGATCATGACAAGGCGGGTCGTAATTTCGCTGTTCAATTCGTCCAGAAGCTGCTGCTGGTAATGCGAGGTCGTCTGAACCAGCGCTTTGGACGAAATGTCGTAGCTTTTCCAGGCGATAAACGCGACCACGACGACCAAGAGAACGGCAAAGCTGAAAAAGAACAGCCGGTCGACCCGGTATTTTTTGAACGGATTCGTCATCCTGCCGCACATCCCTTATCCGGATAAGCCGAAAGAAACGGTAAAGCCGCGAAAACCCGTTCGCTCTCTACCGTTATTCTCTCTTTATTCCTTTTATACTGGGGTCAATCTTATCCTTTAATACCCGTCGTCGCAATCCCCTCGACAAAATACTTCTGAAGGAACATAAACACGATCGTGGCCGGCAGGATCGAGACCAGCGACATGGCAAGCAGCTGACCCCATTGCTGGGCGGACTGGGAGTCGTTGATCATTCGCAGCGCAAGGCCTACCGTATATTTGTCGACCGAGTTAAGGTACAGCAGATGCCCGAGAAAATCGTCCCAGTTCCACAGGAAGCAGAAAATCAGGACCGTTACGATCGCCGGCTTCGTCAAGGGCATGACGATCCGCCAGTAGATTCCGAACCAGGAGCAGCCGTCGATCTTGGCCGACTCGTCGAGCTCCTTCGGAATCCCCCGTACGAACTGGATCAGCAGGAAGACAAAAAACGTTCCGCCGGCGCCGCTGGCCAGCAAATGCGGCACGATAAACGGCAGGTAGGTGTTCACCCAGCCAAGCTCGTGAAACAAGGTGTACTGCGGAATGATCAGCACCTGCCCCGGCATCATCAGAGTCAGCATCAGCAGCGCGAACCAGAAGTTTTTGAGCGGGAAGCTCAGCCTGGCGAAGCCGAAGGCGACAAGCGTGCAGGAGACAAGCGTCGTCACGAGCAGCGCCGCCTCCAGCAGAAACGTATTCAGATAGAAATGGGTAAAGGAGTAGCCCGGCACGGAATGCCAGCCCTTCACGAAATTGCTCCATTCCGGCACGGAAGGAAAGATGTTCGGAGAGCTGAGCTCGCTCGTCTTCTTAAGCGAAGCCCCGATCCACCACAGGACGGGATAAACCATAATCAAGCTGAAAACAATCAGGACAAGGTGTCTGGAAACAGGCCTCCACGGTTTGCTTATTCTCATTTTCCTTTCCCCCTGCCCGACTCCGTCTCATAGAAGACCCAATATTTCGATGTCCCGGCAATAATGACGGTCGCGACGACGATCATGACCAGCATAATCCAGGCCAGCGCCGAGGAATAGCCAAGCTGATAGCGGCTGAACGCCCGTTCGTACAAGTACAAGGCGTAGACCAGCGTAGAGTTCATCGGTCCTCCGTTCGTAATGACGAACGCGGACGTAAACATCTGGAAAGCGTTAATGACGCCCATGACCAGGTTGAAGTACAAAATCGGCGAAAGCATCGGCAGCGTTATTTTGAAAAACTGCACAAGCTTATTGGCCCCGTCCACGGACGACGCTTCATACAGATCGCCCGGGATTTGCTTCAGGCCCGCCAGAAAAATAACCATCGAGGAGCCGAACTGCCATACCGTCAGCAGAATGAGCGTGCTCATCGCCGTATCGGGACTCGTAATCCAGCCTTTGCCCTCGAAACCGAAAAAGCCGATAATCTGGTTGAACACGCCGTCGATGCCGAAAATGTTGCGCCACAGCAGCGATACGGCGATGCTGCCGCCAATGAGCGAAGGGAAATAAATCGCCGTGCGGTAGAACGTCATGCCGCGAATCGCCTTGTTCAGCATAATCGCCACCGCAAGCGCGGCCGCAAGCTTGAGCGGCACGGAAGCGAGCACATAATAGAACGTCACCTTCACGGATTGGACGAACTTCGCGTCGGATGAGAAAATCTGCTCGTAATTGGCCGTCCCTACCCATTCCATCGGCTGCATTAACGTATAGTTCGTAAAGGAATAATACAAGGAAATGAGAAGCGGATACGCCGTAAGCAGCAAAAACCCGAGCAGCCATGGCGATATGAATAAGTAGCCGGCAACCGGCGCGTTCCACCTGCCGGATTTGACGCGCAAGCGCTTGACTTTGTTGACTGCGGGAGCTGCTGCCGCTGCAGTACGATCCATGGTGTCACCTCAAGTCGTCTGTTGTATATCCCTAAGTATAATGAAGCGGAACAGCCGACTAAATGAGAGGGATAATCGAATTCTTTCAAAATATAACGAAAAAACAACGAGCAATGGAGGATGTCCTCAATAGATTTTGCGCCCGAGCTCGTCCGCGATGCCGCTCTTGCGGTAAAAGTACGTATTGATCACATCGCGCCATTCCTTGGCATACTCGACTTGCCCGGCGAGGCGTTCTACCGCTTGCCGGTGCAGCCGCGCATCGATGCGGCCGGCCAGGCTGTCCCACGCCTTCTTCAGCTCTTCCGCCCGCGCCGCGCCTTCGAATCGGGTATCGTAAATATGCTGGATGACCGATTTTCCGCTGTGCAGAACATGGGTATACGGGACATGGTGGAAGAAAAGCAGCAGCTCGTCCGGACAGCTCTCCAGCGCTTCGTACAGCTCCCGGTTCGGCGCGGCGTACTGAGACGTATAGCCCGTTCCCGTATGCGTCGTCCTGTCTACTCCGATGCCTTGGCGATCCGCAAAATGATACGTTCCCCATTTGGAGTATTCGTAACCGTCGACATTCGGCCCGTAATGGTGGTCCGGATTAACCATAAAACCGACGGCGAGCGGCGCGGTATACGATTCGTAGATTTCCCAGGAAGTCATCAGCATTTTCCCGATTACGGCAGCTGTCCGCTCGTCGCCGCCGAATGTCAGCCGAATCCATTCCTCCGCGATTTCCTCCGCCGACAGCTCCGGGTCCCAGACAAGGCGCCCGTAACCGTACAGATTGGCTTGTGCCAACAGATGGCCCGTCCAGTTGTCGTCGCTGCCGATATTGGACACCGCCGCGATGCCGCTGTATCGGCTGCCGTGCAAGGACCCGTCCACGATCCGCTTAACTGTGGAGCCTTCCCCCTTCAGATGCGTGTCGTAATCGAGCGTCTCCTTCCATTGCGGAACGAGGTAGCAGAGATGGCGCTGTTGGCCGGTATACTCCTGCGCAATCTGGAATTCGATTATCTGATTCGTTCGCTCCATCGCGCCAAGCAACGGGGAGACCGGCTCCCGCACCTGGAAGTCGAGCGGACCGTTCTTCACCTGGAGAATGACATTGTCCAGAAATCGGCCGTCCAGCGGCTTGAAGTGATCGTAAGCCGCACGCGCCCGATCCGTCGAGCGGTCGCGCCAGTCCTGCTTGCAGTCGTAGACGAAGCAGCGCCAGATGACGATGCCGCCGTGCGGCCGAAGCGCTTCGGCAAGCATGTTGGAGCCGTCCGCATGGTCGCGGCCGTAGTCGAACGGCCCCGGCCTGCTCTCCGAATCGGCCTTCACGACAAAGCCGCCGAAGTCGGGAATCGCCGCGTAAATGCCGTTTGCCGCAGAACGCCACCACTCGCGTACGCCTTCGTCCAGCGGGTCCGCCGTAACGAGGCCGCCGATCTCCAGCGGGCTTGCGTAGTTGACGCTCAAGAACAGGCGAATCCCGTAAGCGCGGAACAGCGCCGCGACCTTCGCCACCTCCGGCAGAAGCGCCGGCGTAATCAGCATCGTCTCATGCCGATGCACATTGACGTTATTGATGGATATCGCATTAATGCCGCAGGACGCAAGTAATCTCGCATAATCGCTCAGCCGCTCCGTATCGGAAGTGAACGCATTGTTTTCGTAAAAGATAGAGCTTCCCGCGTAGCCGCGCTCCACGCTTCCGTCCATATTGTCCCACTGATTGATCATGCGCAGTGGATTGACCGGACGTTCGACAAGCTCCAGCGCTTCGACCGGTCGGCCCGTACCGAGCAGCCTGAGCAAATGAAAGACGCCGTACAGCGCGCCGATCGGCGAAGCGGCGCCAATCGCGATGCCCCCCGTCTCGCGATCCGTTCTGATCGCGTAGCCTTCGCCGCCCGGCTCGGGCAGAGCCGTTCCCCGGAACAGCTCGTCGACGATTGTTCCGTCTCCCCACAGGCCGATCGCCACGGACGACGACAGCCCCGCCGAGCCGGTCGTCGCGACGATTGCCGCCTCTCCTTGTCCGAACAAATGGCCAAGACCCCGCGCCAGCTCCGCAACGGCCGTTTCCATCACGATGTCGCGCTCTTGCGGCGCAATGACGCGGCAATACTTTGTTTGTGCCGCTTCGCCCTTCAACCCGCGATATTCGAGCCATGCTCCGTACCCGGCGCCTCGTTGTTTTTGACTGTGCCGATTCATCTCCAAACGCCTCCCGCACTCCATCTCTATTTAGGACAATGGAATGCCCGGAACAGACATCGTTCCGGGCATTCGTCCATTCTTTATTTTTCGTATTCCCTGGCCGCCGTTTTTAATTCCTCATAAGCTTGCTCGGGCGTTATTCTGCCGAAGCTGAGCTGATCGCGCACATATGGCCAGTCTTTGTCGATATAGTTGGTCCAGCCGCCGGCTCCGGCCGTCCAGGTTTGTCCGTCCACTTCGGTCGCCCTGAGCAGTTCCAGACCGACTTTGTCGACTTCGCTCATGCTCGCTTGCAGCGCGTCGGCATTTGTCTTGTTGACCGGCAAGCCGCGAGAGGTTTTCAGCAGCTGGGCCGCTTCCGGATCGTTGACGAACCAGTTGATGAATTTCTTGGCTTCCTCGGTTTTCTTGGAATTCGCGGAAACCGTCAGGTACATCGAAGGCTTCAGCCAGCCGCCCGCTTCTTCCGAACGCGGCATCGTCACCAGCGCATATGCGCCGGGCTTCAAGCTGTCCCAGGAGCCGTAGTTGTTAGAGAAGCTAAGACGCATCAATACTTTGCCCGCGACCATTAAATCCATTTGCGGATCGAATTCCTTGTCGGACGTGTTCACGTCGGCCGGGGGCACGATCCCTTCGTTCCGCAGCTCCTCGAACGCTTTGGTCCATTCCAGGAACGCCGCTTCGTCGATATTGAATTTGCCTTCCTCCGTCGTCACCGCGCCTTTGCCTTTGCTGTATTGGAATGCGGAATAAGCAAAATAATCGCCGGCATAATCCTTGGAGAAATATTGTCCTTCCGGCAGCTTATCCTTGGACGACTTCGCCAGGGAGAAAAAATCGTCCCATGTCCAGCCGTTCTGCGGATTGTCGATGCCGAGCTTATCCATGGCCGCCTTGTCGTAGATCATGCCGTAAGCGACGGAGCCGAGCGGAACGCCGTACTGCTCGCCGCCCGATTGTCCCCCGGCCAGCAGCTTGGGATCGATCTGGCTCAAATCGACTTCCGGCGTCAGCACCGCCAGCTGTCCGCGGGCCGCCCAGTCCGGCGTCCAGCCCGGATCGAGCTGAATCACGTCCGGCGCATTGCCTGCCGCCGCCTGCGTCGACAATTTGTCCAGGTAACCGTCCATACCGGAATATTCCGGCTCGAACGTAACGTGAGGGTTTTGTTGCGTGTACAGGTCCAGCGCAGCCAGTGTCGCCTCGTGACGCTCCTGCGCGCCCCACCACATAATTCTAAGCTTGACCGATTGATCGGACGCCCCGCCTGCCGAGCCGGGCTCGGATTCGCTATTTTTCTCCCCGCTGGCGCATGCCGTCAAAGCTCCTATCATGACGGTCGCCGCCAGCACGGTCAGATAACGCTTCCATTTGAACATCTTTATCCCTCCTGATTGTGCATGCAGATCTGATGCTGTTTACATATTATCAAGCGGGTAACGATGTTCATATACGAGCGATGCACGAAATCTTATAAAATCATCCGAAGTTCGCAAGGCGTCGACATAGGCGGCGGATCGCACCTATAATCGCGAATATTAGTATTCTTGAATTTTCACAGCTGCATCAACCGTGTGCTTCAACAACATGGCGATCGTCACCGGACCTACTCCAGCGGGAACCGGAGTAATCGCGGATACATAAGGGAGGCATGCCTCAAAGTCCACATCTCCGATGTTCCCCGGGTTGTATCCGGCATCCAACACAACGGCCCCCGGCTTAATCCAGTCCCCTGGAACGAACTTGGGCTTCCCGACCGCAGCGACAGCGATATCCGCCGATCTCACAAACTCCTTCAGATTAACCGTCTTTGAATGGCACGTGGTCACCGTCGCGTCCTCGTTCAGCAGCATAGCGGATACAGGCTTGCCCAGAATGGGACTTCTTCCGATGACCACCGCATGCTTTCCGGACACCGGCAAACGATAATGATCCAGAATGGCCATTATAGCTGCCGGAGTACAGGAAGGAAATGCGGCAAAGCCAAATGCGTTTTGCGCGAATCCCTGGGTTGTTACCCCGTCTACATCTTTTTCAATGGCAATCGCATCAAATGCAGCCCGCTCGTCAATCTGTTCCGGCACAGGGTGCTGCAGCAGAATTCCATGGACCGCGGAATCCCCGTTCAACTGCTGTATAGCTTCAATCAATTGTTCTGTCGTCGTCTCTCCGGGCAGATCGATACGAACCGATCGAATGCCCAATCTTTTGCAGGCATTCGTTTTCATGCGTACGTAGGTAGCCGAAGCCGGATCGTCGCCGACCAGAATGGTTGCCAGACAAGGAACCGTCCCCTTAAGCTAAGCTGCTCTAATCGATTTGCCATGCGCGACTTGATAGATGCGGCAACCTCATTGCCATCCAAAATTAGCGGTTTTCCTTTCACGACCATCATCCCTTCCTCTTGTTAAAAACACAAAGAGGCAGGGAGATTTACTCCCTACCTCTGCCCAGGCGATCGGCCGTATCAAGTATGCGCTCCCCCGTGGTACTCCAAGTTTCGCCAGTTACGCCTACTGTACATCTAATTGCATTTTGCCAGAAATATTCGACAATTTCAACAATCGTTCTTTTTAGTCGTATTGCCACTCAAGCTGCCCTTTTCTGATTTTTGCCGCATAGATGATTTGCCCCGTGTGATAATGTATTTCTCTAATCATCGCTATCATGAGGTTCAGAGTCGTTGTCTCATTATTGACCTGGCTATAGGTAAGGGGTGGACGATTGAGAAACGGTTGAGACATCACCAGTTCTGGTTTTGCGCGGAGGTGTTCGAGAAATTCAAGGATGATATCAAATGCTTTCTTCGTCACGCTGAAGGCGTCCTCTGCGGACATCGCAAGCCCGCGCTCAAACTCGTCATCCCTGTTTCTTGTATCGGGAATGTTATAAAAGATGGTTTCGATTCGCGAGTGCACGCAGCCGCGGATGTGAGCCACTAAATTAGCGATACTGTTGCTGTCGGCGTTCGGAGACCAAATTATATCTTCATCCGACAGCTGTGCAATCGCTTGAAGCGTCCATTTCCTCTCGGATTTAAATTTCGTCAGCATACTGTCGACCAGTTCGGTTGCTACGTCCATTTCCTCACCTCCAATGAGCATTTCCTCCAACTAAGAGCAGTACCTAGTTTAATTCGATATGACTTGGTTTGCCTCCTCTTCGGCCCAATGAGATCGATTTGTCGGCCTTGGGATAAACCCTTGTTATCGTGTCTTGACTTGGTGCTAACTCCAAGTTATAGAATATGCGCTATCAGGGAAACATTTCCCGACTTTAGGAGGAGACGTACAGTGAACACGAACCAACGAGAAAACATCGCTCTGATCACGGGCGCAAACGCCGGGATCGGGCTGGAGTTAACCCGGAAGTTGCTGACGGAGGACTGGCAGGTCATCGCTTTGAACCGTTCCGACTTCCCGGCGGACGATATGAAAATCCGTAAAGCCGTCATGAACGGAAAGCTTCGCATTTATAAAACAGCGGATCTTGCCGATTATGCCAGCTTGAGCAAGACTTTGGACGAGATCAAAGACAAAGAGAAGCGGATCGATATTTTGTTCAACAACGCCGGAGGTTCCTTTTCTGAACTAAGCTATTCGAAACAAGGGCACGAGAAGCATTACGAGCTGTTGACGATCGCTCCGTATATCATACTCATGGAATTAAAGGAGCTCCTAAAAAACGGCAGCTTAAAAACGGTGATCAACACCTCGTCTTCAGCGCTAAACTTTGTAAAAGAATTTAATATCGAAATCCTGGAACGTCCCAAAACCTTCCGCAAGCTGCTTGGTCCTTATGCCACTTCAAAGCTGGCGCTTTCGCTGTGGACTCGGGCTATCGCACCGCAGCTTGCCAAGGAAGGCATCAAGATCCGCAGCGTTGACCCGGGTGGCAATAATACGCTGAGAAAAGGAAGAGACTCCGGACTTCCCCTGGTAGTTGAATGGCTCATGAAGCTGTTCTACTCTCCGCCTACTCATGGCGCAAACCTTTTGTATGAGGGGGCTCTCGGAGAACACCGCAACGAGACCGGCATGTTCTTGCTGAAGGGTCAAGCTACGGAATTGAAATTTAGCGATCAATCCCAGAAGGTTCTGGAGAGGATTAATGCAATTTACCGCAACGAATTCCTTGGCAGCTTCTCTAAGGTGCAATAACACATAAACAAGTGATTTGATGCAGCAGCGACTATTGGTAGCGCGCTGCGGGCAAAAAGCCCATGGACGAACGTATAATTGAAGTCAGCCGTGATGAACGGGAGGTCATACGAGAGCTGATACTCACCGAGAACAAGAACACTTGATCGCATGAGAAAATAAAGCTAAGATGGAATTGTACAATTGAACCTTGGGTGGGCATGGTTTCCCTTCGGAAAGGAGGAGAAGCCATGGAAATAAAAGATGCAATCCTCATCATGATCGCTTTTTCAACCTTTGTTATTGCTCTTTTAACTTACATCGCGAATAACTACAAGAGAAAGTAAAAACCCACCCCAAGGTTTCCGGCCGAAGGTGGGTTTTTGCGCTCTTCATTGCACTTGAAGGGACATCCCATCCAAGCCAATTGTATAGGCCGAGTGTTCTCAGCACTCGGTCTTTCTATTGCGATTTTAACATACGCGGTATCGCTTAAACAAGTGATTTGATGCAGCAGCGGCTATTGGTGGCGCGCTGCGGGCGAAAGGCCCATGGACGACAGACAGAGTGACGCTTCAAAGAACGGTTAAGGCCGCCATGATTTTCGGATCTGCCTGGCCTCCCTCCCGACAACTTGTTGCAGACCTCTGGCCCTTGTCTGACGCGACTCTATAGATTATTACTTTTCAGACCATAACTCAGATCCGGCGGCGGACCGGTTATACCGATGCGTAACGGAAGCCTCCATAATATTCTTATAAGCCCAATGTGAAGTCGGAACGTCGGGCCAGAGCGGCTGCTCCCCGACTTTCCCGGGAGTGCGGTCAAGCAACCGGTTCAGCAGAGTTGCGGCTTCCGCGCGGGTAACCGCGTTGTTCGGTTTGAAGCTGCCGTCGGCATACCCTTCGACGATCCCGTTGCTTGCAGCAGCCGTAATCGCATCGGCTCCCCAATGGCCCCTCACATCGTTGAACGCTGTCGAAACCGGCGAGCTGATACTGTTCCATTCTTCGGCCTTGATATTGTAGGCAACCTGAGCCAGCTCAGCCCGCGTAACCAGCTTGTCCGGATGAAAAGCGCCGGCGGCGGTACCTTTCATCCAGCCCTGATCGAGCGCGATGTTAATCGATTCAGCGGCCCAGAACGGCTCGGCAAGATCGCTTAGATTATGCGCGTTCTGCGTTGCGAATGCCCTCTGCGGAAGGATACGGACCAGTACGGCAGCCAGTTCCGCCCGCGAAATGCCTCTTTCCGGTTTGAAGCTGCCATCCGGATAACCCTTCATATATGAACGGTGCGTCCCGCCCGGCTCTTCCCATCCATCCGGTTTCATAGCCAAGTCGTATGTAAAAACCGAATGTGCGACATGGATAATACCGTCTTTGATAGAGCTGTCGTCTCCGAGCGGCCTATTGCGGTCGTCCTCACGGCTGTCGTATTTCTCATAGCCGTCTTTCACGGCAATGAAGTAATAGTCTCCGTCAATAAACGGCACCCAACCGAAAGTCCCCTCGACCGGAGTGGTCTGTACGGCGTTATTCTTATGGGGAGCAAAATGAGCAAGCGCAGGCAGCTTCACGATCTCGCCTGGCGTGCGGCCTTTGGAACGATTCAGCGCCGTATCCGCCCAGTACAAGGTAATCTTAACACCTTGCAACGCGTCACCTGTCGAAGCGTCCGTTGCTTTGCTCTGCGGGTCGATTGGCTTCCCGCTTGCTTTCCCGCTATCACCCGCTCCCACGGTTAAACGGCTTACTCCGCCGGCCAGCTTCTCGCCCGATGGACCGTTCACATTCATGACCATACTGTAAGTGCCGGAAGGAATGTTGGATAAAGTAAACCGCCCGTTCGAATCAATCGGGATCGCCGGGCTATCCAGCCTTGTACCATCGGATTTGACCAGATAAGCCGACAGCGTAAGTTCCTTGCCGATCATATCGGTCACCAGCATGCGCTGACCTTTATTATCTATCCCCGCGTCAAGCTCGAAGGCTCGATAAGAGGGGCCCGATGAAGTCGGAGATGAGGATGAACTACCCTGCGGAGGCGCACCCTTGTTCACGACTACGGAATATACGGTCGAGTACTCCTGCTGATCCAGCGGATTCACCGAGGTTGATTTGATATCGATCTTGTTGGCTCCGCTTTGCATCGTCAGCTCTTCGCTTTCCGTGCCGCTGTCAATTGTCTCGTAAGCGCCGCCGTTCACACGAACCTCCAGCTTTACGGGAGAATCGGAGGAAGTGGGCATTACCTTAACGAATGGTTGGGTATACGGAATGGTTCTGTTTATCGAATAATCGAGCTTGGCCGCGTCGAACGACTCCGTCAAATTTTCACCGCTCACAACCAGATCCGTCAAGAACGGGAAGCGCGCAACGTTAAACGTATATATTTTGACCAAATTAGCCTTCTCTGCGCCAGGAACGGCAGACAATGCCGTGTCATAATCGGAGGACTTCACGCGCACTTCGACTTTATTGATACCCGCGATCAGAGCGAGACCGCCAGTCTGCACGTTAGGTACGATTGCAGCAAAGTCGGCTTCGTTATTGCTGTTCACCCGAAGCTCGACGGTTTCTCCATCGTTGACGGTCGGCGTCAGTCCAATCGGGGTTTCGGCATGTCCGACAACCGTTGAATAGACATACTCATTGCTGCTGAAACCCGGCGTTAATGCCTCATCGCCCGCGCTGAAGCTCAGATCTGCAAGCGCAGGGGCGCGATCCATCGTAAACGGGTAGTCCGTATATACATGATCGTCCGGCGAAGTAACGCGAACCGTAATCGCGTTGCGCCCAACGTTCAGTGGGAGCTCGCTCGTATTCGATGTACCGGCAACCAGCGCTTCAAACGGTTGGCCATTGATACTTACAGCAACGTCCTCCGGATTCAATCCGGCCCCTGCAGGCAGTATGGGCGTCAGCACGATCTTGTCGACATGGTTCTCCACCGATGAATGATACCCTGAGGCCGGATTCGGCATATCGCCGTCAAAGACAGGGGAGAGCGTCATGGCCGGACTGCCGACTAGACTATCAAGCTTCGGAAGACGGTCTATCGTAACGGTATAGATCTTTCCTGCCGGATCCTCAACGTTTGTAACCAGATATTCGATCGTATTGCGGCCTACCTGCAACGGGATGCTGCTTGGGACAGGCGCAAAGGGATCTGTCGCGCTTCCATTAATACGCGCGGTTACCGCATGTCCCTCGAACGGAATCGCCACTGGCGTAACTTCTGCGGTCGAATAGGATACGGTCGAAGAATACGCCCTTGTCAAAGGAGCAAATGATGGACTCAACTCGATATTCTGTCCGTTGTCCTTGAAGGCCAACCGGTCCAGCACCGGGACTTGAGAAGTCTTTATCGTAACGATATGGTGGACTCGTCCGAGTCGATTCATGTTTCCTTCATAGGGATCGCCAATCATAAAATGGGTCGTATGTACGGTTCCTTGGTTGAAGGCTGCAAAGCTTGATGTTACTCTGTCAGGACTAGAAAAGTTATGACTACCCGTTATTTCTCGGAGATTATAACCATTTTCGTCGATAACTTGTGCTGGCGAAACGTAGGCTCCCGCGTTCAAACCCTGCAAATACCAGAAAACATTAATATATGGTCCCAAATAGGTCACTGTGGGATCGTCGACTCTGGCATCGATGCCGGGACCTCCATCGAATAGAAGCTGTGCCCAGGCGATCTCTACCTCCCAAGCGCTGCCGCCGCTCGTATCGTTTACCGTAATATAGACAGGATTCGTATTCTGAATGGCATCAAGAGGAACCTCCAACACGGAGACGGACCACTGACTGGCCATGCCGGACAAATCGCCCAAGTACAAACCGGATTCATCCTCCCCCCAATAGACACGGGCAGTCTCTCCGTCCTCCGCTCTGATATCGTATGCGTAAATAAGAAGTTGAGCGATTGTCCCGGGTCTTTCCGTTACGGCAGGGATCGAAAACGAGATATCCTTCGCAGGGTTGCCGTTCCATCCCGCGGAATTGCCCGTCAAGTCAAGCTCCTGATAATAAGTCGCCGCCGTTGCCCCTGCTGTGCCGGGAGCGATTATTCCAACGGAGGTAAATAGGAATACAAAAGCTGCGAGCGCACTGAATCCGGATTTAAAATACGACATGCGTTCCCTCCAACTCCTTACTTTTTATGAAATTGTCGCGTGAGATTTCCATGGCGTTTCTCTATATGCGCAGATGGATTTCACACAAGTTATATGAGTATAAGAGAACTCAATGAAAGAAGAATGAAAGAAATCCGGCAGCGGCTAAACCTGGTCCGTTGATGGGAAACTCAAAAAGGGCCGCAACAGGTCGCTTGCTCATCACCTGTCACAGCCCTCAAGCCCGCATCCGGCGCGGCTTTCCGGTTCTTAAGCTGGAATAGTTCCAATACCCGTCAACGAACGGGCGTGTAGCGGAGCAGCACAACGCCTGAGCCGAAAGGTTGGGTCCCGGTCAGCTTCAGATTCAATCGATCACGAACTCCCCCCAGCAATTGGGGACCGCGTCCGGCAACGATGGGCTGTACCAGGAAGTGGTACTCATCCACCAAGCCCAGCTGTGCCAGAGTGGAACCGAGGCCGGGACCGCCGTTAACGAGCAGATTTTTCCCTGCAGCCGTAAGCTGCTGCACCTCTTCGGAGACAGGCCCCTTCAACAAGAAAGAATTCTGCCACGTCACGTGATCCAGCGTCCGCGAGAAGACATACTTCGGTTTCCGATCGAGCTTGCGCGCGAAGTCGACCAAGAATTGAGGTCCGTCGCCGCTGCTGGCTATGGCTGGCCAAGCGCTCTCCATCAGCTGATAGATTTCACGTCCAAAAAGCAAACCGTCGGACCGGTCCATCATGTCCGCCGAATACTGGTGAAGCTCCTCATCCGCAATCACCTGCGTGTGGTCGCAGCAGCCGTCCAGTGTCACATTCATTTGCAGGATTACTTGTCCCATATCTGCAGCCTCCTTTATGTTTACATATTATCATCCAACCGCATGCCCGGTTTCTCATGGATTGCTAATGTACGCAGTACGGGCCTGACCGAATCCGTCTTTAGTTTAACGGCTCAAATTTCTGGCGGTTACGGTTGACCCATTCGCTTGAGGAAATTGTTCATTAATAGCGGCAAGGAGATCAGAATCGGCGGATCGTCCTGACGAGGCTCATGGAGCATAACCATTTGGTGTTCGACTCTGCCGTCTGGACTCACGATAAGCGGCTTATGGTTTCGGGTACGGAGGGAAGCATGAGGAAGAAGAATATCATGTTCTTTGGAACCCCACGGAATGGCGGTTGCCATCAAATAGTAAACACCCGGCTTGATGCCTGTTAATGCGAATGCTCCCGGACCAGACAGCAGTCCTCCTTTTATAGGGATGCCCTCCGGAATCGGCTTCGCGAACAGGCCGACGAGAATGAAACCCTCAAATGGAACATTTGTTTGGATGGTTCCTTCTATTACGCCATAAGCGCTTGTATGAAGCTCGATCTCTTGCCATACCCCGAGTTTGATTAGGGAATCCTTCATCGTACCAACCTGCGGTAAAGAACGTCGAAACTCCGCTGGCGTTACGCCGACACACTCCGAAAATCGAGTCGTGAAAGTGCCCAAGCTCATCTGACCGATCTCTAAACCGATATCGCGAATGCTAAGGTCGGTGTGGATGAGCAAATCCTTTGCTTTCTGGAGTCTCAGCGCTGACACATAATATAAAGGCGGCAGTCCGACCTGTTCTCTGAATAACCGTGAGAAGTGATATGGACTGTAAGCCACATGCTTGGCCAAACGAGACAACGACAACGAATCGTCCAGATGCCGGTGGATGTAGGCGACGGCTTCGTCAATTTCCAGGATTCGCTTCGTCAACGTAGTGCCCCCCCTCAAGCATCCCTTTACCAACTCAACACTTGCCAAATTCATTCTGCATGAATATGGAAAGATCCTGCTAAATATTCAGCACATGATTTTAGCCAAAGAACGACCGACGCCGACGCAGCCTTACGCCTTTCAAGGGTTCCTGTAACTGTTCGTTCGGTTCTCTCATGCAAAGAAATAAGGGCGATTGCGCGTATATACGTGTGCAAGTATATAAAACTATTGAAGGAGCCGTGTGGCTAATACCCCTCGTTCGACGCGGCCTCTCGGTTCTTACTCTTCTCCCGTCGCAATCGGATTGTCCGCGTACGTGATCCAATCGCTCCAGCTTCAAACCGATCTTGGTTTTGAGTCGAACTACCGTTGAACCTTCACTGTCATGGAGCCGGAACAATTATAAGAACGCTTGATCGCATTCCCGACGTGCGATATGATATTCTTGTACAATTGAATCTTGGGTGGGCATGGTTTCCCTTCGGAAAGGAGGGAGCCATGGATATAGTAGATGCAATCACAATCATGATTCTTTTCGGCACATTTATTATTGCACTATTAACCTACATCGCGATTAACTACAAGAGAAAGTAAAAACCCACCCCAAGGTTCAGCGGCCCGAGGTGGGTTTTCTGTAACTTCATGAACTTGAAGGGACATCCCATCCAAGCCAATTGTATAGGCCGAGTGTTCACGCACTCGGTCTTTCTTACGTCATTGTAACATACAGGGTTTAGGTTCAACAACTCGACGAAAATAATTATTTCTTGAGTAGAGTCAACAACTTGGATCATTGAAGCTCCAGATCATTCGGCTCCTTCACGGGCTGGTCGAGCATCGATGGGTCCATGACATCCGAGGAGTCAAACTCCGCTCGGGCGGAACCTGCGAAAAATAGTTAAATGGTTAGAAGAGCTGCAAGCATAACGAGCGGAAAACGGCGATTCAATGACATGAATGGGCTCCTCTCGACAGAAAGAGAAATTGTAAAGGAATTGAGATTGTCTAATATAGGAACACTTTACCACAAATAGCCTTTACATGGGTACTGGCTTGCAGACTACAATTAGAAAATAAGAAAAAGAACGGACGCCGAAGCGCCCGCTCAGTCTTCCATCCTATCACTGGCCCGTGCATTCTTGTTGCCGCTACCGCATCAGTTCTACGTTCGCGGGCGTCTCGATTTCCCATCGGCCCCGGTCATATCCGATTCGGATTACGCCCGTGCGGACCCGGCATTCGAACGTGAATGACTCCAGCGCAGCCGGAATATGCGGATTCAGCCGAATGGCGTCCCAGCCGGGCGCGCCCGGGCGAAGGCCGATAATCTCTTCGATGAACAGCGGAATCGGCGCGCTCGCCCACGGGTGGCACAGGCTTGTGTTCCATTTCTGCTCTTTGCCCCATGCCTCGAAGCAGGTCGTGGCTCCTTCCTTGACCATGTTGCCCCACGAATGCTCACCGTCAGCGACCAGCAGTTCGTATACGTACTCGTATTCGCCTGCAGCAGCGAGCGCCTTAAGCAGAAAATAAGAGAAATAGACGCCGCAACTCATCCCTCTCGACTTCAGCCAGGCTACAACCGGCTCCTGCTCTCCCTCCGGCACAAGACCGAACAGCAGCGGCAGCGCGTTCGCATGCAGGGAAGCATGCCGTGATCCGACAGCGTCGACGAACCGCCGCTGCTCCGGATCGAAGAACGCCGCGACAAACGCCTCCTTGAATTCCCGCAGTCCATTGCCGGCTTCAAGCTGCAGTTCCTCGCGAATCTCAGCTAACGCCATCTGCGCCCCGTAATAAAAGGCGTTAACGACGTTGTGGCAGCCGGGACCGACCGGCTGCGTCAGCGGGAAATCGTAGCCGTCCCGCATCCCGTCCGGCCAATCGACCAAATTCCACTTGTCCGTGATGTTCGCCAGCAGGCCGTCTTCCCGCTTGTAGCGGTCGAAATAGCCGACCATCTCCGCTGCCACCGGCTCCATCTCGCGAAGAAACGCGAGGTCTCCGCTCTGGCGATAATATTCCAGCAGCTGCATCGGCCATTGGAACGAATAATCGGCGATTTCCTGCATCAGGCTTCCCGGAGCCACGGCCATTCCGCCCGGACAAATGTGCCGCGCCGACAGCGCAAAATCCGTCAACGCCTTCTTCGTCAGCCGCAGATCGCCGGACGCATACATATGGGCATGCGCAATGATCGTGTTATCGCCCAGGTATTGTCCTTTCTCGCGGGAAGGACAATCGACGAACGTTTCCTGCGAGCCGTATTTGACGCCGTTCTTGCAAATCGTCCATATGCGGTTGAACAGCGGATTCGACGTTTCGAGCCTGCAGCTTGCGTCGTCGAAAGGATAATGGCGGACGACAGCGGCGAACGATTCGGCCAGGATCGCGGACGGGGGACCAATCACTTCGACGTAACGAAACGCCTTGTATTCGAACTCTTCCAGCTCGTCCCTTGCGCCGGACAACGTCCAATATTCCCGGTAACTGCAGTTGCACCGCATCTCGTAGCGGACCTGCTCCCCGCCGTCTTCAAGCTCTTCGCCGCAGCGAATTTCGATACGCTCTCCTGCCTGGCCGTGCGCCTGCATCGTAAACTGCCCGGTCAGTTCCTCGCCGAAATCGATGACGTAGTGACCCGCTCCGACAGCCGTGACGCTTGACGGACGGCGTGTGTATACGGCAAGCGGGGGAGTCGGCTGCAGCGCCAGCATGTGATCGTCCGCTTCGGAAACGTGGCAGAAGCGCCAGTCCGAATCGTCGTAAGCGGTTTCGCGCCATCCGCGCTCCTCCCGCCGGCTGTCGATGTTCTCCAGAAACTGCGTATCGTTGCCGGCGATACCGCCGGCTTCATATTGCTCGGCCAGCCAATATTTCCAGGTGGCGTCCGTCGCAAGCAGCAGCCGCTCGCCCGCGTACAGCTCGGCGATCATCCCCTGGCGATAGTCGCCGCTGTTGTAAGCGCGGTTAATCAAGCCCTGATAATAGACATGCACCGCAATGATATTCCGGCCTTCCCGGAGCCAATCGGTCACATCCAGCCGGTTATACGGATAATGGAACGGATAACCTTGCGCCGGTCCTTGACTGACGAAGGCGCCATTGATGTACAGCTTGTAATAATCGTCGGCAGTAATGTCCAGCTGCAAGCTGCCCCCGTCCAACTCGGCGGAGGAGAGCGTAAACGTCTTGCGCACAAGCATGTGCCGGTTCTGCAGGTCGCGCCGATGCTCCGGAAGCGTCTGCACGCTGGTTTGTTTGTGCGTCATCGACAGCGGGACCGCATCCGCGAACGCTTCGTCCTGAATCCATTTGGCCTGCCATTTTCTTGTTGTGTCCATCCTGTCTCTCCTTCTGCATCGTTATGGAGCACCCGTGGATTCGTCTTCCTCAAGGCCGTCCTTGTACGGCGTCTGCATACGGCGAAAATCGCTTGGCGGGAAGCCGAGCTTTTTCTTAAACGCCCGGTTGAACGAGAAATATTGCACGTATCCGGTGCGCAGCGCGATTTCCTGAATCGGGAGATCCGTCTCCTCCAAGAGCCGCTTCGCGTTCCCGATGCGAACTTCCGTGACGAAGTCGACGAAGTTTTCCCCGATTTCATCCTTGAACAGCCGGCTGAGGTAGCTCTTGTTAATGCCGAACTCCTCGCCGAGCAGCTGCAGCGACAAATCCGGATTGCCGTAATTTTCTTTAATGTAATCTTTCACCTGGTGCATCAGATTGCGCTGGCTTCGATGAGTGCGCATTCCCTTCCATTTCGCGGCCACTCCTTCGAGCAGCACCACATACTGCCGCTGGATTTCCTCCAGCGAATCGAACGTTTCGAGCGCCTTCGTCATCGGCTCCAGCGCATCCTGCTGCCATATGTCCACGTACTCGGCCGGGAATTCGGACAGCTCGCGCGTAAAGGTGAAGGTCATATAATAAAACAGGTTTTTCAGCTCGTCATGCGTGTACAGCCCACGGCCGATCGCCGTAAACAGGAACCGGAACTCATGGCTCCAGCTCTCGCTTCCGCTCTTGAAGGAATGGACGAGCGTACGGATCAGCTGCAAAATGTCGTATAGCTCGGTTTCCGTCTGTCTGGCGATACCGGCGTAGTCGATTACGCGGTTGTTGCCGAGCGCCGATCGGTACTGCACCGCTTTGACCGCCTGCACATAGGAGACTCGGATGTCCTCCGCACGGTCGATAACCGTGCCGATACCGATCGTCACCGTGAAGGCCAGGTTCGTCTCCACCCAGGATCGCGCGCTTTCGCAAATGGAGCTGATATCCGCCTGCCGGATCTCCTCCTCCGCCCCGAACAAGATGCCGAGCTTGTCCCCCGTCACCCATTCGCTCCATATGCCGATCCCCTGCTGCTCCGCCGTTTCCTTTAGCACATTGGTGAGCACGAATTTCAGCAGCACCTGGTCCCGCTTCGAATAATCTCCGGAGAAATCGCCAATCCGGTCGATTTCGAGATGCGCGGTGCCGAAGATCAGCCATTTGGCGAAAAGTCCGAACTGCCGAATTTCCTCGAGCAGCTCCTCATTGTCGATTTGCCGGTCTCCGGTCAGCAGCTCGTTGAAAAAATGCTTTTGCTTGTACGGCAGATTCGAATTGCTCTCCGTCTGGTACCGGTTGGCGAAGTCGATGACCCGATCGACCGCCGCGTCGACATATTGCACCAGTTCCTCATTCGGCTGGCTGCCAAGTCTGCCGTTCAGAAATTCCGTGATCCGGTTAATGCTCGCATCGATCGGGCGCGCGTATCGTTTGGACAAATAAATAATGCCGGCCGATGCGACCAGAACCATGAGAATCCCGATCACAATCCAGCTGTAATACAGCTCCGAGAAAATGCCGTAATGGTACGTATCCTTGATGCCGCTATAGAACGTCCAGCCGGTCGTTTCGAGCTTCAGGGAGTGAATATCCCGGCTGGCCTGCTCCTTGCTCTGGCCGATCAGCCGGCCGGTCTGATCCGCGAGCTTGATCGAGCTGATCGACCCTTCGGAAATGCTTTGCAGCCATGCGGCAAGCTCGGATACATCAAAATTGACGACCAGAATACCGCTTGGTTCGGTCAGGAGAGGCACCTTCTTGACGAGCGATACGACTTCGATATTGAACGGCTGCGAATCGAACTGTTTGTAGGAGCGGATGCTCGTCCATAGGTTCGGCAGCAGCTGTTTCTGCTGCTCCTGCACGAACGCCCGGTCGCCGAACTCGGCGAGCGGCAAGTAGGTTTCCGTTCCGAGCACCGACATATCGGCGTTCCGGTAGAAATAAATCGATTGGATAAACGGAAAACCCGCTTTGATCTGCCGGAAGCGGTCCGCTATTTTGCTGCGGAGCAAATACGGATTGACATCCTGGTCGTACAGCTGGAACATGTATTGGTTGAATTCCCGGTTGTTGAGAATCTCCGCGTTGACGTTCTGATCGATATTCCCGAGAATCGAACTCAGCTGCAGCATACTGTATCGTGTAAACGCCTCGTTGGCTCTTACGGTCTGCTGTTGGGACAATTGGCTGATCGTCATGAAGAAGACGAAAAACAGGACGAAAGCGAGCAAATACACAATCGGCAAATAAGTCGTCACCAGACGGTAAAACCAGGAGCGTTTTTTTCGCACGTTTTCTCCTCCACGAGCTCATCTTGAAACGGGGAAACGGCGAAGCCGACCCGAGGCGATAGCACAAGACTGCCGGC
This sequence comes from Cohnella cellulosilytica, assembly GCF_042431195.1. Classification (NCBI taxonomy): domain Bacteria; kingdom Bacillati; phylum Bacillota; class Bacilli; order Caryophanales; family Paenibacillaceae; genus Cohnella; species Cohnella cellulosilytica. The sequence continues at coordinate 64,155 of NZ_JBHMDN010000024.1, forward strand.
GAGAATCCGCCGACAGCCGCCTATACAATATACTAACTGCTGAAGTCCATGGTCAATATGTCGTCTTGTGTGGCTATCGTATCTTTATTGTTCTCGTACCAATCCTGATACCAGGCCTCGAGCTTATCCCCATCGGACTTTTTCCACAGGTTCATGGCATCCGCTTTCGCTTGCTCCGTCGTATAAGAGGTTCCGCTTACAATCGCTTTGTTCCAAAGATCCTGAATCGGGTTGCCTCCGTCCAACAGGTTTTTGGAGATGAATTGCATGTCGGCCGGCAAGGTCGGTAAAAATCCGGGCAATGTGATCACCGCAAGCGGACGTTCTTTCGTAATGTTGAGACTGAAAATTTGCTTCCCGAGATCGTAAAGCTCCTTCTCGAACGGCTTGCTTTGATCAAAGCTCAGGAGTGCGGTGTCGAACTCGTTATTGACGTATTGTCCGCCCAGCATGCGGAAGTCGCCGAGCCAATCCAGCTCCTTCTTGTTTTTCTCCGCGTCGATCGGCACTTCTTTGCCGTCTTCCAGCTTGTAGTGCGTCCCTTCGATGCCGGAATACGTCGTTTTCACCCATTCCGGGGAGCTCAAGTAATCGATCATTTTGATCGCGGCTTCCGGATCTTCCGTCTTGGCGTTCAGCATGCCCGTCATTTGCACCGGCGTATTAAAGTCCGGCGAGAAGTGGCCGAAGGGGCTGGCCGGGAGCGCGATGGCGGTCAGCTTGGCTTCCGGCACGTTTTTCCTGAGCGTTTCATACAAGGACGTGAACACTTTATACGAGCCCGCCGCCGTGTAAATGCCCGTCTTGCCGGTGACGAAATCCTGCTCCGCCTTCTTCCCGTTCTTGTCGTTCAGGAAGTCCTTGTCGACGATTCCGTCGTCGAACAGTTTCTTGCGGAAGGCGTTCGCCGCTTCGGCGCGGTCCCAGTCCTTGACCAATTTGCCGTCCTGGAGAATCCAGTTCACATTCTGGAACATCTGGTCGATCGAATTGCCGCCGCCGACCAGATTGATGCCATACGTATCTTTTTTCCCGTTGTCGTCGGGATCTTGCGTTGCGAACGCCGCGGCGACCTGATACAGCTCGTCCACCGTGGTCGGCGCCGTCAGATTCAGCTTGTCCAGCCAATCCTGACGAATGACCATATACATATTAGGCACATAGCCCAGAACGCGGCCAACCTCGTACAATTTGCCGTCGTCGTGCGTGCCGAGCTTCTTGAGCAGCGGGAACTTGACCATGAGCTCCTTGTAGGTCGTACTGTATTCCTCGATCAAATCGTCGATGGGCATAATCTGCTTCTGCAAATAAAGCTGATTGCGGAAGCCGGGGTCATATTCCAGGATCAGATCCGGAGCCGAGCCCGAGGCGACCAGCGTATTGAGCTTCTGGACGGATTCTCCCCGCGGAATCGGAACGACCTTGAGACTGATACCGGTTTTCTCGGACAGAAACTTCGTCCACAGGTTGTTTTCCGGCGTCCCCACGTCCGGCGCAATGCTGCCGCGGTCGTAGAACGACATCGACATGGAATGATTGGCCGCGGATGAGGACGAGGACGGAGAGCCGGACGACTTGCCGGATTCCGCCGATTTGCCGTTGGAGCAGCCGGCAAGCGCCATAACCGCTGCCATCACGGCGAGCGTGGAGAGGGACAAAGCTTTTTTAATCATGATAGATGACCTCCTGTTATTCTAATTTATACAAGCAGTCTTCCTAGAGGAAGACTTACTTCTCCGGTTACCCTTTCACCGAGCCGATCATGACGCCCTTCACGAAATACTTCTGCAGGAACGGATAGATCACGAGCATCGGCACGATCATGACGAACACGCCCGCGGCCTTGATCGATTCCGGCGTGATCGAGTTGAGATCCTCCGCCGACGTATTCGCGACTTCCTGCAGCAGCTGCTGACTGGAGATCATCTGTTGGACCAGCACGGCGAGCGTGTTTTTGGTGGAATCGTTGATGTAGATCATGACGCTGAAGAACGCGTTCCAGTATCCGACGCCGTAAAACAGGGTGAGCGCGGCAATTACCGGGAGCGACAGCGGCAGGATGACCTGGAGCAGCATTCTCATTTCGCCGCAGCCGTCGATGCGGGCCGCCTCCTCGATCTCCTCCGGAATGCCGTCCAGAAAAGTGCGCATAACCAGCATGTTGTACACGCTGATAAGGCCGGGCAGCCAAAGTGCGCCATACGTATTGACGAGCCCAAGCGACTTGACGACCAGATAGGTCGGGATCAACCCTCCGCCGAAAATCATCGTAAAGACGATCAGGAACGTGAAGAACCGGCGGCCGTACATATATTTTCTGGATAAGGGATAGGCGCACAGGATCGTAAACAGCATGCTGAGAAGCGTACCGATAACCGTAACCTCAATGCTGTTGCGCGATGCCTGCAAAATGTGCGTACCGGTAAACAGCTTGTAGTACGTCTCGAAATTCCATCCCACGGGCCACAGACCGACGAAACCGGAAAGGATCGCGTCATTCGTACTGAGCGAAAGCGCCAGCATGTGGATCATCGGGATTACGCAGCTAAGCCCGATCAATCCGAGCAGCGTATAATTGAAGGCATAAAACAGCTTTTCCGTAAACGTAGCTTTCATGACGCATTCTCCTTTCTACCAGAGTCCATTGCCGGCCCGTTTGGCAAGCAGGTTGGCGGAAAACACCAGCACCAAGGCGACAATCGATTCGAAAAAGCCCATTGCGGTGGCAAGGCTGAACTGCCCGCCGTTAATGCCCACGCGGAAGTTCCAGGTGGAGATGACATCCGCGATGCCGGATACCGCCGAGTTTTTCAGCACGTAGATCTGATCGAAGCCGACCTCCATGAAGTGCCCTACCGACAAAACGAACATGATCGCAATGGTCGGCATAATCGAAGGCAGCGTGATGCTCCAGATTTGCCGCAGCTTGCCGGCACCGTCCATGCTTGCCGCCTCGTACAAGGCGGGATTGACGGCCGCGAGCGCAGCCAAATAGATGATGGCGCTCCAGCCGGCTTCCTTCCATATGCCGCTGCCGACGAAGATGGCCATCCAGGAATGCTCTTTGTACAGGAACGGATAAGCTTCGCCGGTCCATCCGGTGATGAAGTAATTCAGCACTCCTTTCTCCTGGGCAAAAATCAGGGCAATGATGCCGCCGACCGTAACCCAGTGCAGGAAGTGAGGCAAATATACGAGCGTCTGCACCAGCTTCTTGAACCACATTCTCCTCGCTTCATTAAGGAATATCGCGAGCAGGATTGGGAACGGAAACCCGACGACGATCTGCAAGAAACTGAGCCAGAATGTATTGCGGAGAATGTTCAGCATCTGCGGCTGAGAGAACAAGATTCTGAAGTTATCGAACCCGACCCAAGGACTGCCGAACACTCCGTCTGCGAAATTGTAATTTTTGAACGCGATAATGAGCCCGCCCATCGGGGCGTACCGGAAAATCAGAAATTGCGCGAGCGCTGGCAAGAACATCAGAAAAATCGGTATGTTTTGGCGCAGTCGTCTGCGGTTGAACGGTTGTCTGCGAAGCGGGGGTTGTTCTGCGATTTTTGCGTGACCCGTTATGGTGCCCATCCTCCCTTGCGTTGTCGGTCCAGTCTGGCTGCTGATTGCCTTCTCACCATAACCCGACCGCCGAGAAGGCCGCAATTCACCGTTATTTGGCGCATCACATTTCTTTGGATTCGGGGGCGCTTCACCTTTTTCGCAGAGCTGACGTTTTTAACAAGATTAACCGCGGCACAGCCGATAAACATAAGAAAGAAGCTATCCCACAAGCAGAGGTGTACAAGATGTTCGATAAAAAAGAAGAAGCATCTATCGAAAGGAGATAGATGCGACTTACATCGTTCCATCGATCATTGCTCAATACAACTCTTTTACTTATGGAACAGCCTCATTTTGTTGAAGTCTCGCCTATGCCGAGAAGGAAAAGCCTTCAGCTCTAACCTCCCAACCGCCGTCCTGCGGAAAGCCATTGTTCGCCAGCATGACCGCCACTGCGAATAACAAGGAGCCGTTCCCCGGCAAATATAAAGGCAAATCCGTTCGGCCCTTCTGATAGTTGTTTCCGCTCGCTACATAACTGTTTTTGGCGGTTTCCATAAGCAGCATGTCAACGGCTTCCTCGCGCCTGCCGATCGCCGTCAAAGCCATGGCGATGAACGCAAAGTCCCACCCCCACATGGTCGAGAAATCCCAGATCCGCTTTACCTTTTCATAAGTTTTGGCAACAGCGTCGGGTCGGTCGGGCTCGTTCGGAATAAAGCCGTATCCGAAGAGCATGGATGGATGGTCCCGATTGAAATGCTCAAACGTGTCCGGACAGTTTTCATGCGCCAAATACAAGCCGTCCTTAATCGGCAGCTCGGCAAGCCCTTCGCATACCCTCGTCCACATGGAGCCATCGTGATTTAATTCTTTCGCCCATGCGGCTGCGGTATGGAGCCCGAACCGCCAGTAAGCCAGCTCGAACGTCGGGTTTTTGGTGATTTCCGGTTTATGTTCCTCCTGTGCGGGGATCAGGGGCATGGATAAATCGTATTTGCCCGTTTTCGGGTTTAACTGCGCGAAATCCTCCATGAAGTCGGCGGTTTCCTTCATCAACGGCCAGCATTTTTCCATAAACGCTTCTCGTTCTTTGCCTTGTTTGGCAGCCCGCAGCAGTTCCAGCATATGGATGACGTGCGGCTGCTGCCAGATTAACAGCGTGCCGATCGGCGATGGGCTTTCCTCGCCGTTGTAAGAAATCATTTTCGGCCAACGCGCCCCCTTGTAGCCGTTGCGTGCCGCGTTCTCCTTCGCTTTATCCAATATTTCGAAGTACCACGCCAAGCTTCTTTCCAGCCATTCACCGCGCCCCCATAGAGCGAATTGCGCGCTGTGAATAAAATGCATTTCCAGATGAAACTTGCCGTACCAGCTGTTGCACATGAGCCCCGTTTCCTGCGGCGGCAGATCGCCCGCCGAATGTACGGCGGTCAAATATTGCGATAATACGATGCGGCGTTCCAGTTCCATGGCACGCGGTTCCGTACATGACGAGAAATCCACCGCAGCCCCCTTCTGCCAATAGGCGGCCCAGCCCTCGGCGGCATCCGCGACAACTTTGTCGAAATCCCAAGCAGAGGCGTCCTGCGCTCCCGTCTCATTTTCGAAAAAACCCAATGCGAATTTGGCTTCTCCGCGATCCAATGCGAGACTAAGCGTGTGCTTGGCGCCGGGCACAAACAAATCCTCACCGAAGACTCTGACCAAATAGCGATCCTCGTCCAATTTCCGCTTGATGATGCTTCCGTCGATCTCCGTAGTGTGGCCTTCCGGGTTAGCCCAATGGCTCCCATTCGTTTCATGAGACGCGTAAGGGAAGGAGATTTCGATATCCAGCTTGCTGCCCGCCGGGCAGGTTACGTGAAATCCCAGGACATCTGCGCTTTGGGCGCACGCCGTAACGACAGAGACTTGATCGCCTAGTACGTTAAAACTGCTGCGCAGAATTCCGGAATATAAGTCCAATTCCTGCCTGACCTCCGAGATTTCCGAGGCCTGAATCGCTTTACCGTTGCGACTGAGCGATATTTTGGCCAGATTGAACTTATGGGGATTATGGCGCAACCAATCGTATACTTCCTCATTACCGGGCTTACGCTCAACGGCATAACGATACTTTCTCCCATTCAAGTCGTATTCCGTCATTTGCAGATCGTCTAACGTATACTTGCCTCCATGACGATTGGGCTTGGAATGCCAGCCCCATTGAGACATCGTACATAAAGGCGCATGGGCCTTGTCGTACTCATGATATAAGGTCTGAAGGCCCGTTACATCGGCTGTAAAAGCAAAATTCCCATTCCCTAGCGAAATGGGGCTTTCCAAATCGATTTCCGTCAGTACCGGATTGTGGCGTCTCGCCAGTTCTTTCCTGTCTATCAACGTTTTCATCTCCAGTTGCTGTTGGATTAATGTACAGGCTTTAATAAAGAAAGCGGTGTTATTGCTCGTAATAGTTATTAACAAGTAGACTATAGCAGTTTGTAATAAATAATCAATGTCATACGACAGAAACGGCAAGGATTCCTGGCCGCTCTCTGTCGAATAAGTATGAGGCCGCTTGATCGACCGGCGATCCTCCACATTCAAATTGAGAGTAGGATGATATGACTTATTTTCGAAGCCGTTATTTCCAAATACTTATGATTGCTGTCTTGTCCTTAACACTGACAGGAGCAACCCTCTTGGTCGTCTTGAAGCCGGCTCAGCGAAGCTCGCTGCCGCTGGCGGAGCAAGGGGTGATGGATTTGACGCAATGGGACTTTCAACGAGACGGCACGATCAAGCTGGTCGGGGAATGGGACTTTTACTGGCACCGTCTTCTCACGAGCGAGGACTTTGCAGAGCCGGGCTCCCTTAAGCCGAGCGGGTATGCCGATATGCCGAATGTCTGGAATCCATACCGGATAGACGGGAAGCGTTTGCCTGGATACGGGTATGCGACGTATCGCCTGAAGCTGAGGATGGACAGTATACCGAGTACGTTGGCGCTGAAAATTCCGATCATCACGACGGCGTATAGGGTGATCGTTGACGGTCAGACAGTGGCTGCAGGCGGACAGGTGGCGGAATCGAGAGAACGGGCTATCGCGGATTATGCGCCGCAAACCGTTGTTATTTACCCTGCCGCTCGCGAGTTTGACATAATCGTGCAAATCTCGAACTATTTATATCCCCAGGGCGGCATGTGGTATGGAATGGAGCTGGGCACGGCGGAACGGGTCGCAGCTTCGGACAGAAGCGAATTTGCCTTGAAAATGATCGTTCTGGGCAGTACGTTCATACTCGGACTCTATCATCTCGTTATATTTATTCTGCGACGGTCCAACCGGGCGCCTCTGTATTTTGGACTGATTTGTTTGCTTGTTGCCATACGGCTGCTGCCGGTGAAGGATGGATTCGGCACGCTAGGGTTCCCTGAGCCCGATATCCGCTTGATCCTTTTTTTCGAGCATATGACCTATTACGCAGGCATCACTTGCGCCACGCTGTTCAGGCGCGAGCTGTACCCGGATGAGTTCTCGAAGAAAGCGGTAAGACCGTTTGTTTGGATCGGCTGCGGATTTATCCTGGCCGCGGTCGTTTTTCCTGCTGAAATCTATACCCGATGGAGCAACTTGTTCTATTCCTTTGCTTTCTTAAGCATTGCCTATCATACATGGGGCCTTCTCGCAGCGATATGGAGAAAACGGGATGGCGCATGGCTGCATACGATCGGCTCGCTTGTTGCGGGGGCGGCGATCATTCACGATACCCTGTTCTTGCAAAGCCCGCATCAGTATCAGGGACTGGGTCAGCCAATCGTCCCCTATGGGTTAATGTTTATGATGTTCTTCGAAGCGATCGGCTTGGCCAGGCGGTTCTCGAATGCATTCCGGACGATTGAAACGATGTCGGACAAACTGATTACCCTAAACCGACAAAAGGACGAATTTCTCGCGAATACCTCTCATGAGCTAAAAACGCCGCTTCACGGTATCCTCAACCTGTCGCAGTCCGTGCTGGAAAACGGGACAACGAATTTAGGCGACGTGCAGCGGGATAACCTGGGGACGGTTGTGTCGGTTACGCAGAGGCTGAGCAGCTTGATTAACGATATTCTTGATTTCTACAAGCTGAAAAACAGCGATATCCTTCTTTATCGGCGCAGCGTGGAAGTGCAAGGCGCGATGACCGCCAGTCTGGAAGTGCTGCGTCATTATATCGGAAACAAACCGATCCGCCTCGAGCTTCGGCTGCCGGACGGGCTTCCGCAAGTGTTTGCCGATGAAAACCGGCTTTTGCAAATTCTATATAACTTGATCGGGAATGCGATCAAGTTCACGGAACGGGGAGAAATTATCGTATCGGCGCGAACGGAAGGGGAGCATCTTCGTATCTCCGTGTCCGATACCGGAATCGGAATTGCTCAGGATAAGCTCGACACGATCTTTCAATCCTTCGAACAGATCGGAACGTCCGTGGCTCAGGAATATGGCGGAACCGGACTCGGACTTAGCATTACGAAGCGGCTGGTCGAGCTGCATGGCGGTACGATCGCGGTTACATCCGAAGCAGGCAAGGGATCTACGTTCTCGTTCACAATGCCTATAGGGAAGGAGCGGGCGGAGAACGCCTCCGAGCGCTGGAACGGTGCTGCTCCGACAGAAGAGCTCGGGATAACCGAGCGCGAAATCGCCGCGACCGAAGAACAAAGGCCGAGCGCGGATAGCCAATATACGATTCTGGCGGTGGACGACGACCCGGTTAATTTGCAAGTCATCATCGGAGCCTTGTCGATTGAACCGTATGAAGTGCTTGTTGCCCGCAACGGCGAGAAAGCGCTAGCCCTGCTGGAACGTCATCCGCAGATCGATCTGGTTATTCTCGATGTGATGATGCCGGGGTTGTCGGGCTATGAAACCTGTCGAAGAATTCGTCGGAGGTTCTCGCTCTCCGAATTGCCTGTACTGCTGGCGACAGTGAAAAATGAGCCGCAGGACATGCTGAATGGCTTCGATGCAGGAGCCAATGATTTTTTGTCGAAACCGTTCCATACGTATGAACTGCGGGCGCGCGCGAGAACGCTGCTCGATATGAAACGGTCGGCTGAGGAGGCGATTGTCTCCGAAGTCGCTTTCCTCCAGGCGCAGATTAAGCCCCATTTTCTGTATAACGCACTGAACACGATTGTTTCGCTGTCGCTAGACGAGCCGAGAACCGCCTACAATTTGCTGATCAAGCTCAGCCGTTACTTGCGAAGCAGCTTTGATTTTAAGAATAAGGAAAAGTTGGTGCCGCTCGGCAAAGAACTGGAACTCACGGAAGCCTATTTATTTATCGAGAAGGCCCGATTTGGAGATCGGCTTCACGTGATCTATGAGGTGGACGAGAGTACGGACTGCATGCTTCTCCCCTTAATGCTTCAGCCCATCGTGGAAAATGCCGTTCGGCACGGGGTCATGAAGCGGAAAAAGGGAGGCACGGTCCGGATAACGGTACGATCGGAAGAAGGAAATGCAATCCTGACGGTCGAGGACGACGGCAAAGGAATGCCGCAATCGCTGCGGGATACGCTGTTAATGGAGAAAGGGCTTGGCGGTATAGGGTTAAGGAATATTCACCATCGAATGATGCGCATGTACGGCCACGGGTTGGAGATAGAGAGCGAACTGGAGAAAGGTACAAAAGTGACGATCCGGGTTCCAGTCAACAGATGACGGAGCGATCCTTCAATTCAAGCGAGGTGGAGAGGATATGATTCGGGTAATGGTCGTGGATGACGAGTCTCCGGCTTTGAAACAGGCGGCTCAGGTGCTGAAGACGTTTACGGATGTGCAAATCTGCGGTTTGTTTACCGATATTGACAGGTTTATGGAGCAGTTGTCGGCGGAACGGGTCGATCTGGTGCTGCTGGATATGGAGATGCCTGACATCCACGGATTGCAATTAGCGCGGAGCATTCAAGCCTTCAATCCGGACATCTCCATTGCCTTCGTTACCGCCCATGATGAATATGCGGTGAGCGCATTCGATACGGACGCCATGGATTACCTCTTAAAACCGCTTGAAGAAGAACGTCTGGAGAAAACGCTGCAACGTTTCCGGCAGAGGAGACAGCGTATAATCGACAACGCAAGCGACAACGTTGGAGCGAAAGGGGCGTCGATTCGTTGTTTTGGCCGGTTTACCCTAATGACGAACGATGGAGACAGGGTGAAATTCCGTAATTCCAAGTCGGAAGAATTGCTGGCCTACTTGATTCATTACCATGGCGAACAGGTCGACAAAGCGCAGATTATGGAGGCGCTGTGGTATGGCCAAGATTTTATTCGGACTCAGGCTAACCTGTATACTACCGCTTATCAGCTGCGTAAAGACCTGGAGGCGTACGGTTTGTACGATGTGATCGAGCAATCCAAGGGGGGCGGAGGGAGCTACAGATTGCGGCTATCCCCGGACATTAGTGACGTCTATGCGTATGAGAAGGCCCTTCAGATCATCAGGAGCGGAGGGTTCGACATTATTCGCGCCGAGCAGGCCGCAGAGCTTTATCGAAGCGGATATTTGAAAGAACATGATTACGGTTGGGCCGAGCAGCGACAGACCGAGTTGGAATTTAGTTATTCGGAACTCCTTGAGGGGATAACCAACCATTATTTGCAACAGAAGAGCTATCGACGCGCCCTGCAAGTCGTTCACAAATGGGCGAACCGATACCCCTATAATGAATCTATCCATGGTAAAATGATCGCGCTGCTTCTGCTCATGAACAACGCCAAGGAAGCCCGCAGCTATTACGATAAAGTTAGCGAGGAAATCTTTAAGAATGAACTGGGCATTGCCCTTGATCTGGATTATACAACGATCGTTTCGAATCCCTATGCGATGTTTGAACTAACGCCGGACAGCTAGACGCTGCGCCGGCTTTTTTCTTTTTAGTTTGCTTTTAGGTTGGGGGATTATACTGGGTTTGAAGGAACTATGGGAGAGGAAGGATTGTCATATGGCGAATGTCTCGCGTTGGAAAAGAGGGCTTGTCTCTTTCCTTGCAGTTGTCGTTTTAATGCCAGGTTTTGCGGTCGTTAATGGAGGTACGGATACGTCTAAGCCCACCGCTCCCAATATGAACTCCATTGCCGAATATAAGGATATACCGAATCAGGCTTATTACTCGCAAGCCTTGCAGGTATTTACGATGCTTGGGACAATTGCCCCTTCCCCGGAAGGAACATTCGATCCGCAGCATCGGATGACGCGCGGCGAGTTTGCTGCGCTGCTGGCAGCGGCCTTATTCCTTCCAGACGATACGGCGACTGCCGCTTTTACCGATATGGGGAACGATCAACCGAATGCCGGGGCCGTTAATGCCTTGTATGCCAAAGGAGTCATTAAGGGATTTGCCGACCGTACGTTTCGACCTGACGAACCGATCACGCGCGCTGAAACGGCGGCAATGCTGGCCAAATCTTTCGAATTGCCCGATATGCCTGACAGGGCGGCGGAATTCCGCGATATTCCATCGGGTGCCTGGTACGCCGGCGCGGTCGGTGCGTTGATCAATTATCGGGTAATTACCGGACGCTCCGCTCATCTGTATGCTCCAGACTCGGTCGTTACCAAAGCGGAGAGTATCACCTTTTTATATCGCAAGCTCTACCGCGTTTTCCGCATCGATCGGATTTCGGACGGCAGCGTGACCATTGACGGAGAAGACTACACCGTGTCGGAGTCGTTAGCCGGACTGTTTCAGCCCTCCAATCGGGACGCTTTAATGCATGCCAAAATTAATTTTACGCCGCGGGATCATCGAATCCTTTCCATAGAAGGCTTAGAATTGACCCCCAACAATCCGCAGGCGGAATCCGCAGATGTCGTCGAATTCAACGGCGGAGGATCAACGATTAACGGTTCATTAATCGTAGGCAGAGACAAGGTCAAGTTGTCCAATCTCACCATAAAGGGCGACGTATTCATAACGGAAAACGTCAAGCATCAATTATTTACGGACCAGCTTGACGTTGAAGGGGACACCTATTTACTTGCCAATCCGAGCGCGCAGCCTGAAGACGAATTGAGGTTAACCTTTAATAAAACCTCTTTCGGAACGCTGCTGATCTCCAGGAACGTCCGCTTAAACCAGGCAGTGGATGACGAGGGAACGAAGGCCGATACGAATAGCGCACAAGCAGCCAGTAAAAAGAGGGCCAAAGAAGTGAACGCGTCAGCGGTCACTTCAGATCAAATCAACAGCTTATACATCGCTTACTTTGGTCGTCCAGCCGATATGGAGGGTTTGTCCTATTTTCAATCGATCCTGGAATTCGACAACTTGAGCACAAGTATTATCAACTCGATTTACAACAATCTTTTCAGTGGGGATTGGAACAATGACAGCATGAGTTATTGGTCGTCGGCCATCCTGAATGGCGGAGTATCAAACGCAATTCTCGCATTCGCACAGTCCTTAGAAAATTTAGGGAATTCCGTAACCGCGTTAATCTCAAATATATCTGTCGCACAAGTACATTTGGATAGCGGGAATTTCAATATCACGGCTGCCGGTAATACCGATTTAACAGTGGGGATGCTTGCGACGGTGTCCAATCTCGTATTGAATCATGCGGCGACACTTCATCTCACCGGCAGTATAGAAAATGTCAGTATTCAGAACATTGCCGGTGATGCGCCCTCCGATACAAGTACCGAACTAACGGGCAGCGGCACAATCGCCTCCTTAACCGTCACGGATACAGCAGACTTAATAAAGCTTGGCAATCTGATAACGATCAACAATCTCGTGCCTCCTGCGGGCGTGAGCGCTAGTCAATTGATCAGCAATTTTAATGAAATTTCTTCGCAAGTCAAAAACATTAATGGGCAGCAGAATCCAACGAATGTTGTTTATGGCTCCAGCCCTTCAAGCAACAATGGCAATCCGCCTGCAGCAGCGATCCCAACCGTCACAAGCGTCACTTACTCTATAGCCGAATCCGGGGGAGGGTTAACCGGCACTTTCACGGCTCACGCCAGTCATGCAGTCAAATTGTATTACGTATTCAGTCCGTATGAGGATTCCTCGGCGCCAAGTGCCGCACAAGTAAAAGCCGGTCAAACTGCCGGCGGCAACCCGCCTGCGAATGGGAGTACAGGAAACGTTGCTGCAGCGTCCGGTCAAGCTGTTTTCAATATTCCAAACCTGGCGGCCGGCGAATTCAATACGATTCATATCGTCGCAGAAAATGTGAACGGCGTGCTTTCCGCGGTGAAAAGCCTGATCTTCAAAGCCGAAGATGCTGCGCGCCCCATGGTGGATCACGTTTCTTATTCCACTGCGGAAGGCCTGTTCAAAAGAACGGATGTAACCTTTACTGTAGATACCAGGAATACGAGCACTTTGTATTATGTTATTCTATTCCCGGGTACGGAAGGCAACAGCGATGCTCCAAGCGCAGAGCAAATTAAAGCGGGCCATTCCGCATCGGGCAATCCGCCTGCGACGAATGGAAAAGCTGGGTCGGTGAGTGCAAGCTCAAGCTCCGTACCCTCGATATTTACAGTCGAATTAATCTCGTTGCTCACCTACAATGTTTATTTTGTCGCGGAGGACTCGAACGGTGTGCTTTCAATCCCTTACTCGCAGGAAATATCCACACCTTTGTGGCCTTGATTGTTAGGGTGAGAGTCGGTTTCTCCAAATAGAAGGATAATGCCCCTTCCCTTGGGGCTAACTTATGGATGGCTCTGAAATGCGTTATCAATCATCGTTTCCCTGAATTCGCTAGGGGAAATCCCTTTTATTTTTTTAAAACAACGGTTAAACGAAGAAACGCTTGAAAATCCCGAGTCAAATGCAATATCAGTTATACGAGCGTTTGGATTCAAAATCAAAGATTCCGTCCTCTTGATTCGTTCGGTAGTCAGGAAATCTATAAACGTCATATTCGTAAATTTATTGAACATACGCGAGAAATAGTATTTGCTAACCCCTATGTGATGAGAAACATCGTCGAGTGTAAGGGGGCTTGTGCAGTTTTGCGAGATGTAAAGGCAAGCCTCCGCCATTAACTTGGTAGCCTTATAATCCGATCTTGCATCACCTGAGAAGCCTTCTTTCTTCGCATTGACGCAGTAGCGTCCGAGCATGACAAAAAACTCCAGAAGAAGCGAATAAATACGCACTTCGTTAAAAAGAGCGTCGGAATCATAGAGGTCGGGCAATTGTTTGATTAGTATGATCATTCTATCGGCATCAACATTTGAGGGGTCATATTTAATGCAATGGTACTGGTAAAAGATTGATATGTTTGTATTAAAATCACTCATGATCATCAGTAAATCAAGAGGGAATTGGACAATTATAAAAGCGTTTTCATCTATATGATCAAAACAGTGCAAGTCACCAGGGTAGATAATGACCAGGTCATTCGTTTTAAGAACATGTTTGGTGTAATTAATCGTTACTTCATTATTATCGTAAAGGCTGACAAGGATCTCGATAAAAGGATGCCAATGCATCTTGCCGGAAAAATGGATATCGATCTTTTTGGATACATTAATTTTCTTCCCATTATTGAAATTCAACTTCTCGAAATAATTATTCAAATGCATATTCGCCCCCCCTGCCTGGTTATATTGATGAAGCTTTCGATAAGGCTAGGCTATCATTTACGATGTAAAAGAGCAACAATTGAGAGGTCAAAATAATGAAAACGCATACATGTCGGATGGAATGCTCTCGTATCAACGTTTTTACGGGTTACAGTCTTTTCAGTGGGAGAAAATTCTAACAAAATATGCGCAGGTAATACACAATTTTCAAAGAGCGAGTTACATGTAAAATTGATAATTTATAGACAAGAAAAAACATATTGGATTTTAGTCTTGAAAGGAGACTTCAAATGTCTGGAGTACTGGGAACGAATTTGGTGGTGCAGGTTGGATTAATCGTTAAGGATGTAGAGGAAACAAAGAAAAAGTGGGCCGAGTTTTTAGGTGTTGCCGTTCCCGCGACGCAGCCTATTGGCGATTACGCGGTGACAGGAACAGAGTTCAACGGCGAACCCGCTCCCAATGCCTATTGTTGGATGGCTTTCTTCGATGTCGGTCCGGGAATGCAGCTTGAACTGATTCAGCCTAACGAAGAACCTTCCACATGGAGAAACTTTCTTGAGGAGAAGGGCGAGGGCATTCATCACATTGCATTCCAAGTTAAGGATTCAAAGTCTGCAACTGCAAGTGCCGAAGCCGCTGGTTTAAAGCTCGTTCAAAGAGGCGTTTATGGCGATGGCAGCGGTGAATACAATTATTTTGATGCCCCGGATCTGAAATGTGTGATTGAAATCCTCGAGAGTTACAAAAAGTAAGATGAGACTTGGGACATCTTCGCCATTAAACCACAGTAGTCCAACGGAATGGGCTGTGAAACATAAAGCCTTAGGACTTGGCGCCGTAAATTTCCCGCTCTCTTACGAGAATGATGACGCACTTATCGACGAGTATGTTAAGGAAGCCAACAAAAACGATCTGATCATCGCAGAGGTTGGAGTTTGGCGCAATACATTGGATTTAAATGAAGATGCACGTACAGAGGCGATTAAGTACGCCGTCGGGCAGCTTGAACTTGCTGATCGGATCGGCTCCCGCTGTTGTGTGAATATTATTGGCGCCAGAGGCCCTCGCTGGGACGGTGCTTATAAAGATAATTTCACGAAGGAAACATGGGAACTGGCTGTAAAGACGATTCAGGAGATCATCGATGAAGTAAACCCTAAGAATACTTTTTTTACAATCGAGTCCATGCCATGGATGTTCCCGACCGGACCGGACGAATATCTGCAGCTGCTTGAGTCTGTGGACAGAGATAGATTCGCGGTTCATATGGACATTTTCAACTGGATAACGACACCGAGAAGATATTTCTTCAATGAGGAATTTGTATGCGAATGCTTCGAGAAACTAGGCAAGCATATCAAGAGCTGCCATCTGAAGGGCGTCAAGATGGAGGACGAGTATACGCTGTTCTTTAGGGAAACCAGTGCCGAGAACGGGGGGATAAATACCAAGCACCTCATCGAGCAAGGATTATCCTTTGATGCGAATATGCCGTTTATCATAGAGCATCTTCATACGGATGAACAATATTTGAATAGTGTCGCGCACATAAAGTCGCTAATGGCGCTCTAAGCGTTCATTAATAGCAACAACTATAAAGTGGAAAGGGTGAAATAGAATGAAAAAAACAAAAGCGGTCATGGTTGGCTTAGTTGCTCTAATGCTAGGAATGACATCTGTACTAACAGGATGCGGCGGCAGTAAAGAGACAAAAGACACTTCATCTGAAACGAAAGGCGAAGTCGTGTGGTGGGGGTGGACGCCGGGTTCCCCAACGAATGAACAATACATTGCGGAATTTAACAAAGAATATCCGGACATCAAAGTGACGTGGAAACAAACCTCGATCGACGCTTATGACGCGGCTCTCAAACCGGCATTGGCCAATGGCAAGGGCGTCGACGCTTTCGAGGTTTCGGCGGGCTCGGGTAATGGCGGCATTCAAATTTTCGGAGGGCAAGCCATTGACTTGACTGACGCTGTAAAAAAGGCCTTAGGCGAAGACTATAAAGACAAGCTCAACGAGGCATCCATCACCACAATGACGGTCAACGGCAAGTTGAAGGCATTAGGCGTCGGAACCGTATATTCCGGAAACATTTGGATTAACCAGGATCTATTCGATAAATATAACGTGAAAATCCCTACTAATCTTGCCGAGTGGAAAGAAGCTTGCGAGATTTTCGAGAAGAACGGCCTCTATGGTTTTGTGCAAGGAGCAGGTCAAGGCGCGTTTAACATCGATACTTTCCATGCAATCGCTGACAATGTAATTCCTGGTAATTTTACGAAGGCAACAAGAGGCGAAGTTCAATGGACCGATGAATCGATCGTCAAAGCGCTAGAGCTATGGAAAACGTTGTTCGATGACGGCATTATGCAAAAAGGCGCTCTTGGACTTCAACAATATCCAGAGGCCAACAACTTATTCATGTCTCAGAAGGCTGCTATGGTTATGATGGGCTCTTGGTATACATCCAACACTTTGCCAGACACGATGAAGTCTGCTATTGAGTCCGCAGCTTCCAAAGAAGAGCCGTTCACCATGATTCCAATTCAATTCCCTGACATTGCAGGAACAGGAAATACGGGATCCATGTTCGGCGATCTGGACTATTCGACTGCAGTGTCGGCCACATCGAGCAATATTAAAGCCGCAACTACGTTTGCCGTGTGGCTTGGGACCTCTCAGAGCGGTCAACAGATTATTGCGGATTCCTTAAACGTCGTTCCTTCTCTCAAATCGGCAACTCCGAATTGGGACAACGTAAAACTCGTAAATCCCGAAAAACAAAACGAACCCGTCAAAAAATATCTGGAGAACGCAATGAACAGCGGCGATAACCCTCGTTTTGGAGGAATAAACGCGGATATGAACCAAGCGTTGACGGATGTATTGGCCGGCGTGGCAGGAGGAACGATCACTCCTTCCAATGGCGCTGCCCAGCTTGCAAAGACACAAGCGGATAGCGAGTAGGGGATCATATTCTGATAGGGGCCTAGTCATGCTAGCGCCCCTATCCTTTAGAGTTTAGGAGACCTGTAAACATGGAGAAGAATAATATATCGAGATCCACGACGATGAACGGACTTCCGTGGATTCTTCCAGCGTTTATTTTTGTTGCGGGGCTTATCTATTATTCGATATTTTATACGTTCAAATTGTCTACATTAGATTGGAATGGGCTTGATCCCATTCAGACCACTGTAGGGATGAGCAACTATGATAAGGCGCTTTCCGACTGGATTTTCTGGAAAGCGATCAAAAACACGGTTGTTTTTTTCCTGGTTACCTTTTTGATTCAAAACTTTTTGGGCTTTATATTTGCCGCCATTTTGCATTCGGAAGTAAAGCTGGCGACCTTGCACAAGTGCTTGATTTTTATACCGACGATCTTAGCCCCCGCGACTATGGCGCCGGTATTCAGATTGCTATTCTCGCCTCAGGGAATGCTGCAGGATCTATTCGACACGCTTCATTTGGGCATCACCGTCGATTGGCTGGCAAGACCGGATTCGGCGCTTTTCATTCTCATGATCGTTACGATTTGGCAGTTCACGGGAATGAGCTTCATCCTATATTATGCGGCGATGAGCCAGATCGATAAAGAAATGCTTGAAGCGTCGCACTTGGATGGAGCAAGCAAGTTCAGAACTTTGTTGAGCATCGTATTGCCAAACTGCAAAAGCACGACGATTTCCCTTGCCATGCTTGGGATCATCGGTTCTTTGAAAACATTCGACGTTCCTTATCTGATTACGACCGGCGGGCCGAATCACGCAACGGAATTTTTAGGGACGTATATTTTCAAACAGGGAATAAAGCAGTCTCATCTTGGTTATGCGGCTGCCATATCGGTCATGCTCCTTATACTCGCCATTTGCGGTGCAATACTTGTAAATAGAGCCAATAAAGGAGGCGAGAAATAAGATGTTCGAAACGAGAAGTTTAAAAAGCAAAATCATATTGCAAATCGTGCTGCTTCTACTAACGATCCCTTATGCGATTCCGCTTGTTCAAATGTTTCTTGGCTCTATCGGCGGAACGGGATTTTTAAATTATAAAGCGGTTTGGGACACGGGCGTCGTTCCCATCTACTTTAGAAACTCGCTCATCATATCGACAGGCGTCATTTTGCTGGTTTATCTATTCAGTATGACGGCCGGCTTCGGGTTTGCGAAATTACGCGTATTCGGTAAAGAAGTGTTCTTCTGGTTGATTCTTGTTGCGTTAACTTTACCTGAAGTCATTTTGTTATCCCCCTTGTTCGTAACGTTTCAAAAGCTGCATATGTTTAACACCTTTTGGGCGGTCATTTTACCTACGGCAGCATTGCAGCTGCCCTTTACCATTCTGCTTGCCAGAAATTTCAACAGCGGCATTCCCAGCCAGTTAATGGAGGCAGCAAGAATTGACGGTGCGAGCGTTTTTTCGACTTTCTGGTACGTGATCCTTCCGCTTACAAGGCCAATTGCGGCATCGATTATTGTTTTGACGCTCATCAACTCATGGAACACCTATCTCCTGCCGCTATTGTTCCTGCAAAGCCCGGATATGCAGACGGTAACGCTGCTTCCGCAATACTTCCAAGGCGAGTTTACGAACGATCAGACGAAGATTCTGGCGGCAGCCGTGCTCACCGCTATTCCCGTTATCATTGTTTATTTGTTCATGCAGAAGAGTTTTGAAAAAGGCATGAGTGCCGGTGCCTTGAAATAATCGAAACCAGAGCAGATTACTAGCGAAAAGCAGGGGATCATGATGCCGTTGATTCAAGTTGACTTAATGAGGTCGGTGTTTGCGGATAAAGGAAAAGAAATATCAAATGCCATTCATCATTCGTTGGTCGCGGGTCTGGGTATGGATACGACCGATCTATTCCAGGTGTTTAGACCGCATGACGAAGGGGAAATTATTTTCTCGCCGACTTATGACAATCGCGATAGACAAGATCTGATCATCATTCGAATCACAATGGTTCAGATGTTTTCGCTTGAGCAAAAGAAACAAACCTATAAAGAACTGACAAAGCGACTCGTCGACATCGGAATCAGGCGCGATGATATTTTGGTTTGCGTTGTTGAAAACAGTGCTGAAAATTGGTCGCTCGGCGAAAGAGATGCTTGATTACTGCGGCATAAATCGTGTTTAAGGAAACTTTTTTACAGGAAGGGTTTTTGTAACCTATGGAAAACGTAAAAAAAGAATTTTTGCCGGTTAGGTCTTTTCCTGTTCAGCTGGATGAAAAGATGCCTAATACGCATAGATGGGGGATCCTTGGTGCGGGATGGATTGCAAGCTGTTTTTCCGCGCAGGTGATCAAAGCCGGCGGAAACATCGCTGCCGTCGGTTCCCGTGACTTGGAAAAGGCGCAAGCCTTTCAACGTGAGTTTCCGTCCATTCAAAAGGCGTACGGATCTTACGAGGAGCTTATGGCGGACCCTGACATTGATGTCATTTATATCGCAACGCCGCATGCGCAGCACCATGAGTGGGCGATGAAATGCTTGCAGCACAATAAGCCTATTCTGGTCGAGAAAGCATTTACGCAAAATTACAAGCAGGCGAAGGAAATTATAGATTTGGCGAAAGAGAAAAATCTATTCGTTATGGAGGCGTATTGGACACGATTTCTGCCGCATATCATCAAGGTCAAAGAGTTGATTGATCGGGGCGAAATCGGGGACATCGTTCAGATCATCGCCGACCATGGGGTTTGCTTTCCTTTCGATCCCAAACATCGCTTGTATGCACCCGAGCTTGCAGGCGGAGCTCTGCTGGACTTGGGCGTATATCCGATTTCCTTCGTGCAGTTTCTGCTCGGGAACCCAACGAGAATCATCGCTGCCGGCTCCGCGACGCCAACCGGCGTAGACTCCAACGATGCTGCCATTCTCGAATACGGCAATGGCAAAGGCGCACTTGCGTTGCTGGCTTTTGGCTCGCTCGCGTCATCTCCCGTCACCGCCGCAATCTGCGGAACCAAAGGGAGAATCGAAATTCAAAGGCAATTTTACAGGCCGTCGGACTTCACTGTTTACTATAATGATGGTTCGAAATTGGAGTATCTATCAAAAACGCATGAACATTACGCAGCTGGCCGCGACGGACTATTCGGCATGCATTTCGAAGTTGCCGAGGTGCAAAGGTGTCTTTTGAAAGGCAAGGTTGAATCCTCGGTTATGCCTTGGGAAGACACATTATCCGTGATGAAGATGATGGATGAAATGAGAAGACAGCTTGATTTCAAATATGATGGAGAGGATTTTGTATGAGAAAATTATTGGATAAAGAGTTGGTCGTCGTCACGGGTGCGGCGAATGGAATCGGCAGAGCGATCGCAGAACGTTTCATAAGCGAAGGCGCCGATTTAATTGTGTCTGATCACAATCTCGAAAACGCAAAGAAAGTATACGAGGGAAACAGTCAGGTCGTTGACATTCTCGAGGTTGATGCCACCAACGTGAATGATCTAGAAAAAATAGCGGAATCCGTTAAAAAAACAGGTCGCAAATTGAAGGCCGTTCTACCGATTGTCGGTAACGGACCGCAAAGCCCGATTCCGGAAGTCACGCCCGAGCAATTTCATTTGACCATGAACCTGAATGTTTTTTCGGCTTTTTTCACGGTGCAGAAGGTGCTTCCTTATATGTCCAATAAATCTTCCATTGTCCTCATATCGTCCATCGCAGGTTTTCAAGGCGGGAAAAACGCCATTGTCTATAATGCGGCGAAAGCAGCGGTCAGGTCTATGGCACGTTCGTTCACAGGAGAGCTTGCAGTGAAGGGGATTAGAGCAAATGCGATAAGTCCCGGTCCAACGGAGACAAAGGCGTTTACGAATTTCATACACGGCGATGAAGAACGACGAAGCCAGATCGTTTCTCAGCTCCCCATCGGGCATATCGGAAAGCCTAGCGAGATTGCGGCGATTGCCTTGTTCTTAGCGTCCGACGAATCTTCTTATGTGACAGGTGCTGAAATTATTGCCGACGGCGGTTTCACCAATCGATAGTCGAATAAAGAAAAATTGATCGTATAAAGGGAGATAGAAATGACATTATCATCTACGAAAATCGTTAAAGTTATTGTCGTAACAGACAATCTTGAAAAAACAGTATCCGCCTATAAAACTTTGCTGGGCACAGGTAAAGAGCCTGCAGGGCTTCATGCAGAGCATAAAGAGGTAAGAACGCCTTATACGAAATATAAAGGTGCCGACATCACGGATACCCCAATGAAGGTAGAGAGCGTGTTCAGCGATAACTTCTGGTTTGAAATTATCCAGCCCCTCGGAAATAATGACCCCTGGGCAGCTTGGTTAAAGGAACATGGTACGTCGATCTGCTCCATCTGTTTGTTGTCGGACGGACCTTTGGAAAATGACGAAGAAACGATGAAGAATGCAGGCTTTGAATCACTATTTAAACAAGAAAAAGGCTATGAGGCGTATGAATACTTCGACACATCCAATGCTCTTGGCGTTTTGGTTGAGGTTAAAGAGCAGTATAAATAAAGGAAAAGAGGTGGCGAAATCGTTTGCCACCTCTCCCTCTTTAGTCCGCTACCATTCACCAACCAGCCTATCCGATAGTTGAATCCCCCGGAAATCTACTCAAGAGCTTCGAGTTCTTCGCGAATCGAAGTCAGCTTCTGCATCCCCTGATCCAGTATTTCTTTGGGCGGCTGAAATCGAATGTCCAGCTTTTTGCCCGATCTGCTAATTCTCCAGTCTCGTAATGCTTTATCAAAAAACAAATCATAAGTTTCATCTAAATGTTGACCCAGGTCCGCTAATTGTTCTTTATTCATTAACGGTAATTTGTATCTGAATTGATCAACCATTTCCTTGTACTCTCTGTCAAACTGTTGAATGATTTCTAAATAATCATCGTAAAGCTCATAGTCTGATTGCACCCCATATGCAAAATTCATAATAATCGGTTCCCGAGGCACGGCCAATATCCAATATAGACCGGATTGTTCTTCAGTAATAGGGAGATGCTCCCCCTCTTTCGCTGCCAGTTCTTTGACAAATGCCCTGAAGTATCCTAAATCCTTTCCCCTTTCAACATATTCATTCAAGAGAATTCCCTTTTCCAGTGCAGCTTGATTGGACTTACGGTCAAAATACATTTTCAACAAAACCGCATTTGCTAAAAGCGAAAGGATCAGACAAAAAACGATCGCACTATTCTTATGCATTTTCTCTCTCCCCGATTTCTAACATATTGAACCGTATAAGGCCATAGAGGATAAACGGTAAGGTGATCTATTAACATACATCGCGATTAACTACAAGAGAAAGCAAAGACCCACCCCAAGGTTAGCGCCAAAGGTGGGTTCTTGTCACTCATTAACTTGAAGGGCATTCCCCTCCAAGCCAATTGTATAGGCCGAGTGTTCGCGCACTCGGTCTTTCTATTGCGATTTTAACATATGCGTTATTGCACAAACAAGTGATTTAATACAGCAACCGTTATCTTAGAAAAAAGCCAAAAGGGGACCGCAACAGCCCCGCCTTCCGGCAATCTGTCACAGCCTTAAAACCCGTATCTGCAACTCGCAGGCGAATCCCCTCATCCGATCCGTGTGCGAAGCCTACATGGGGCTTGCTCGCATTGGCTTGGACACGAACGATCTGGACAACGCTCTTGCGTATGCGCGGCAAGGCACGCGATTCGCGAGATTTCTGGAGAACACCGACAGATTCGTCGTTTGCAGGCTGCTGTTGATACGCTTAGCGATCGGCTTTTCCTCGCTTTAAGCAGCGTCAAAGGGCATATTCAGCATATTTTCGCCAAATTTCAAGCAAGACGACGCACGGAAGCCGTCGCCCGCGCCCGCGAATTGGGATTGATATCGCTATAACCCTACTTTAGTAGTTACCCGCCGTGCTCCCGGTATCGTTACACTTGCCTTGCAATCAGTCGAGATACAAGTGAGAAACGGGGGAGCCGGTTCATTCATGAACAATTTGGCGAAAATAGGCGGGGTGTCCGCGCTAATCAATGCAACGGCTTATATCGTGGGGATCGGGATGGCGTTAACGGTTCTGTCGCCGTTTATCGATGCCGATACCGCGATGCCGATACCGATAAGTATGTGGATTTCTTGGCTAACCACGAGACGATGATTCTCTTATGGTACTTGTTAATCTATTTGATAGCTTCTTACTCCCCCACGAACTCCCATGCTCGGAAAGTTCCGAAACAAAAAAATGGGGGTTCGGAGTAGCGCGGCGGGAATGCCTCCGAGGATATGCCAACGCTCATGTGCAATGACCTCCCTTGGCTACGCTTGGGAGGACTTGTGGAGCAGGAAGCCCTTGGAGAACGGGGCTTGAGCGGCAATCCGGTTTGAGCCGGGGCAAATCATCCACCTGTGGCTGGGTCAAGCCGAACGGAACGTTAACAAAAGGCCAAGTGAAGCAGGGTAGCATCCGGAGGGCGAGGGGCTATAACCCTGCCCCTCACTTTAAACGGCCACCTGGCTCCGAGGGTTTCTGTAACTGTTCGTTTGGTTCTTTCATACAAAGAAATAAGGACGGTTGCGCGTATATACGTGTGCAAGTATAATAAAACTATAGAAGGAGCCGTGCGGCTAACACGACTCCTCCTGGCACAGTAGCCGCTTCAAAGGCGGTCGGCTTCAGGAAAACGGATAGGGAAATAGACCGCATTCCTTGCTACGGGGCGGTCTATTTTCGTGTTGTGGACAGCAGCGCAACGATCAGCAAACCGAATGTCAGCATGATCATTAGTGCTTCGTACACTGTCACGGGCATCCCTCCCTTCGCGAGAGGTAGCCGACCGCCCTTGCAAACCGTTCTACGTGCTTGTCCAATTATAGCATATTTTGTCTGTTCACTGGTAGACGAACAAAGGAAATTCTAAGGTGTTTGACCTCCCGGTGGACGTTTGGCAACAAGGCGCATGATACCATTCAACAACCACCTGCCCCGACCATCCAACTGTGGCTGGCTCCGGGGTTCCTGCAACCATTTTCAGTGAGTTCTTGTTTGCAAGCTGTTGACAGAAAAGCCCAAAGAGGGCCGCAACAGGTCATTCTCTCGTAACCTGTCACAGCCCCATACTCCGCGTCCCACGCGGTCTTCCCGCTCTTACTCTTCCCCCGTCGCAATCGGATTCTCCTCATAC
>NZ_JBHMDN010000025.1:0-113728 GCF_042431195.1 Cohnella cellulosilytica
AGGAGATTTTTTTATGGATGGACAGGTAAAACAATTAACAATTACCATAATTAGTAACATATAGCTTGTCTTTTTTTATGTCAGGTTTTACGCATGGCTAGTGCGTCGGAAGTGCTTATCGGCCCGAAATCGTCACAGGGGCGAGGGTTAAGCTCGTCGGAAGTGCTTATCGGCCCGGAACCGACACAGGGGCGAGGGTTAAGCTCGCCGGAAGTGCTTATCGGTGGCTGATTATCTTGTTGACAGGTCTTATGAACGAGATTCGTTCTTGCTGGAAGCGTTGTGGGTTACGCATAGCTCTCCCGTGAGGGGACAACCGTTCGATCGATGAATAGGTACCGGGGTATGTATTTTTTTCCGCTACAATGTACGCCAGAAAGTGACGAGAAGCTTCGCAGCTTATTCCGATTACTTTCCGGGATCCCGAAGCGAGGTCATGAAGTCAGGAATGGTTAAACCCGTGACAGGGTAATTTCATGACCGTATGAGGCAGGCGCTTCGCTCTGCAGGAGATACATCCCCCTATTTCTACTTCGATCCTTCAAATGGTCTGACTTAGGAGACATTCCCCGCCGGTGCGAGACAGCCTCCAACCGTTCAGCACCTATCAAGCCTCATATGACAAATGCCATCGTTCTTGGTAAAATACGAAGTAAAGACAATGTCCGCTGCGAAACCTGCAAATTTCGGGCGAAGGGAACGGTTGGATAATGGCGAACGACAAAGTCAAAAACATGCTGGACACGATGTCCAGGAACGGCTGGAGAGTGACCGAGCAGAGAAAAACGCTGGCCGGCATTTTCGCGAACTACGACGGGTACCTGTCCCCCAAGGACGTCTACGATCAAATGGTCGTACACTATCCGAGCGTAAGCTTCGATACCGTCTACCGGAATCTCCGCATGCTGAGCGAGATGGGCGTTCTGGAGCATTTTTATTTTATGGAGGGCGGCTTGAAGTTCAGGGAGAACTGCATTTCCCACCACCACCACCATTTGATTTGCGTCAACTGCGAAAAAACGCTGCCCTTCGAGTATTGCCCGATGGAGCAAAACGTGAACCTGCCCGGAAACTACAAAGTTTTGCGGCACCGTTTTGAAGTATACGGACTTTGCGAGGAGTGCCAGCTTCAATAATATCGAACCCGCGAATGGCTCCGGCATGCGGTCTAAGACCATGTGCGACCGGGGCCTTTTTGCCCTCCCTTTCCCCGCCGATCCGCGGAATTTTCCTTTCTTTGTTCACGATTTCTCCAATTTCTTTTTGCGGCTTTGCCGGCTAGACGTTGACAGACCGGTCTGGAGGCGCTATGCTTTCTATATGCGTAATAATTACAAATAAATACGAACAAAGGAGGTGAGCGTAATGAGAGTGATCGTCACGCTGGCTTGCACGGAAACGGGAGACCGCAACTACATGACCTCGAAAAACAAAAGAACGCACCCCAACCGTCTGGAGCTCCGCAAATACAGTCCTCGTCTCAAGAAATATACGCTTCACCGGGAAACCCGTTAATTTCCCGCAAGCATGGCCGGGCGCGGCTCGGTCATCCTTGGAACGCTTTTTTTATGACCCCAAATCGTAATCGTTACGCATACGCCGGGAAATTTCCGGAGCGCAACGGCCGGGGGCATGACGGATGGAAGGGGGGAGACGCGGCTTATGCGAATGGTATCGCTGCGAAACGTAAATTTCGGTTACGGGGACGTTCCGTGCCTGGAGCAGGCGGACGTCGATATTTTCTCCGGAGAATTCGTGACAATCTCGGGTCAGAACGGGGCCGCCAAAACCACGATGCTTAAGCTGATGCTGGGGCTGCTGAAGCCTTGGAGCGGCACGGTGGAGTTGGCCCGGCGCAACGCCGAAGGGGGCAAGCTGGCGATCGGCTACGTTCCGCAGCAGATCGCCGCTTTTAACGGCGCGTTCCCGAGTACGGTTACGGAGTTTGTCCGTTCCGGCAGACATGCCAGAGGCTCGTGGCTGCGCAGGCTCGATCAGGAAGACCGCCGGATAACGGAGGATGCGATCCGGCAGGTAGGCATGTGGGAGTTTCGCCATCGCAAGATCGGCGAATTGTCCGGCGGGCAGAAGCAGAAGGTGTGCATCGCCAGAGCGCTTGCGCAGGAGCCGGATCTGCTCGTGCTGGACGAGCCGACGACCGGCATGGATCAGGAAAGCCGGCTCGGATTTTATCGTCTGCTCCAGGCCCAGGTCAAGGATTACGGCCGGACCGTGGTGATGGTCACGCACAACCTGTCGGAGATGACGGACTTTCTCGACCGCTGCATCACCTTGGAACGCAAAGAAGATGGAGGCTGGAAATGCTGCACTACGACTTCATGCAGCGGGCATTTTGCGCCGGTGGGATAATCGCGCTCATCGCTTCGGCGCTGGGCGTGTATCTGATGCTGCGCAGACAGGCTTTAATGGCGGATATGCTCTCGCACGTATCGCTGGCCGGCGTGGCTGCGGGAATTTATCTTCACGTTAACCCGACTTTGACGGGGTTTGCGACGGCCGTCGCGGGCGCGATCGCGGTGGAGTACGTAAGAAGAGCCTACAAAACCTACAGCGAGATGTCGGTCGCCATTATTATGGTCGGCGGGCTGTCCACCGCCGTTATTTTGATGAGTCTTGCCCGCGCGACGAACAAAAGCTTCACCTCTTACTTATTCGGTTCCGTCGTAGCCGTGAACCGGACCGAGCTGCTGCTCATGGGCGCGGTGGCATTGGTCGGAGGCGCGTTTTTTTATTTCATGCGCAGGCCGCTGTATCAGATGACGTTCGATGAGGAAACGGCGAAGACGAACGGCCTGCCGGTCAAGTGGATCTCGCTCGGCTTCAGCGTCATTACCGGAATGATCGTCGCGGCGAGCATTCCGATCGTCGGCGTGCTTCTCGTCTCTTCCCTTATTGTGCTTCCCGCGGCGCTGGCCATTCGGATCGCTCCCAGCTTCGCCGCGGCATTGGTCATCTCCATGGGCATCGGATTGACGGGCGTGTTTTCCGGCCTGGCGGCCTCTTATCAATTGAGCACGCCGCCGGGAGGGACGATCGCTTTCGTGCTGTTAATCCTGCTTATTGCGGGAATCGGAATAAGGAAAGCGACGCTAAAATTCAAGAAACTTCAATCTTAAATATCGGATTTTCGGGAGGAAATAAACGGTGAAAAAAGGGTTCAAGACATCGATGGTATTGGTAGCGGGATTGGCTTTGGCATTGGCGGGCTGCGGCAAGAACGACCAGCCGTCCGGCACGGCGTCCGGAAGCGCGGAGCCTTCGGGCAGCGCGGGCGCCGCGGAAGCCGCCAAGCTGAAAGTCGTCACAACTTTTTATCCCATGTACGAGTTCAGCAGGCAGGTGGGAGGGGAATACGCCGACGTGGTCGCGCTCGTCCCTCCCGGAACGGAGCCGCACGATTGGGAGCCATCGCCGCAGGACATGGTGAAAGTGAAGGAAGCCGATATTTTCGTATACAACGGTCTCGTGGAAGAATGGGTCGAAGACGCCCTGGCCAGCGCGGCCAACGACAAGCGGATCGTCGTGAAGGCGAGCGAAGGCATCGAGCTGATGGAAGGCCTGCCGCACGAACACGAGCACGGCCATGAACACGGAGAGGAAGACGAGCACGCGGACGAACACGAACACGCCGACGAGCATGCGGACGAACACGCAGACGAAGGCGAGCACGCCGACGAGCATGCGGATGAACATGCCGATGAGCACGACCACGAACACGAGCATGTGCTCGATCCGCACGTCTGGCTCGATCCGGTGCTGGCCCAACAGCAGGTCGCCGCGATTGTCGACGCGTTCGCGCAGGCCGATCCGGACCACAAGGACGACTACAAGAAAAACGCGGACGCTTATACGGCCAAGCTGCAGGAGCTGGACGAAGCGTTCAAGACGGAGCTGAGCGGCGCCAAGCGCCAGGAATTCGTGACGCAGCACGCGGCGTTCGGCTATCTCGCCAAGCGCTACGGACTTACGCAGCTTCCGATCTCGGGGCTTTCTCCCGACCAGGAGCCGTCCCCGAACGAAATGGCGGAAATCGTGGAATTCGCCAAGGAGCATCAGGTCAAGACGATCTTCTTCGAGACGCTGGTCGACCCGAAGGTGGCGCAGACGGTGGCCGACGAGCTCGGCGCGCGGACGGATGTGCTTAATCCGCTCGAAGGGCTGACGGAAGAGGAAATCGGCAACAACCTGGACTACATCGCGATTATGAAAAGCAACCTGGAAGCTCTGAAGAAGGCGCTGAACGAGTAGAATACCAGCCGCCGCAACAACGAACGATCCGCCGAATCGGCCGTCCGCACAGGAAGCCGGTTCGGCGTTCCCTTGCGCGATGGCGGACGGTTGCATAATCGAACGTTCTATTGTACAATTTAATCGTAATAATTACTTTTAAACAACAAAAAAGAAGCACATCCGCACAAGGCGAGGTGAAGAGGGTTGGACCCGTTTACGATCCGCAGACTCGAGAAGCTTTTGGATGGATATATCGATTTGAAGGTCCCTCGCGAGGTTCGTTCGTCCGTTCGCTTAAGGTATGAATGGGACGACAACCGGCTCACCTTGTCGGAGGAGCGCCCGGATTACGGCGGTCGACAGTGGACCCGCGCGGCAATCGCGCAATTCCGTCTCGAGCGCGGCATGTGGAGCGTCTATGCGCTGGACGACGGCGGCGGGTGGAGCCCGGTCTCGTCGATCGCGCCGTGTCCCGACTTCGAGAATCAGTTGGAGCGGGTAGAGCTGGACCGGGAGGGGGTCTTCTGGACTTCCCCGGCATTCATTAAGGAGTTTTTCGAGCATGAACAAAAATAAAGCAAACCTTCGCCTCCCCCGATCCAAAGGCATCGACATGGGCACCTATTACGAGGTGAAGGAATGCGCCAGGAAGGTCAAACGCATTGTTCTGCCGCCGGTGAACCGGCAAATCGTCGAGGAGTTTATAACGATTCTCGGCATGAAGGACAAATTCGAGCAATACGACGTGCCGATCCCCAACAAAGTCGTCATGTTCGGCCCGCCGGGCACCGGCAAGACGCTGACCGCCTTCTATATGGCAACCCGGCTCGAGCTGCCGTTGATTTTGGTTCGGCTCGACGCGATCATTCACAGCCATCTGGGAGAGACGGGGAGCAACATTCGCAAAATATTCGATTACGCCAAAGGCTCGCCCTGCGTGCTGTTTCTGGATGAGTTCGACGCGGTGGCCCGAACGCGGGAGAACAACGACGAAGTCAAGGAAATGGCCAGAGCCGTCAACACGCTGCTGCAGTGTTTGGACGAATTCGAAGGGGACAGCGTGTTCGTGGCCGCGACGAATTTGGAGGAGGAGCTGGATCATGCCGTCTGGCGCCGTTTCGATACGAAAATGACGTACGGCATGCCGGAGGAGGCCAGCCGCAACGAGTTCATTTCGCTGTTGATCGGAGATTTCGCGAGTCGGGGAACCGTCCATCAAGCGGCTTCGGAGCTGCTGAGCGGCTGCAGCTTCGCGGATATGGAACAAATCATTCTCAAAGCCAAGCGCAAAGCGATCATCGAAGACAGTCCGCTGCTGCAAGGGCATATTGAAACCGCCTTTACGGAATATAAGCCCAAAACGACCGGGAGCAGACAGAATGCTAAAGTTGGGGCGCCGTAAGAGAATCGCCAGAGGAGGAGCAGCCTATGATGAAAGCGACAGGCATCGTCCGCAAGGTCGACGAATTGGGGAGGATCGTCATTCCGATCGAATTGCGCCGCACGATGGGCATCGGAGAGAAGGACCCGATTGAAATCTTCGTGGACGGAGAGCGAATTATGCTTCGAAAGTATGAGCCCACATGCATCTTTACCGGAAGCACGGAGAACTTGGTTTATTTTCATGGGAAAATGGTGAGCCGGGATTGTATTGAAGAGCTTAAGCGACAATTTCCTGAATATTAATCGTAATAATTACTCATTGTGAATTCCGTGGTTGGCGGGCAAAAGCGATTATTCTTTCTCGACTCCCTATGCATCATTATGCTTTCCGGCAGGCAGGTGAAATCATTTGAACAGAGATGAGCTGCTGAACGAGATGCTCCAGCAAGGGTTTCGCATTACCGAACAAAGGAAGGCATTGGTCGATTTGGTTCTCAACTACAAACGTCCGTTCACCGCCATTGAGCTGTACCAGGAGATGGCGAAGACGTTTCGCGGCGTGAGCTACGGCACAATCTACAAAAATTTGAAAATCTTCGGCGCGATGCGGGTCATCGAAACCTTCGCGATGGCCAACGAAATCCGCTATCGCGTCATCGACCGGGCGCAGCCTCGGCTTCATTTTATTTGCATGGATTGCGAAAAAACGATCCCTGTCGATTTTAATCCGGCACAAGTCCAGCTTGCGCCGCCTTTGCGGTTTCATACGGTTAATTATCAACTCGACGTATTCGGATACTGCGCGGATTGCAGCGTTGCGGGAAACAAGAAGACGAGATGACCCCGGCCGATCCGACGATTTGCTTATGAAGGAGCGGAAAAAAGATGAGCGTATTGACGAAGGAAGAAGAGCGGAAAATCCCGGTTACGGTGCTGAGCGGTTATTTGGGCGCGGGTAAAACGACGATTTTGAACCATGTGCTCAATAACAGGGAAGGCCTGAAGGTAGCCGTTATCGTCAACGATCTGAGCGAGGTCAATATCGACGCCGAGCTCGTTCGGGACGGAGGCGGGCTTAGCCGCACGGACGAGAAGCTGGTGGAAATGTCGAACGGCTGCATCTGCTGCACGCTGCGAGACGACCTGCTGCAGGAGGTGGAGCGGCTGGCAAGGGAGAAACGGTTCGATTACATTCTGATCGAATCGACCGGGATCGGCGAGCCGCTGCCTGTCGCGCAAACGTTCACTTACGTCGACGAGGAGCAGGGCATCGATTTATCCCAGCTGACGCGCCTGGACTGCATGGTGACGGTGGTGGACGCCTATCACTTCTGGCAGGATTTCAATACCCGCGAGACGCTGCGAGACCGGAATCAGGATGCCGGAGAGGGCGATACGCGAGGCGTCGTGCATCTGCTGACCGATCAGGTCGAATTTTGCGACGTGCTGATCATCAACAAATGCGACATGGTCAGCGAAGACGAGCTCGAGAAATTGGAGACGGCGCTCAGAGGCCTGCAGCCGCGGGCGCGGATCATTCGCACGAGCCACGGCATAGTCGATCCCAAGGACATTCTCAATACGCATCTGTTCGATTTCGAAGAGGCAAGCCGCTCCGCCGGCTGGATTCAGGAGCTGCAGAAGGACCATCATACGCCGGAGACCGAGGAATACGGCATCTCTTCTTTCGTATACTTGCGCAAAATTCCGTTCCATCCGGAGCGGCTGCTGCGCTGGCTGGGCAGCTGGCCCAAGGAGGTCGTGCGGTCGAAGGGCATTATGTGGGTGGCCACCCGCAACAGCATGGCGATTTCGTTCAGCCAGGCCGGGGTATCCCGGCAGCTCTCTCCGGCGGGACTATGGGTGGCCGCGTTAACCGCTGAAGAGAAACGTCTGTACTTCGGCAGCGAGCATGATTTTCCCAAATCGCCCGATTGGGACGACGAGTGGGGAGACCGTGTGACCAAGCTGGTGATGATCGGCGTCGGTCTGGACCGGGAGAAAATTACGCGCAGCCTGGACGAAGCGCTGTTGACGGAAGCCGAGATGAGGAGCAACTGGCGTTTGTTCAACGACCCGCTGCCGAAATTTCAATAAAACGGATCAGGGACACGCGCCGCAGGCTGCCTCAACACCTGCGGCGCTCGCTTGTCCGGAGAGGGGGAGGCCTCGTGGCCCACGTCGTCGGCATCGACAA
The DNA here is from genome assembly GCF_042431195.1 of Cohnella cellulosilytica. Lineage (NCBI taxonomy): Bacteria > Bacillati > Bacillota > Bacilli > Caryophanales > Paenibacillaceae > Cohnella > Cohnella cellulosilytica. The sequence continues at coordinate 7,832 of NZ_JBHMDN010000025.1, forward strand.
CGAAACGGAAAAGGTGATCAGCGTTCATTCGCCGGAAAGCTGGCAGAGAAGGGAGACGGAACTGGCGAGCTGGCTGCGGCGAACCAAGCCGCGCAGGCGGGCCAAGCAAACGGCGCATTTGGGCAATATCGAGGTGGATGCCGAGCTTCTCGGCACGTTAACGCTGCTGAAGAGGATGAACGTCCAAACCGAGTTCTCCTGCGCCGGAGTCAGTCTTCTCGACGAGCCGGAGGATCATTCGCTGTACGCGTATATGACGCTGTTCGCATCGGAGCAGGCGGAGCAATTCGTCCATTTCGCGATGCGGCAAATGCGTCACCGGCTGCTGGTCACGTTCGAGGCCTCGCGCAGCCGGTACGACTTGTCTTCCTTCTACATCGGCCACAATCGTTCTTTCTGCCTGCTGCTGCAGCGGGCCGCCGAACGGTTTTATCAAAGAAAAGGGTGAAAAAATGACTTCAAACAAAATTCCGGTAACCGTACTGAGCGGGTATTTGGGCTCGGGAAAAACGACCGTGCTCAACCATGTGCTCAACCATCGGCACGGGCTGAAAATCGCCGTCATCGTCAACGACCTGAGCGAGGTCAATATCGACGCTTCGCTCATTAAAGAGGGAGGCGGACTGTCGCGAATCGACGAGAAGCTCGTGGAAATGTCCAACGGCTGCATCTGCTGCACGCTGCGCGAGGATTTGCTGGTCGAGGTGGAGAAGCTGGCCAAGGAGAATCGCTTCGACTATATTCTGATCGAATCGACGGGCGTGGGCGAGCCCGTGCCCGTCGCGCAGACGTTCTCCTATATGGACGAAGAGCAAGGGATCGATCTGTCGCAGCTGTGCCGGCTCGATTGCATGGTTACGGTCGTCGACGCTTACCGTTTCTGGCATGACTTCTCGTCCGGAGAATCGCTGCTGGAACGCAATCAGGCCGTAGGGGAGGACGATACGCGAGACGTTGTCGATCTGCTCATCGATCAGATCGAATTTTGCGACGTTCTGCTGCTGAATAAATGCGATATGCTGGCCGACGACGAGCTGGACGAGCTGGAGGGCGTGCTCCGCAAGCTGCAGCCGCGGGCCAAGCTGATTCGAACGGTCGACGGCAAGGTGGAGCCGCTGGATATTTTGAATACGGGGCTGTTCGATTTCGAAGAGGCCAGCCGCTCCGCGGGCTGGATCAAGGAGATGGAGACCCCCGTCCATACGCCGGAAACCGAAGAATACGGCATCTCCTCGTTCGTGTACGAGCGGGTTAAGCCGTTTCATCCGCAGCGTTTGATGGGGTGGATGGAGGAGTGGCCGGCCGAAATCGTTCGCGCCAAAGGGACGATCTGGCTGGCTTCCCGCAACGACATCGGCCAAAGCCTCAGCCAGGCCGGGCCGTCCATCCAGTTCGGGCCTGCGGGACATTGGCTCGCCGCGCTGCCGCGGGAGGAACGCGAAGCCCTTCTGAGCGAGGAGCCGGAAGCGGTCGAGAACTGGGACGACCGGTACGGAGACCGCATCAATAAAGTGGTGTTTATCGGCATCGACCTGGAACGGGAGCGGCTGATCGCGGAATTGGACGCTTGCTTGCTGACGGAGGGCGAGATGCTGCAGGATTGGAGCCGGCTCCCCGATCCTCTGCCGGGCGCCGAGCAAATGGGTTCGACAGGGGCTGTCCTCTAAGTAAACCAAGGCGTACCGAGAGATGATCGTTGGAATATTGTAAGTCGCATCTATCTCCTTCCGATGCTATACGATCCTGAAATTTTGAACCGGTAAACCCGTGAATGGGTCATTTCACCGGACTCTCGACATGGCGGCCATGTCCGTTCGTTTCGCCGCCCCGGCTTTCGCTTCGCTGTTGTCATCGGAGTAGTCAGGCGGCCGGACTTATGCGATACTTGATCCAGCAAGTCCGGGGAGGTAGATGACAATAGCCGGCAATCTCGATAAACGCGTAGTTTACGGCGACAATATTGAGATGGATCAGAGGGAAGACGGGTGTACGGTATTTACGATGAGGGACGCTACCGGCACGGGCGTCATGACGAGCTACGACGTATATCCCGGCATCAAGCTTATGTATAACGATTTTCGCATGAAAAGCTGCTTTTCCCGGTTTCGTCCGAAGGTGCCGATGCTGTTCATCAACCACTGCCGCGAAGGACGGATCGAATGCGAGGTTCGGGACGGCACGTACATGTATTTGGACGAAGAGGATTTGCAGATCAGCACGAGAAATCTTTCGGATCAGACGTTCGGATTTCCGTTGGACGAATATAAGGGCATTACGGTCGGTATCGCTCTGGACGAAGCGCAGCGGGAATCGCAGGCTTTGTTCGCTTCCTTTTCCATCGATCTGCCGACGCTGCGGGCCAAGTTTTGCAAGGAAGACCGTACCTTTCTGATGCGGACTACGGAGCCGATCCGGGACATTTTCGCGGATCTGTACGCGGCTTCGCGGGAGCTGCGAATTCCGTATTTTCGGATTAAAGTCATCGAGCTGCTGCTCGTTCTTGGCGCCGCGGACGTTCCCGAGAACGGGGAGAGCCGACCCTACTTCCCCAAGAAGCAGGTCGATACGGCGAAGCGGATTATGGAGTACATTCGCGATCATATGGACCGGCATATGACGCTGCAGGAATTGTCGGACCGCTTCCGGATTTCGCAGACGGCGATGAAGCTGGTCTTCAAGTCGATATACGGGCAGTCCGTCTACGCGTATTTGCGCCATTACAGAATCGAAAGGGCCGCCTGCTTGCTGCGGAACGGCAACGATTCCATTACCGTCGTGGCCGGCAAGGTCGGCTACAGCAATCCGAGCAAGTTCGCGGCGGCCTTCAAGGCGGTGAAAGGAATGCCGCCGGCTCAATATCAGAAAGAAGCTGTCCGAATGGAGCATATCGAAACGGAATGGAGCGGCTAAGCCGCTCTTTTTTTATGACAATAAACAAGTAATTGAGATTGATTATCAATTGGAAAATGGAGGACCGAACATGGAAACCGCATTGGCGAATCGCAAGTCCCCGCAGCACGGAAGGCGGAGTTGGAATACAAAGGATATTTTGATTACGGGAATGATCGGCGTCGTATTTGCGTTCGTATTGCTCGCTGTGACCTTCGCTTATTTCCCGCTTGCCGCCCTGCTGGGTCCGGCATTTTCGAGAATTACCGACGGTCTGTTTATGATTCCGGGCCTTATGTCGCTGTATCTCATTCGCAAGCCCGGCGCCGCTCTGGCGGCGCTGACGATCGGCGGCATCGTGATGCTGCCGTTCTCGCCTTACGGACTCATCGGCATCGTCTGGGCGGCCGCCGGCGGACTGGAATGCGAAGTGCCGTTCCTGGCGGCGCGGTACCGAAAATATTCGACGTCGTTCCTGATGCTCGGCGGCGCGGTCGCCACCCTGATCAGCACACTGCTGGAGTATCCGCTGTATGGACATGCGGCTTTGGCGCTCGGTGTTCAAATCACGATGCTCGCGGTGACCGTCTTGAGCGGGGCGCTCGGCGGGTTATTGTCCAAGCTGCTGGCGGACGCGATGCTGAAAGCGGGCTTTATGGCAGACTATCGCAGATCGTTCGCGGCGACCGACGGGAAGTGATGGACGTGATCGAGATGAGCGACGTCCGCTTTGCCTACGCGGGAACGAGCAAGCCTGTACTGGACGGCGTGCGGCTTAGAGTCGAGGCGAATGAAACGGCGCTGCTGCTCGGCGCGTCGGGAGCGGGAAAAAGCTCGCTCGCGCTGTGCCTGAACGGCCTGATTCCGGGCGGCATTCCCGGCGAATTCGGCGGAGTCGTCCGGGTGGCGGGGAAGGATACGGCCGCGGCGCCGATTGCGGAGCTGGCCGTGCAAGTCGGCCTTGTTTTTCAAGACCCGGAAGCGCAGCTGGTCACGATGAAGGTGGAGGACGAGGTCGCCTTCGGGTTGGAAAATATAGCGCTCGAGCCGGAGGAGATGGAGCGGAGAATCGAGGAAGCGCTGCGGCAGACGGGATTGTCGGAGTTCAGGCACAGCCGGATCGACAAGCTGTCCGGCGGGCAGAAGCAGCGGCTGGCGCTGGCTTCCGTATTGGCGATGCGGCCGAGCATTCTCGTTCTGGACGAACCTACGGCCAATCTGGACCCGGAAGGAACGCGGGAGCTGTTCGCGATTTTGCGCGAGCTGCGAGCGAGCGGCCGCTATACGATTCTCCTGATCGAGCACAAGCTCGACGAGCTTATGGAGATGACGGATCGCGTCCTCGTGCTCGGCCGCGGCGGCAGGATCGTGGCGGACGGTCCTCCGCGGGAAGTGTTTTACCGCCAATACGACGAGCTTGTCCAAGAAGGCGTATGGCTTCCTTATGCCGTTCAATTGGCCCATCGGCTGATCCGACGGGGAGTTCCGGTACCCGGAGCTCCGCTTACCGTGCGGGAAACCGTAAAAATGCTGGAGGCGGTTCGTTTGACGGAAGAGGTGCGGGAGCTCGTTCTCCATGCCGCAGTGGGACGGAAATCCGAATCCGCCGCCAATGCCGCCGTCGGCGCCGAAACCGGAGCCAATGCCGGTATCGACTCCGAGTCCGACGCCAATGCCGTCGCCAGCGCCGAACCCGAGATTATTCTGGAAATTAAACCGGCCGAATTTACGCGAGACAAAGACGCCGTGCTGAAGCCGATGCATTTGCGCGTGCCCAAGGGCGATTTTCTGGCCCTAGTCGGCCAGAACGGAGCGGGCAAGTCGACGCTGGCGCGCTATATGATCAAGCTGCTGCGGGCGGAACCGGGCGTGATCTACTTGCAAGGGCGCGATCTTGCGACATGGCCGGCGCAGCTTCTGGCGCGCGAGATCGGGTACGTGTTCCAGAATCCCGAGCACCAATTCGTGACGAATCGGGTATCCGACGAGCTGGCGTTCGGATTAAACAGCCTGGCGCTGGCCAAGGAGGAGGTCGACGCCCGGGTGGAGCGGATGCTGGAGCGATTCGGACTGGCGGCGTACGCCGATGCCAATCCTTTTCAGTTAAGCCACGGCGAGAAAAGGCGTCTTAGCACGGCTTCCATGCTCATTGGCGGGCAAAGGCTGCTGATCCTCGACGAGCCGACGTTCGGTCAGGACCAGCGCAACGCGCGGCAGCTGATGCGAACGATGAAGGAGCTGCAGGAGAGCGGCCATACGATCGTGATCATCTCGCACGACATGGGCCTGATCGCCGAGTATGCCGATCATGCCGCGGTGCTTAAGGCGGGCCGGCTGATCTTCCACGGCAGGACGCGGGAGCTGTTTGACCGGGAGGAGCTGCTGGCGGAAGCCGGCCTTGGCCTGCCGCCTTCCATAGAGCTCGAGCGGCGGCTGCGGGCGGTCTGCGTATGAGCTGCCTGCATCGTCTCAATCCGCTGGCCAAGCTGCTGGCGATCGGTCCGCCGGCGCTGTTTCTGGCTTTGACGACCAACGTTTGGACGCCGCTGCTGTATATCGCGCTGACGATCGGGGTTACGCTGACGCTGGGGAATATGCCGGCGTTGCGTTATTTTCGGGTATGCGCGCCAATGCTGCTTGTCGTGCTCGGATTCGTTCTCGTTTATCCGTTTCTGGTGAGCGGCCGGGTCAACGAAGGCTCGGAGCTGTGGCTGGATCTGGGATTCGCGAAGGTGTACGAGGCGGGTTTCCTGTTCGGGCTGGCTACCGGCTTGCGGCTGCTTGCCATGCTCGTTCTGTCGCTGTTATTCACTTTAACGACCGATACGACCGATTTTATTCGCGCGCTGATTCAGCAATGGAAAGTCAGCTACCGGTTCGGATTCGGCACATTGGCCGTGCTTCGGTTCGTTCCCCTGCTGAAAAGCCAGTTCCAGCTTGTCCGAATGGCGCACCAGGTTCGCGGTTATACGGGCAAAGGTTCCCGCAAAATCCTGGAGCGAACGCAAAGATACGCGCTGCCGCTTCTGTCCGTCTCCTTGCGTCACGCCGAGCGAATGGCCTATTCCATGGATTCGCGCGCCTTCGGGGCATATCGCAATCGCACCTATCTCCGGCGCTCTGCCATGGCGGGACGGGACTATTTCTTTATCGGCGCCTTCTGGATCGGGGCGGCTGCGGCGGCGCTCGTCCTGTCCCGCTTCGGCCTGCTCGGGAAGCTGTCCCTTCTCAAGACCTATCATTAGCGGCGGGCAGCCGCGGCACGAAATGGAGCGGCGAGAGACGCAGCATCCATTCCGGCAGGAGCCGTTATTCCTCGCGGCCGAGAAAGCGATAACCGATGCCGGGTTCCGTCACGATATATTTGGGACGCGTGGAATCCTCCTCCAGCTTCTTGCGCAGATGTCCGATATAGACGCGCAAATAGTGGCTGTCGGATTCGTCGTGCTGTTTGCCCCAGACCTGCTGCAGCAGCTGCCTCTGCGTTACCACTTTTCCCGCGTTCGAGGCGAGCGTTTTGAGCAGCTCGTATTCCGTCGGCGTCAGCTTGATTCTCTCCCCGTTCAGCTCGACGATGCGCTGAGCCAGATCGATCGTCAATCCGCCGTGCTTCAGCACGGGCTTGTTCCCGGACTTGGCGACGTGACGCAGCGCGACCCGGATTCGGGCGAGCAGCTCGCCCATTCCGAAAGGCTTGGTCACGTAATCGTCGGCCCCGCTGTCCAGCGCTTCGATTTTATTTTCCTCCCAGTCCTTTACCGTCAGCACGATGACCGGCGTCTTGGACCATTCGCGTATGCGGCGAAGCGCCTCGATGCCGGACATATCCGGCAAGCCCAGATCGAGCACGATCAGGTCGGGCAGGCAGGCGGCTGCCTGCCGCAAGCCTTCTTCGCCGTCGGCCGCTTCGTATATGGCATAGCGATGGGCTTGCAGAGTCACCTTCAACAGCTTGCGAATTTGCGGCTCGTCGTCGATGATCAGAATGCGCGCCCCGTCAGCTGGATGCGTCATTGCCATGTTCCTCTCCTTCTTGCGATCCGGGTCGATGACCGCTTTCGTCGACGATACAGAATTTGTAAGTTTCACCCTTATCTTTGTCTGTATCGTCTCCGACAAAAACGCGTTTGCCGTCCTAAGGACGCCGCAGGCGTTTTTGCTTGGGGCTGCCGTTCAGGGGCAGTCTGACGGTAATCGTCGTTCCTGCCGAAGCGTTGGCCCCGGCCGTAATCGTTCCCCCGTGAAGCTCCGCTATTCCTTTGCAGATCGCCAGTCCCAAGCCTGTGCCCGGAATGTGGCGGGTCGATCCGGCGCGATAAAACTTCTCGAATATTCGATCGTACTCCTCGTCCGTCAGGCGGATTCCGTTATCGGCGACGGCAATTTCCAGCCAATCGTTCTCCGTCTTGACCGACAGCGCGACGTCGCTGCCGTCCGGCGAATATTTGAACGCATTGCTCACGATATTCGCCAGCATCTGCTCCAGCAGAATCTCGTCGCCGACGATAAGGGGCGCCGGCTCGGAGATATGAACGCGGAGGCTGCGGCGCTGCTGGAATTCCTTTACGCGCGACAGCGCAATCCCCAGCAGATCCTCGATGTCGCACCAAGTTTTGTTCAGCCGCAGCATTCCGCTTTCCAGCCGGACCATGTGCAGCAGGTTGACGACCAGTCTGTTCATGCGCAGCGCTCCGTCGCGAATCGTATACAGCAGCTCCGTCCGATCCGCGGAGCTGAGCAGCTGCTCGCTCTCGATCAGACCGGTGGCCGCGCCGATAATGGCCGCCAAAGGAGTTCTCAGCTCATGGGACACGGAATCCAGCACGGCGGCGCGGAGCCGCTCCGATTCCGCGGTCAGATGGGCGATTTTCGCTTCTTCGGCCAGCTTTATACGGGCGACGGCGCCGGCGGCAAGCCCGCCTACGGCGTCCATCAATCGGCGCCGCTCTATCGTAAATTCCCCATCCTCGTCGCTGCGCCGTCTAAATTGGATGAGCCCGTAGCCGCGGTCTTCGCTCCGCAGGAGAACGTCATAACTCAGGGGACCGTCCGAGGCCGCCGCCTCGTCGTCCAGGCGAATCGAAGCTTCGATGCCCATGCTTGCGGAAATCTGTCTGGCAATCGTGGCGGACAAGTCGTCGATCGTCGACACGGCGCCCAATTGCTTGCTGAGCGCATAGAGTATCGCGGTGTGAGCCTCCCGCTGCTCGGCAAGATGGACCTGCTGCTTCAGCTTGACGGCCAGACCGGCCGTCAATCCGGCCACGAGCAGGAAGACGCCGAAAGAGATCAAGTATCGCAAGTCGGCCACGGAGAAGCTGAGGACGGGCGGGATAAAAAAAAGATCGAACGACAATACGCCCAACACCGCCGCATAATAAGCGGGCCTCAGTCCCCAGCGCACCGAACTGAGCAGCACCGGCAGCAAATACAGCAGCACGATATTGTCCAGATCGAAGACGAGCCCGAACCGATGCAGGAAATAAGTCATCGCCGCAATCAACGCGGCGATGAAGACATAGATCCGGACGGACGTCCATAACGATTGCGGACCGCACATTTTCTCCCCCTCCGTTCTCCTCTAGGTTACTGTAAAAAAGAGATCAAATAAACCGTTTGCAGGTGTAAAAATCGCATAAAAACGATTTACAGCGCATCGCGGCGAGAGTATGATTCAGAGCGAACGGAGGAACGGACGGCGTGACGACCGCTTGTGTGAGAGCAGGCGGGCGTCACGATCGGCCCCCTGCCGTCGATGAGCAGCAGGAGGAGGCGGGACGACTCTCACCGTCCGAAATCCGCAGCTGCAAGCCAAGTTTCATTTTTAGTACGTTCGCTGAATCCTATGCAGTTTTGGGAGCGGGGGAACCAACGGAGGCCGGAACGCAGGCCTCATGGGGTGAATCGCCGGATGTTCCGGCGTAGGGCGACTCTTACGCCCGAATCCGTCAGCTAACCTCGTAAGCGTCTGAAGAGAGGCAACGATTGTCACGGCCGGACACGGTTTGTTTTTCCGTGCTGAGGAGCTGACGAAAGGGACCTCTTTTTCGCAGCTCTTTTTTTGTTGCCCGCGAACAAGGTGGAGGAGAGGGTATGACATCCCGCGAGGATTGGATTGTAGTATACCCGGGAAATGACGCCGGGGAACAATTTATCGAGTCGTTGATTCGGGAACGCTTGCCCTTTGCGGCCGCAGCCGTCAACGAAGGGCAGAGGGCGAGACTGGCGAGATCGGGAGTGCCTTGTTTGAGCGAGGCGGTCGACGCGGCGCTCCCGCGCTCGCGCATACCGGAGCTGCCGATCGGCAGGGTTTATTTGTTCGAGGACGGCCTTCCTGCATGCTGCCGGCTCATCCGGCTGTTCCGTTCATGGACGGGAAGACCGATTTACGTCATTACGCAGGGGAGCAACTTCCGAGCGATTTACAGGGAGATCGGCGCCGATTACGTGATTCATACGAACGGCAGCGACGTTTCTTTTTTGATCCCGCATGAAAACCATATCGGATAACGGGGGGAACGGTATAAATGGACATCGGAATGGCGGCGCTGACGGCGGCGTTAACGATAGCAATGCTTGGACTTCTCTCGTGGGCGGGGCGCGTCGTCGGGGAAGAAAGCGCGAAAAAATGACGGAGCTAATAAAAAGGAGCTATTTACGATGAGCGAATGGGTATCCATTGTCACGACGCTGCTGCTCGCGGGATTGCTGGCCCGCCCGGCCGGCCTGTATCTGGTCAAGGCGTTCGGCGCGGAGCCGACCGGGCTGGACAGATGGTTCGGTCCGGCGGAGAAGCTGCTTTACCGCGTCGGGGGCGTCAGGCAGGAGTCACAGACCTGGAAAAAATACGCCGCTTCCGCGCTAATCGTCAACGGTGCGATGATCTTGCTGGTTTACGTTGTTTTCCGCACGCAGAGCGGCTTGCCATTGAATCCGGGCGGCATCGGCAGCATGGAGCCGACGCTGGCCTTCCATACGGCGGTCAGCTTTATGACCAACACGAATCTGCAGCATTACGGCGGCGAGAGCGGTCTGTCGTATTTGTCGCAGATGATCGGAATCGTATTTATGATGTTTACCGCGTCGGGGACCGGACTTGCCGTCGTCATGGCTTTTATGCGGGCGTTGTCCGGCAGGCCGATCGGCAGCTTCCATGTCGACTTGATCCGTTCCGTTACGAGGGTTCTGCTCCCGATCTCTATCGCGGCGGCCGTGATCTTCGTCGCGTTGGGGGTGCCGCAGACGTTGGAGCCGGCCGCGGCCGCGCAGACGCTGCAGGGAGGAGAGCAGGCGATCGCCCGCGGTCCGATGGCCTCCTTCTTGTCGATCAAGGAGCTGGGCAATAACGGCGGAGGCTTCATGGGCGTCAATTCCGCGCATCCGTTCGAAAACCCGGGCGCGATCAGCAATCTGCTGCAGATCGTCCTGATGCTGCTGCTCCCCACGTCGCTGCCGTTCGCTTACGGCCGGATGGTCGGCAATGCTAAGCAGGGCCGCGTATTATTCGCCTCGATGGCGATACTGTTCATCGCGATGCTGGGCATCTCGCTCGCCGCCGAGCACGCGGGCAATCCGGCGCTGAACGCACTCGGTCTTCAGCAGGGGCAGGGCAGCATGGAGGGCAAGGAAACGCGCTTCGGCATCGCGCAGTCCGCGCTGTATTCCGTCGTCACGACCGCATCGGAGACGGGCGCCGTCAACGCGATGCACGATTCGCTGACGCCGATCGGCGGGCTGGCGACGATCGCCAATATGATGCTCAATACGGTATTCGGCGGTGTCGGAGCGGGCTTCATGAACGTGCTGATGTACGCGATGATCGGCGTTTTCCTGTCGGGATTGATGGTCGGGCGAACGCCCGAGTTTCTCGGCAAGAAGCTGGAGGGCAAGGAGATGAAGCTGATCGCGCTGACGCTGCTCGTTCCGCCGTTTCTTATACTGGTCCCGACGGCCGTCGCCCTAATCGCTTATCCCGGCACGCTGTCCAATCCGGGCTTTCACGGATTGACCCAGGCGCTGTACGAATATACGTCGTCCGCCAGCAACAACGGCTCGGGATTCGAAGGACTGGACGATAATACGCCGTTTTGGAACATTTCCACGGGACTTGTCATGTACGTCGGCCGTTATTTCCCGATCGTGACGCTGCTGGCGGTTGCCGGTTCGCTGGGGGCGAAGAAGCCGGTGCCGGAGACGAGCGGCACGTTCCGCACGGATACCGGACTGTTCGCGGCGGTATTGCTCGGCGCGGTGCTTATCGTCGGCGCGCTTACCTTCTTTCCGAGCCTTGTACTCGGACCGATCGCCGAACAATTGACGCTAAAGCCTTAGCTGCTTTCTGGAGAGGAGAGACCTGCAATGCATGGAACGAAAGCCTTACTGAACGGAGAGATCTTGCGGCAAGCGCTCAAGGAGTCCGTACTGAAGCTTGATCCGCGGGTCATGATCCGCAATCCGATCATGTTCGTGGTGGAAATCGGTTTTGTCGCGACGCTGCCGCTCGCATGGATGCCGGATGCCTTCGGCGGCGGATCGCCGGTCTGGTTCAATATCGCGGTGTCGATCGTTTTGCTGGTCACCGTGCTGTTCGCCAACTTTGCCGAGGCTTTGGCCGAAGGAAGAGGCAAGGCGCAGGCCGACTCGCTAAAGCGGTCGAAAAAGGAGACCACCGCGTATAAAGTAACGGGAGGCGCCGTCAAGCAGGTGCCGTCGACCGAGCTGCGCAAGGGCGATATCGTCGTTGTCGGGCAGGGCCAGTGGATTCCCGGCGACGGCGAGGTGATCGAAGGACTCGCCTCGGTGGACGAATCGGCGATCACCGGGGAATCGGCGCCGGTCATCAAGGAGGCGGGCGGAGATTTCAACTCGGTGACGGGGGGAACGAGGGTGCTCAGCGACCGAATTAAGGTGCGCATTACGAGCGATCCCGGAGAATCGTTCCTCGATCGGATGATCTCACTCGTGGAGGGCGCGAAGCGGCAAAAAACGCCTAACGAGATCGCGCTCGGCACGGTGCTGACCAGTCTGACGCTGATCTTCATGATTGTTGTCGTCACGCTGCCGTTTTACGGCCGCTATTTGAACGTGGAGCTGGAAGTTCCGGTATTGATCGCTCTGCTCGTCTGCCTCATTCCGACGACGATCGGCGGGCTGCTGTCGGCCATCGGCATTGCCGGGATGGACCGGGTGACCCGGTTCAACGTTCTGGCGATGTCGGGCAAGGCGGTGGAGGCCGCGGGCGATATCAATACGATCATTCTGGACAAAACGGGCACGATTACGTACGGAAACCGGATGGCGAGCGAGTTCATTCCCGTCGGCGGAGCGACGGAGGAAGAGACGGCGTTGTGGGCGGTCGTCGGCTCGCTGAAGGACGAAACTCCGGAAGGACGTTCGATTCTGGAATTGGCGAGCAGAAAAAATTGGACCCGCGACGAGAGGCTGACGGAGGAGGGAAGCTTCGTCGAGTTCAAAGCCGAGACGCGCATGAGCGGCGTGGATTTGAAGGACGGCCGCAAGGTGCGCAAGGGCGCGGTCGACGCGATTCGGAAATGGGCGATTGCGCAGGGCGGGACCGTTCCCGCCGACCTGCAAGCCCGCGGAGACCAGGTCGCGTCTGCGGGCGGCACTCCGCTTGCGGTAGCTGTGGACGATCGAATTTACGGCATCGTTTATTTGAAGGATACGGTCAAGCCGGGCATGCGCGAGCGCTTCGAGCAGCTGCGGCGAATGGGCATCAGGACGATTATGTGCACGGGAGACAACCCGCTGACCGCCGCCACGATCGCGAACGAGGCCGGCGTCGACGATTATATCGCGGAGAGCAAGCCGGAGGACAAGATCGCGGTCATTCGCCGCGAGCAGGCCGAGGGCAAGCTGGTCGCGATGACCGGCGACGGCACGAACGACGCGCCGGCGCTGGCGCAGGCGGACGTGGGCATCGCGATGAACAGCGGCACGGCCGCGGCGAAGGAAGCAGCCAATATGGTTGATCTGGATTCCGATCCGTCCAAAATCATCGAAGTGATCGCGATCGGCAAGCAGCTGCTGATGACGCGCGGCGCGTTGACGACGTTCAGCATCGCGAACGATATCGCCAAATATTTCGCGATTGTTCCGGCGATGTTTATGACGGCCATTCCGCAGATGGAGGCGTTAAACGTCATGCGGCTGCATTCGCCGCTGTCCGCGATTTTGTCGGCGCTTATCTTCAATGCGGTCATTATTCCGCTGCTCATCCCGCTTGCGATGAAGGGCGTGGCCTACAAGCCGCTCAGCACCGCCAGGCTGCTTCGACGGAACCTGCTGGTGTATGGAGGAGGAGGTGTCCTCGTTCCTTTCGCCGGCATTAAAGTCATCGATTGGCTCGTAGGTCTGTGGATATAAAAATTCGGAAGCGGGAAAGGAACGAGACGCATGCGAACAACGATTCTGACGAGTTTGCGAACCAGCCTGGTTCTGATGCTGGTCTGCGGCTTGCTGTATAATCTGGTCCTTACCGGAGCGGCGCAAGCGTTAATGCCGGGGCGGGCGGACGGCAGCCTGATCTACAACGGGCGGGGAGAGGCGATCGGCTCGGAGCTGATCGGACAGAGCTTTACCGATCCGGGGCTGTTCCACGGACGCGTATCGAGCATCGGCTACGACGCCGGCGGCTCGGGAACGCCGAACTACGCTCCCTCCAATCCGGATTTGATCGCCCGCGTGCGGCAGGCCGCCCGGGATTGGCGAACGAACAATCCGGACGTTCCGCTCGGCGAAGTTCCGCTCGACCTGCTGACGAACTCCGGATCGGGCCTCGATCCGCACATCAGCCCGGAAGCGGCCGCGGCGCAAATTCCGCGGATCGCCGGGGCTGCCGGCCTTGACCCAGAACGCCTGCAAGCTCTCGTGGATGAGCATACCTCCCCCAGAGCGCTCGGAATATTCGGCGAACGGACGGTTAACGTATTACGGCTGAATCTCGCGTTGCGGCAGCTGACCGCTTCGCAGTGAACGGCCGCGATGGAGCCGACTTGGAGGTGATGAGGCTGCGAAGCGCATGGGAGGAGGCCATTTCATGGAACCGTTCAAACGCAAGTCGCCCGAGGAAATCCTCGCGTCGATCGCAAAGCTGCATCGCGGCCGCTTGAAAATACTTGTCGGCGCGGCCAGCGGCTCCGGCAAAACGTACCATATGCTGCAGGAAGGCTGCGCGCTGAAGCGGCAAGGGCGGGATGTCGTGATCTGCGCCGTATCCACGATGCAAAGGCTGGAGACGGTTCGGCAGCTCGGCGATCTGGAACGGGTGCCGAGCATTCATTGGTTCGAGAACGGCGAGGAGCGGAAGGATCTCGATCTGGACCGGCTGCTGGAGCGCGATCCGGAGGTCGTGCTGGCGGACGGTCTCGCCCACCGCAACCGGGAAGGCGCCCGGTTCCCGACCCGGCTCGAGGATATTCAATGGCTGCTGGACCGAGGCATCAGCGTCATTACGACAATTAATATTTACGAGCTCGAGGACGCGGCCGAATTGGCGCGCAAGTGGACCGGAATGGCGAAGGTGGATACCGTGCCGGCGCATACGCTGGAGCTGGCCGACGAAGTGCGGTTGATCGACGTGGCGCCGGAGACGATCCTGGAGCGAATGACGGAGGATCGGCTTCATCGTCGGCCGCCATCCTGGTTTAAGCGGGGCAATCTGGCCAAGCTGAGAGAGCTGGCTCTGCGCCATGTCGCCGAGGGCGTCAACGAAACGTTGGAGAAGCATCGGGAGGAGCAAGGGTTGACGGGGACGTCCGGCATTGCCGAGAGAATACTCATCTCCGTACAGTATCATTGGAACGGCTCGATCTACGTGCGCCGCGGGCATCAGGTGGCCAAGAGGCTGGGCGGGGATTTCCACGTCGTGTCCTTTATTCGATCCGGCAAGCCGCTGTCGAAGGAGGCCGAGGCATTCCGCGATTCCATCGGGCAGTTGACCCGCAAGCTCGGCGGAACGTTCCGGGAGCTTCCGTTCCATTCCCGCAGGCAGCTGTCCGGCAAGCTGATCCGCTATGCCGAAGAGAATAAAATCACCCGAATCGTGATGGGCCATTCGCGGCATACCGGCTGGCAGGAGCTCTGGAAAGGGTCCGTGGCGAACAGGCTGCTGCGCAGCGTTCGAAATATCGATCTGCTGTTCGTGGCCGATCGCGCCGAACGGGAGGGGGAGCGCATTTTGCCGGCGCGCAACCGGAACGGGAACGGGCAGGACCGTTTCCGTCGTTTGACCGAATCCGAGCTCGAAGAGAAGATCGGCCGTATTCGCGGCGGCAAATTCAAGGTGTACGTCGGCGCCGCTCCCGGCGTCGGCAAAACCTATACGATGCTGCGGGAAGGCAACGATCTGCTGAAAAAAGGCATCGACGTCGTCATCGGTTTGCTGGAAACGCACGGCCGCGCGGAAACGCAGGAGCAGGTCGGCGAGCTGCGGCTGATCCCCCGGCTGCGGCGCGGCTATCGCGGGGCGGAGCTGGAAGAAATGGATGTGGACGCGATTGTAAGGTGCAATCCCGAGGTCGTGCTGGTCGACGAGCTGGCGCACACGAACATCCCGGGCAGCAGCCGCAAAAAGCGGTACGAGGACGTCCTGGCTCTGCTCAAGGCCGGCATTTCCGTTATCTCGACGATGAACGTGCAGCATCTGGAAAGCCTGAACGACGCGGTCGAGCAGATCACCGGCGTTCGCGTGCGGGAGACGGTGCCGGATTATGCGCTGCGGCTGGCGGACGAGGTGCAGCTGATCGACGTCGCGCCCAAGGCGCTGCAGGAACGGATGCTGGCGGGCAAAGTGTATGCCGCGGACAAAGTGAACGAAGCGCTGAGCCGGTTTTTCCGAATCGGCAACCTCATCGCGCTGCGCGAGCTGGCTCTGCGGGAAATCGCGGACGACGTGGACGAACGTCTCGAAGCGTGGGATCGGCGGGAGTCGTTGAGGGGACCGTGGCGCAGGGAGGAGACGATCTTTGTCGGCGTTACTCCGAGTCCGCGCGCGGAACGGCTCATCCGCCGCGGTTTCCGGATCGCCTTCCGTCTGAAGGCGGAGTGGACCGTCGCTTACGTCCATGAAGGCGCTTCGATGAGCGAGGAGGTTGCGGCCAGGGTGGAGCAGCTTCGGCAGCTTGCTTCGAGGCTTGGCGGGACGTTCGATTTGCGGATCAAGCCCGCCTCGCGTTCCGTCGCCGACGTATTGCTGGAGCGCGCGGAAGCAAGCCGCGCAACGCAATTGATCCTGGGCCAATCCGCGCCGAAGGGCTGCAAGCTGCGGAGCGGACGGGCCGTCGTCCCGACGATCCTCGCCCGCGCCCGTCATCTCGACGTGCTGGTTGTGGCCGATTCCCCCAACCGGTGACGACCGGCCTGTTTTTTTCGCTTCGCGTATGGCCGTTTTTCTTGCTATGATGAGAAGGCAAGCTTAATAGCCGCGCGTGTTCGTTGTTGTTCGGCTAGGGAAGGGGACGGGGAAATGAAAGATAAAGTCTGCATGGTCACCGGCGCCAATTCCGGTATCGGATTTGCCGCCGCCAAAGGGCTGGCGGAACGAGGAGCCGCTGTCGTTATGGTGTGCCGCAATCGGGAGCGCGGGGAGGAGGCGCGGCAGGAGATCGTCCGGCAGACCGGCAACGAGCGGATCGAGCTGCTTCTCTGCGACCTGTCTTCCTTGCGGTCCGTTCGAGATTTGTCGGAAGCCTTCCGCGCCCGTTGGGACAGGCTGGACGTGCTCGTCAACAACGCCGGCGGACTGTTCGACCGCCCGCAGACGAGCGCCGACGGCTTCGAGCTGACATTCGCCGTCAATTATTTGGCGCCGTTCCTGCTGACGCATCTGCTGCTGGACAGGCTGCAGGCCTCCGATAACGGCCGCATCGTTAACGTGGCTTCCGTCATGCAGGCCAAGACGCTGGATCTGGACGCCGCTATTGTGCCGCAGGCGCCCTATTCGGGCTTTAGCGCTTACCGGACGGCCAAGCTGGCGGTCATTATGGCGACGTATTTTATGGCCGGGCGGCTCGCAGACAGCGGAATTGCCGTCAACGCGCTTCATCCGGGCGTGATCTATACGCCGCAATCGACGAGAGGCGTGCCCGGCTTCCTTCGTCCACTGGCCAAGCTGTTCATGAGTCCTCCCGAGCGGGGAGCCCGGCTGATTTTGCAGCTGGCCGCATCCCCGGAAGCGGGCGCGTCGAGCGGGAAGTATTACGCGGGCAGCCGCGCCGTATCCACGGTGCCGGTGTCCTACGATTCGCGGCTGCAGCGGGAGCTGTACGAACGAAGCCTGCAGTGGACCGGTCTGCCCGAGGACGCGATTGTCTTAGACTGAGTCGGGCGCTCCCGCTTGGTCCGCTCCGGGATACCTCCCGCGCAGCATGTCCGCCGCCTGTTCCAGCTGCCGAGCATACTCGCAATAGGAAGGGCTCAACCGTTTCATCGCCGGGATGAAGCGCTCGTGATAACCGATGTTCCGCTGAAATTCGCGCAGCCTCTGCTGCAGCTGGAAAGCGGGAGATTGCCGATAATCCTCCGAGCGCTTGAACGCCAGATAGGCGGCGATCCCTTCGTCGTGTTCATTCACAAACCGCTCGGGATTTTGCGCGGCGCGAAGCATTTCCGCCGACAGCTCGCTCCAGGCGGAGGGGGAGAGCGATAGCCGGTCCTCCGCCGGCCGCTCCCGCCATTCCGCAGGATAAGAGAGGTCGGCCGCGTCATCGAGGAAGCCGACAATTTCCTCGTAAGCCGCTTGCTGCTCATCCGTGACGATCGCTTCCCTGAGAAAAGAGGAGAAATGCAGCGCAATAAATTGGCCGTACCCCCCGGGAAAAACGTCCAGCAGCCTGTCGATTATCCCGGCCTGCCGTTCGAGGGTCTGGAGCGAATCGTCCGCCTCCCGCCAGTCCGCTCCTTCGCTCAACCGCCGCAGAATGGACTGCCGGGCGGCATCGCGGGCCAGCCGCAGCTCGTTCTCCACGAGAATCCGGCGCAGCACGCTCTCCTCCTCTTCCTCAAGCGCTTGCTTAATGTCGGCCGTGCCGAGACCCAGCTTGCGCAAAATCATGATTTTGCGCAGCCGCTCCACATCCTCCGGATTAAAATCGCGATAGCCGTTATCCAGCACGGCGGGGCGGATAAGCCCCTGCTCCATATAATAGGTCACGGCCTTCTTGGTCGTGTTTAATCGGCTGCATACTTCTTGAATCCGCACAGCGCATCACCTCGTTACCATCATAAGATGACCCCCAGGGGAACAGTCAACCTCTGCGGTGCGTCTTTTTTCGTCCCTCCCCTTTGACATTGAGAATCAATCTCAATTATAATCAAATTATGTCAAAGCAAGTCGAAGCGGCGCCGATCCGGGGCGCCGTTTCGGCTTTGCGAAGGAGCGAGCGGAATGATGGAGAAACGACCGGCAGAACGTATGCCCGATCGGGAGGAGCTGGGCAAGGCGGTTCAAGTGTGGCTGCAATCCTCCGTGGCGGTAGCGGATATCCGACAGTGGACGATCGAGGCCGGAGAGCCGATCGACGAGTACCGGATGCCAAGCAGCATGTTCGTCTGCTCGTACGGCGGACCGGCGGAGGTGCGGCTGAACGAGACGCTGTACAGCGTGGAAAGGTTCGGCCTGTTTCACGGCGGCAAGGGGACGCGGCTGTCCATTCGGGCGGCCGGGCCGAGATGCGATTGCTATGCGCTGTATTACAAAGCGGAGGAGCCGCCGTTCTACAAGACGGAGCTGAGGCGGCTGCTTGGCGTCGTGAATCCGTTTCGGGAGCTGTACGGCTTCGCGCCGCGGAATCCGATTTTTTTCGTGGAACAGTTGAGGGAAATGCACGAGCGCTGGAACGGGCCGGCTCCGCTTCAGCGTTTTTTCGGCAAAGCCGCCTTCTATCGGTTCGTCTGCGAGATTTACGAGGAGCTGGAGCGGGGGAACGTGCAGATTTTGCGGCCCGACGTCGTGGCGCTCGTCAAGAGGCATATCGACGGCCACTATCGCGAAGCGGTATCGCTGCAGGCGATGGCGGAGATGTTTCACGTCAGCGCCGGCCACCTGAGCCGGCTGTTCAAGAAGCAGGAAGGCGTCAGCCCGCAGGAATACTTGATCCGCAAAAGGGTGGAGGCTGCGAGAACGCACCTGCTCGGCACGGATGCCACGCTCAGGGAAATTGCCTGGAGCTGCGGCTTTTCCGACGAGTTCCATCTGATCAAAACGTTCAAAAGCCATTTCAAGATGACGCCCGGCGACTGCAGGAAAATAAGTTCAATCCGATTGCACGATACCGCCATGGGATACGGCGTTAACCTCCCTTATTCTGATAGTGGACTGGCCATGCCGGATCATTTCTCGGGAAAAGGGGAGTATTCGATGTTCGGAACAAATAGAAGCAAGACGATGGTTGCGGCTGCCGCGCTCAGCTTGATGCTGATGCTGTCGGCCTGTTCATCCGCGCCGGCCGCGTCGCCCTCCGCCTCGGGCGGCTCGGCTTCGAGCCCGGCGGCAAGCGCTGCGGAGAGCGCGCCGAGCCAGACGGCGGCCGCAACGAAGGAGTTCGAGCATGCCGGCGGAAAGTCGGTCGTTCCGGTCGATCCGCAGCGCATCGTGGCGGATTGGTACTACGGAGAGCTGCTGGCGCTTGGCGTCAGGCCGGTCGGTTATCCGCAATATTTGCTGAGCGAATATCCTTACCGGGACGCCGAGGGGACGGAAGGGTTCGCCGAATCGATGGAGCAGATCGTCGAAATGAAGCCGGATCTGATCATCTCGACCTGGGACGACAGCTACAAGGAATTTTCCAAGATCGCGCCTTCGGTGCTGCTGAAGCTGAACAACGGCGTGATCGACAAGATGCGCGTGCTCGGACAACTGGTGAACAGGGAAGAGGAGGCGGAGAAGTGGATCGCCTCGTTCGAGGAGAAGCTGGAGAACGCCAGGCAGCGTCTGGCCGACAACGTTCCCGCGGATGCGACCGTAACGATTCTAAGCATTTTCCAGAAGGACGTGAAGGTGTACGGCTACCGCAATATGGGCGGGGACGTGGTGTACAATCTGCTGCAGATGAAGCCTCCCGAGAAAGTAAGGGAGATGTTCGACGGGAAGGATGAATGGAACTATTCGGTTTCCTTCGAGGAGCTGCCGGAGATTGCGGGCACGCATATTATTTTGACGGCGTACGATCCCGAGGACACGGGGCGCGAGACGTTGGAGCGGCTGGAGCAGAGCCAAATTTGGCAAAATCTCGATGCGGTCAAACATAACCGGGTGCACAAAATTTCCTACTACGACCTGTTCTTCGACGATCCGATCGCCACCGAGCATCAGATCGACATGCTGACGGACAAGATTGCGGAATAATATCGCCGCAAGCCCGACATCACGTCCCCTTGCCGACGATCCGCCGTTCAAGCGAGCCGAACAAGGCTTCGATGACGATCGACAGCTGAAAACGATCGGCAAACAAGTACAGAACCTCGCTTGCCGACAGCAGCGTCAAGGTAAACGCGAGCATGATGACGATCGTGCTCGTTTTGCGTTTTTTGCTCCGCATATACTGCCATTCCGCGGCCGCCACTCCGGCGTAGACGAGCAGGATCGCGATCATCGGCCCGCGGTCCCCTTTCTTTTGCCGCGGCCGAAGCGGATGCTGTCCACGACGTAGTAGAGAAACGGAATCAGCTCGGAGATTGTGAAGACGGTCAGAATGCCGCCGGTAATCAGGCTGTGAAACTGCACGTTCGATCTGACGACGACGAGCGAGCACGCCGAGATGAACACGGTAATGGGAAAAACGAACGGCTTCATATCCTTTAGCTTGAACATTCGGGTCGTGATCAGCGAAATGTTGAATACGATAAACGCCAGCTTGACGAAAAGACTGATGACCCACAGCGCAATCAGGGCCGGATCGAGCGTTTCGAGGAAGGAACCGCTCCGCGTAAAACGAAGCAGCTCCAGCTCCGGGTAATTGAGGTTGGAGCTGAGCTCCGGACCGAAGATCAGCAGCAGCGGAACGGTGTGGAACAGCACGACGGACGAAGCGACCGCGGCGGCCGCGGCGAGCGAGCGGAACGTTGCGGCCGGAGACGACAGGTACGGAAAGATGAGCAGGACGAAGGACAGCTCCCCGAAAACGGACAAGGTGTAATAGGCCGCCGGCCACGCTTCCCGCGGATTGAAATGGGTAGCCAGACCGCGGAGCGCGAACCAATTGTAGCTGTCTCCGACCAGGAAGGGAATCAGCAGGAACGACAGCAGGCTGATCAGGAAAATGCCCTCCGCCGCCCTGAATACCGAATTGACTCCGAACCGCACCGTATAAGCGATACACAGCCCGCACAAGGCGACGATCGCCCACGGAGGCGTGTTGACCAAATAAAACTGAATCAGAAAATCCTGCAGCTCCCAGAAGTTGATGATGCCGATCAGCAGATTGGACGCCGCCAGGAACAGCAGAAGCGGGTAATGCAGCCATTTTCCGACGATTTCCGCCCCGTAATCGACGAAGAAGCGGTCGGGCCGGCGCAGGCCCAGCCTGCAGGCGAAGAACGCGAACGCCAGCCCGAGCAGCGAGCCGAGCGCAATGCCCAGAGGCGCGTTATAGTAGCTGGCTTGAAGCATGATTCCCAGCATGAAGGCAATCATCGTCGTAAACAGATGCATGGCAAAAAGCTTGAATAATTGATTCGGAGTGACCGACCGGACGCTCATCGCTCCTGCCCCCTTTTCGACTCAGCCGCGCCTTTCAGAAATTTGTCCCGGTAGGAGTCCGTGGACGCTCCGACCCTTCTGAGCAAAATGATCGAATCGATCCGGACGTCGAGGTCGTTCTTGAAATAAGCTCTCCAATCGTTGCGAATGCGGTTCCACTCCTTGGGGTACTGCACGGAAACGTATCTCGCGAAGTTAAACACGTCCGCTTCGGAGGTTTTGATTTTCTCGACGACGGAAATCGTGCTCGAATCGGCGAATTTTTTGATTTCCCGCTGCAGCAATCGAATGTTGTCCTGCTTGCTCAAGTCGATCGTGGAATCGGAGCCTATAATTCCGGCGTCGGAATAGGAGCGAATCAGAATGCCCAGCCTGCCGCCGGATCGGAAGGGATGGATCTCCGTTCTGAGAGAGGTCGTATAGAACCCCATTTCCTGGCCGTCCGTGGGCGATTTCACGCTGTAGGTATACTGCTTGAGCTGGGCCAGAATCGCGCGGGCGGAGGACGTTTCGTCCGGATTAAGCCGCGGCTTGACGACTTTGCCGGCGAGAAGGATCGCCGCTCCGGCGGTGCCGACGCTCGGGGGCGTGTCCGCGGGCAGCGAAGCGTCCTTGCCGTCGAATCGCAGAATCGGGAGCAAGCCGTCCCCGCCGTTGGCGGAGGAGTACATCAGGTCCTTGACCGTCGTGTTCAGTACTTGATGGTTGCGAATGTAGCCGTTCAGCACCGAAGCGAAAAAGCGTTCGAAAACGACCGGCGATTTGGCCACCTTTTCCTTCGCCTGGCCCTCGACCATGAACAGGCTGGTGTTCAGGCGCAGGTACGGATTGCGGGAGACGAACTCGAGGATCGGAGCGATGCCTTGCTCCGCGAGACGACTGCCGACAATGATGCTGTGCGTCTGGCCGAACGAGATTTTGCGGGGAAGATCTCCCTGGATTTTCTGCAGCGCCTCCTCCAGCGTAGCTCCCGTACGCGTCACGAAGGCGACCGGCTGTTTGTTTGTGCCTCCCGTGCCGCCCGTCTGACCGGGAATGAGCCGGCTGGTAAGCGGAATGTTCAGCGTCAGCTCGAGACCTTTGTCCGTGCGGTCGACGATCATCGTGCTGATGAAGGCGCGGTTGTTCAGCTCGATGGACGACCAGCAGCCGGCAAGCAATCCCAGGACGGCGCATGCGGCGGCGGCCCGCCCCAGTCGGAGATAAGCTCTCAATCTTCCGATTCCCCTTTGCTGCGCGCCCAGGCGCGGAAATTCCCGCTTTCGCGCTTGCGGTTGCGAACAACGGCGGTCGTCGGTCTCGAGCGCATCCTCCACCAGGGCGCGCGCACGAGCGTATCCTTGAACGATCCCCAAATTTGCGGCGAGACCGGCGACAAGTACGGCATGCCGAACGATTCCAGGTTCAGCAGGTGAACGTAGATCAGGATCAAGCCGCAGGCGATGCCGAAGATGCCGAAGGCCCCGGCCAGCACCATCATCGGAAAGCGCAGGAGCCGGAACGACAAGCCGAGATCGAAGTTCGGAATAATAAACGAAGCGATGCCGGTCAAGGACACGATGATGACCATGGCGGCCGACACGATTCCGGCCTGCACGGCGGCGGTGCCGATAATGAGCGCACCGATGATCGAGACGGCTTGGCCGATCGATTTGGGGATGCGAACGGACGCCTCCCGCAGCGCTTCGAAGGCGACTTCCATCATCAGCGCCTCCATCAATGCCGGGAAGGGCACGATCTCCCGGGAGGAAGAGACCGAGACGAGCAGATTAAAGGGAAGCATTTCCGGATGGAACGTCGTAATGGCAATATAGAAAGAAGGCAGCAGCAGGGAAGTCGCCAGAAAAGCGTAACGAATCCAGCGAATCCAGGTAGCGGCGATAAAGGGCTGATAGTAATCCTCCGCGGATTGCAGCATCATATAGAAATTCACCGGAGCCAGCAGGGCGATCGGCGTATTGTCCGTAAGAACGGCGATGCGTCCTTCCAGCACCGAGGCCGACACCGTATCGGGGCGCTCGGAATACTGCAGCTGCGGAAAAGGGGAGGAAGGGCTGTCCGCGATCGATTCCTCGATGTAGCTGGAGCCCAGAACCCCGTCGATATCGATGCAGGCAATGCGGCGCTTCATCTCGGCGATCAATTCGGGCGGGCAGACGTTGTCCAGGTAGACGAGGATGACCGCGGTTCGCGTTTCCTTGCCCAGCACCAGCTTTTCCGTCTTGAGACGGGGAGTGCGAATGCGGCGGCGCAGCAGCGTCACGTTCGTATCCAGGCTCTCCACGAACGCTTCGCGCGGGCCGCGGATGACCGATTCGTTGGGAGCGTCCTCGATCGCCCTTTTTTCGAATTGGGGAAAAGGAAGCGCCAGCAGCTTGCGTTCGCCCTCCGCGATCAAGAGGCCGCACCCGTCCATCAGGCGAGCAAGGCCGGCGTCGGCCGGATCGCTCAACTCCTCGCAGCCGGCCAGCGGAACCCGATGCTCGGCAAAAAACAGGAACAGCTCCTCGCCGGACTCGAAGCTTTCGGAGAGAAGAGGAGTCAGCAGGTTCTCTTCGACATTGCGATAATCGAACATGCCCTTCAAATAAATCAGCGCGCAATGGACGCCGTTCCCGGCGACAAAAGAATAAAAAACCGCGTCCGAGCAGCCGTCCAGCTTCGCCTTGAACCATTCCAGCCGGGGCCGCAGCAGCGGCGACTTCGGATAATCTTCGTCCGCGGGAGGAACGGACGCTTCCGGTTCTCTCTTCTTCATCGGCAATCTCCGCCCTCTCATCGTTCACGGGCGGTTCAGCCACTGTCTTCGCGTTCGCCGCATTTTCGCACCGTGGAATAGATTTACTCCAGTGGTATTGTGCGGCAATTTCCTTCGGATTATTCTCCCTTCGACTGTTGTCCGGCGTTAGCGGATATCGGCGCTCTTTTTCTAGACTCCGCGCCTTTTCGATGATTGTCCATCTTATTTTCAGAAATGCTCCATTTCCATTCTCTCTCCTTTTTGCTACAATCACTTTGATATTGAGAATCATTATCGGATTTGGCGGAGATCAGAGTGGATCTGCGCGGGAGGAGAGAGGGAAACTTGATTCGACGTTTTTTTGCTTATTACCGTCCTTATAAAGGATTGTTCATGCTCGATTTCGGCTGCGCGATTGTTGCCGGCTTGCTGGAGCTGGCGTTCCCGATGGCCGTGAACGCGTTTATCGACGATCTGCTTCCGGGAGGCAAGTGGGATCTGATCATCTGGGCTTCGGTCGGCCTGGTGGCCTTGTACGCGATCAATACGGGGCTCATGTACATCGTCAACTACTGGGGCCATACGCTCGGCATCAATATCGAGACGGACATGCGGCGCAAGCTGTTCTCGCATATTCAGAAGCTGTCGTTCCGCTTTTTCGACAATACGAAAACCGGGCACCTGGTCGGGCGTCTGAGCAACGATATGAACATGATCGGGGAGATGGCGCATCACGGGCCGGAGGACCTGTTCATCGCGGTCATGACGCTGGCCGGCTCCTTCGCGCTTATGCTGGCGATCAACTGGAAGCTGGCCGTCATGACCTTTATCGTCGTTCCGGCGATCATCTGGGTCGTCGCGTACTTCAACGGCAAAATGACGAAGGCGATTCATCAGCTGTTCCGCGACATCGGCGATTTCAACGCCCGCATCGAGGACAACGTAGGGGGCATTCGCGTCGTCAAAGCGTTCTCCAACGAACCGTTCGAGGAGAAGAGGTTCGCCGAAAACAACGGGCGCTTCCGCCTGACGAAGCTGACGTCCTACAAGCTGATCGCCAAAAACGGTTCGATCAGCTACATGATGATGCGGTTCGTCACGCTGTTCGTCATGGTCTGCGGTACCTGGTTCGTCATTCAGAATCAGCTTACCTACGGGGAGTTCGTCGGGTTCCTGCTGCTGACGAACGTGTTTTTCCGGCCGATCGAGAAGATCAACGCCATTGTGGAAAATTACCCGCAAGGCTTCGCCGGGTTCAAGCGTTACACGGAATTGATGGACACCGAGCCGGACGTGGCCGACGCTCCGAACGCGGGCGAGCTTGCGGCCTTCGAGAGCGACGTCGAGTTCGACCGGGTGAGCTTCGGTTACGAAGGCGAGAAGAAGGTGCTGCAGAGCGTAAGCCTGACGATCCGCAAAGGGGAGACGATCGCTTTCGTCGGTCCTTCGGGCGCGGGCAAGACGACGCTGTGCAGCCTGCTGCCGCGCTTCTACGAGGTTGAGGAGGGGGCGATCCGCATCGACGGCGTCGACATCCGCGAGGTGACGCAGGAGTCGCTGCGCCGGCAGATCGGGATTGTGCAGCAGGACGTCTTCCTGTTTAACGGGACGATTCGCGAGAACATCCTGTACGGCAAGCTGGACGCCGCGGAGGCGGAAATCTGGGAAGCGGCGCGTCGGGCGCGTCTCGACGAGTTTATCCAGGCCCAGGAGAACGGACTGGACACCGTCATCGGCGAACGGGGCGTGAAGCTGTCGGGCGGGCAGAAGCAGCGGCTGGCCATTGCGCGGATGTTTCTGAAAAATCCTCCAATTCTCATTCTGGACGAGGCCACCTCGGCGCTGGACACGGAGACGGAGCTGGCGATTCAGCAGTCGCTCGCCGAGCTGTCCAGAGGGCGGACGACGTTGGTCATCGCCCACCGGCTGGCGACGATCAAGGACGCGGACCGCATCGTCGTCGTGACGGAGGAGGGCATTGCCGAGCAGGGCCGCCATCGCGACCTGATCGCCGCGGGAGGCGTCTACAGCCGCCTTCACCAGGCCCAGTTCGGCGCCGTTTCCGTTTGAAAAAAGCTGGAAGCGGGCTCCGCTCCCGTGCTAAACTGTAACCATTCGTTAGCAGTTGAACAAGAGGAGCTGGAAGTCGATGGCGTGGATTGGAATGGTTTTAGTCGCCGTAGTGGCCGTGGAGCACATCTATATTTTGATTTTGGAAATGGGGATGTGGACATCGCCGCGAGCGAGGAAAATTTTCGGAACGACCGAGAAGTTCGCGGAGGAATCGAAGGCGCTGGCCGCGAATCAGGGACTGTACAACGGATTTCTGGCCGCGGGCCTGATCTGGGGGCTCGTTCATCCGGCTTCGGCGTTCGGGCACCAGCTGCAAATTTTCTTTCTGGCGTGTGTGCTGACGGCTGCGGCCTACGGAGGCGCGACCGCGAAGAGATCGATTCTCGTCACGCAAGGCCTGCCGGCGCTTCTGGCGCTCGCGGCCGTGCTATTCCTGTAACAGAGCGCAAAAACAAACGGCCTCGGAGCATGCATCCGGGCCGTTTTGTCGTGTATGCGCGGAGAAATCGGTTTTCGTCCCTTCCGCGAAGGAAGCCGCGCTCAGGAATCGATCAAGCCGTAGCCGAAGCCGCGGACCGTTTGGATGATTTCGCCGGAGCCGGGGGAGGCGGCGTTCAATTTCTCCCGGAGGCGCTTGATGTGGGTGTCTACCGTACGCGAGTCGTTCCGGAAGGCGTACTGCCATACGCTCTTGATCAGCTGCTGCCGCGAGAGCGGCTTGCCGAAGTTGGCGGCCAAATAATAGAGCAGCTCGAATTCCCTTACGGTCAGCTCCAGACGGGCTCCGTCCGCGGTCACTCGGCGCGTGCTCGGGTCCATCCCCAGGCGGGGCAGGGCGATCGGGCTGACGGCCGTCGCCTTGTGCGTACGCTTCGCCGTCGCGGACGTGCGGTGCAGTATGCCGCTGATCCGGCAGACGACCTCGCGAGGGCTGAACGGCTTGACGACGAAGTCGTCCGCGCCCGCCTGGAAGCCGCCGATCACATCCTGCTCACTTTCCCTTCCGGTGACGAACATGACCGGCGTGTCGCTCCCGCTCTTGATGATATGGCACAGCTCCAGTCCGTTGATGCCCGGCAGCTCGATGTCGAGCACGATCAGATCGAAGCTTCGGTTCAACAGGCGCCGCAGGGCGCTTAGGCCGTGCGATTCCTCCAGAACGCGGAAGCCTTCCTTTTTCAAGTATCGGCCTAGCGTACTGCGGGTATGTTTCTCCTCGTCGACAATTAAGATTTGCGCGGCGGACATCGGATCCGGCCTCCTTATCGTTCGCATTTCCGGATCGTCCTCCGGCAGCGCAGGCCGCACGACGGAGTTTTTTTCCCGTGAGCCCATTTGCTTCTTCTCGGCAGACCCGGTTAGCTGTTACAATAGATAATGATAATCATTATCAATTATAACCGAAGAAAAGATTCAATACAAGGAGGCCATGATGGTCCATATTGAACACCGCGATATGCATCAGCATTTTTACCAATACAAGCCCGGCCTGGACATGATCGACGACGATCGCGATCTGACGATGGAGACGCTGCGGCTTCCGGAGCATGTGGGCGCGGGGGAGGTCAGACGGATGATTCTTCGCGGCGGGCTGGAGCTGTGCATCACCGAGTACCGGATGTTCGCCGAGCGGATTACGACGTTCAAGGGGACGGATTCGCTGGTGGAATTGAACTATTGTCTGAAAGGGGGCGGCGTCTTCGAAGTCGCGGGCCAGCGCGTCGAGATCCGGGCGAACGAGTGGCAGCTGCTGCTGATGAAGGATGTGCTCGCCTCGATGAAGCACGAGCCGGGCAGGGAGATGTGCTTTCTCGGCATTCGCATGAAGGAGGAGGATTTCCGCGAGTACGTCAGGGCGGGAATGGACGGGGAGGCGTCGCCCGTTCCCCGGCTGCCGGAGGGCCGGACGTTCCATGCGGCGAACCGTCCGATCACCCCGGAGATCGGCGAGGTGCTGCGGCAGCTGGCGGGCCAGGCGCGGAACGAGACGTTAAAGAGGCTTTATATGGAGAGCAAGACGATGGAGCTGCTGCTGCTCAGCCTGCGCCAGTATTACGCGTCCGAAGGCGGGCAGCGGACGAAATCCGTGCTGCGCGGCAACGATCTCGACAAAATCAAACGGGCCAGAGCCGTTCTGCTCGACAGGATGGTCAATCCTCCGGCGCTGCTGGAGCTGGCCAGGCTTGTCGGGCTGAACGACAACAAGCTTAAGCTCGGCTTTAAGGAGGTGTTCGGCAACACCGTGTTCGGCGTGCTGCGGGAGATGCGGCTGGAGCACGCGAGACGCTGCATGGAGGAGGGCGGGATGAACGTCGGCGAGGCGGCCTGCGCGGTCGGCTATTCGAATCCCGGCCACTTTGCCGAAGCTTTCCGCAACAAATACGGCATCCAGCCCCATACGCTGCTCGTTCGCGGAAAAAGCTCCGTATAACCGCCGAAATAATCCGTCTGCGGGGAGACGAAGCTTCCTCTACGGTGATAATGTTTCTCATTGAGACAGAATTAACGTACAGGAGTGAGCGGACATGGAGAAAAAACGGAGCAAATACATCGGGATCGCGGCGCTGATCCTGTTGACGGCGCTCGGAGCGGCGGGATGCGCGAATCGGGAGAGCGGCGAATCGTCGGCGGCGCCGTCGCAGTCGTCTGCGGGGGCCGGCGGACAGACGGCGGAAGGACAGGCGACGGAAGGGCCGGCGGCAAGCGGGCAAGCGTCGCCGGCCGAATCGTCCGGACAGCCAGGCGAGCTGCGCCGGGTGAAGGATATGAAGGGCGAGACGGAAATTCCGGCCGCGCCGCAGCGAATCGTCGATATTTCCGGCGCGACGGAGGAGCTGCTGCTGCTCGGCTTCAAGCCGGTCGGCACGGCCAATCAGGACAGTCTGAAGCCCGGCGGGACGCCGGCGTATTTGCAGGAGGAATTGACAGAGACGCAGCTTGTCGGCAACTACGCGAGCGGCGAAGCGAACCTGGAGCAGATTACGGCGCTTAAGCCGGACTTGATCGTCTCCAGCGCGATGTTCGACAACGTGTACGAGCAGTTGACCCGGATCGCGCCGGTGTTCGTGATCGAGGACGATCCGTTGTCCTTCGCCGGCTGGCGCGGCCGGCTCGTGCAGCTTGGAGCGGCGCTCGGTCAAGAGGAGAAGGCTGCGCAGTGGCAGAAGGCTTACGACGAGAAGGCGAAGGCGATCGGAGAGCGGATCAGGACCGAGGCCGGAGAAGACAGCTTTGCCGTTGTCGTAGCGTTCCCCAACAATCTGAGCGTCTTCAGCGGCACCGGACTGGGAGATATGCTGTACGCCGACTTGGAGCTGCCGCGCGCGCCCGGCGTTCCCGCGGAAGGATGGGGCGAGACGATCAGCCTCGAGGGCTTGACGAACATCGACGCGGACCGTATTTTCCTGCAATACATGGCGGGGACGGAGGAGGAGCTGGAAGGCAGCGTCGTCTGGCAAAACCTGAAGGCCGTGCGCGGCGGTCACGTGTATAAGCTTCCGAACGAAGAGTATTACGATATGTCCTTCAGCCCGATCGGCAAGGAGCGGCTGCTGGACGCGATCGCCGACCTTGCCGCGCCCGCCTCGTAAGCCTGCGCGCGGCAAGGTCGCAGAGAAGAAGGAGGAGAAGACGTGCGAAAGAAAACGGGTCTTGCCCGAATGCTGGAGATCGCGGGGGAGAAGCGGGGGCTGCTGATCGTCTCCGGCCTGCTGTCGGCGCTCAGCGCGGTCGCGTCGCTGGTGCCCTACGCCTCCGTCTATTTTATTTTAAGAGAGCTGCTGGAGCACGCGGCCGAGCCCGCCCGCGCGGACGGCGCCTGGATGACCCGCTGGGGGCTGTTCGCCCTGCTTGGGCTGCTCGGCGGCCTGGCGCTGACGTACTCGGGCGGCCTGGCGTCGCACGCCGCGGCCTTCCGCATTTTGTATGGTCTGCGGGTCAAGCTGTCCGCGCACATCGCCAGACTGCCGCTCGGCTGGCTGAACGGAACGTCGACGGGCGCGGTCAAGAAAACGCTAGAGCAGAACGTCGAGAAGGTCGAGACGTTCGTGGCGCACCAGCTGCCCGATCTCGTTCATGTCGCGGCGACGACGCTGCTGATGATCTCGATCATGCTGACGCTGAACGTCTGGCTGGCGCTCGCTTGCATCCTGCCGATCTTTCTGGCCTTCGCCGTGCAGATGCGGCTGATGAGCGGCCCGGGGACGCAGGACAACGTGAAGAAATACTACGATTCCCTGGAACGGCTGAGCGGCTCGGCCGTGCAGTACGTGCGCGGCATGCCGGCGGTCAAGGTGTTCGGGCAGACGGTGCATTCGTTCCGCAAGTTTTACGCCGACATGATGCATTACCGCGATTATTGCGTGAAGTATACCGACCAATTTCAGAACGGGTTTCTGATCTTCAAGGTCGTGCTCGTCTCGTTCGCCGCTTTTGTTCTGCCGGTCGGCGTGTTCCTGCTGTCCCGCGATCCGGGCAGCGTCGCCTTCGCGTCGGTGCTGCTGTTTTTCCT
Organism: Cohnella cellulosilytica; assembly: GCF_042431195.1. NCBI lineage: Bacteria > Bacillati > Bacillota > Bacilli > Caryophanales > Paenibacillaceae > Cohnella > Cohnella cellulosilytica. Next base: position 38,762 of record NZ_JBHMDN010000025.1, read on the forward strand.
GATCATGGCGCCGGGCATCTCCGCTCCGATGTTCAAGATCATGTTTCTGACCTCGACGCTGCGGGATATCCGCGAGGGCGTCGAGCGCATCGACCGCATTCTGGAGGAGCGGCCGGTGCCGGAGCCGGAGCATCCGCGGAAGCCCTCCTCCTACGACGTCTCCTTCGATCGGGTAAGCTTCTCTTACGGCGCGGATGAGGCGGCAAGCGAAGCGCTTGCCGACATCTCCTTCACAGCCCGGCAGGGCGAGGTCACCGCGCTCGTCGGCCCTTCGGGCGCCGGCAAATCGACGGTAGCCAATCTCGTGCCGCGCTTCTGGGACGTGTCGGCGGGAGCGATTCGCATCGGCGGCGTCGACGTGCGGGAGATGGCGGCCGCGGACTTGATGGACACGGTGGCGTTCGTGTTCCAGGACACGTTTCTGTTCTACGATACGATCTACGGCAATATCGCCGTCGGCCGGCCGGACGCGACGCCGGAGGAGGTATACGCGGCGGCGCGCTCCGCGCAGTGCCACGAGTTTATCGGCAAGCTGCCGCAGGGCTACGAGACGCGGATCGGCGACGGCGGCGTGTACTTGTCGGGCGGGGAGGAGCAGCGAATCGCGGTGGCGAGGGCGATCTTGAAGAACTCGCCGATTCTGGTGCTGGACGAGGCGACGGCGTTCGCCGACCCCGAGAACGAGTACGAGATGCAGCTCGCGTTAGGCGAGCTGATGAAGGGCAAGACGGTCATCGTCATCGCCCACCGTCTGGCGACGATCCGCGACGCGAATCTCATCCTCGTCCTGAACGAGGGCCGGATTGCCGAGCGGGGGAAGCATGCGGAACTAATCGCCGCGCGTGGAATCTACGAACGGATGTGGCGCGCGTACACGGATGCGAATCAATGGCAGCTCGGCTCGGACAGAGAGGAGGAGAAGGCCAATGGGCATGCTGCGCAACATTACCGCGGGTAATCCCCGTTCCCTGGTCAAACCGGTCATTTATACGACGCTGGCCAATCTGGCGGGCGTTCTTCCGTTCGCGCTGCTGGTGGAGGCGGCCCGGCTCGTCTACGAGCCGTTCGCGTTTCCCGGGACGGCGCTCGATACGGCGCGGCTGTGGTGGGTATGCGCCTTGATGGGCGCGTCGCTGCTGCTGCTGTACGCGTTCGAGGTTCCGGCGTACCGCTCGCAATTCCGCAACGCGTACAGCGCGGCGGCGGACGGACGCGCGCGGCTGGCCGAGCATCTGCGCAGGCTTCCGCTCGGTTATTTGAACAGGCGCGACCCGGGCGATCTCGCCAACATGATGATGGGCGACTTTACGATGCTTGAGCACGGCATCTCCCACCTCGTGCCGCAAATCGTCGGCGCGCTCGTCATGCCCGTGGTCGCGCTGGCGGGGCTGTCGCTGCTCGACTGGCGAATGGCGCTCTCGCTGTTCGCGGCGCTGCCGGCGGCGGCCGCGCTCGTGCTGCTGACGACCGGCTTCCAGCGCAGGCTGGGCGCGGCCCATATGCGGGCGAAAGTCGATGCGGGCAACCGGCTGCAGGAATATTTGAACGGCATTCGCGTCATCAAGGCGTACAATCTGACTGGAGAGCGGTTTTCGAGGCTGGAGCGTTCGTTCAAGGAGCTGATGCGGCGCAGCATTCGCCTCGAAGGCCTGCTCGGGCCGATCGTGCTCAGCGCGATCGCCTTCGTTCGCGCCGGACTGACGCTGATGATCGTGGTCGGCGTGCACCTGCTGCTGGGCGGCCGGCTCGATATCATCGCGTTCGTCTCTTTCCTGATCGTCGGCTCGCGCCTCTTCGATCCGTTAACGTCCGCGCTGGCCGGCTACGCGGAATTCCGTTACCACGAGCAGGCGGGGGAACGGATCGTCAAGCTGCTCGAGGAGCCGGTTATGACCGGGGAGCGGCAGCCTCCAGACCGGCATGAGCTCGAGCTGAAACGGGTTACGTTCGGCTATCGGGAGAAGGCGGTGCTGAAGGACGTCAGCCTGGCGATTCCGGCTCGTTCCTTCACGGCGCTCGTCGGGCCTTCCGGCAGCGGCAAGAGCACCGTGCTGCGGCTGATCGCCCGCTTCTACGATCCCGACGCCGGAGAGGTGCTGCTGGGCGGCGAGAACGTCCGGAGCATGGAGCCGGAAGCGCTGCTGCGCAAAGTGTCGATGGTGTTCCAGGACGTCTATCTGTTCCAGGACACGATCGCGAACAACATCCGCTTCGGCAAGAGCGACGCGACGATGGAGGAGATTGTGGAGGCCGCCCGTCAGGCGTGCTGCCACGAATTCATCCTGAAGCTTCCCGACGGCTACGACACGCTGGTCGGAGAAGGGGGCAGCACGCTGTCGGGCGGAGAGAAGCAGCGGATATCCATCGCCCGGGCGATTCTCAAGGACGCGCCGATCGTGCTGCTGGACGAAGCGACCGCCTCGCTCGATCCGGAGAACGAGGCGTCGATCCAGCAGGCGATCGACCGGCTCGTGCAGGGGAGAACGGTCATTGCCATCGCCCACCGGCTGAAGACGGTGAAGGGGGCCGACAACATCGCGGTGCTGTCCGAGGGGCGGATCGTCGAGCAGGGCCGCCATGACGATCTGCTGGCCGCCGGAGGCTTGTACAAGCGACTGTGGGACCTGCAGCAGCAGGCAAGCGGCTGGAAAATTTCATCGTAAGGCGACGCGCCCGGCATCCGGCCGATTGAACCGGAGGCCGGGCGCGAGGTATTTTTGTTTGCAAATCTCCGCCGATTCCACTACAATATTATTGAGAATGATTATCAATGATAATGAATGGGATCAGGAGGCGATTCACCGTCATGAGGAGAGCCATATCGCGTGACACGATCGATGCCACTATCGTCTATATGGAAGGCCATCTGCAGGAGAAAATCACGAGGGATCAATTGGCCTCGCTGGCCGGTCTGACCCCGGAGCATTATTCGCGGGTGTTCAAGAAGTACACGGGCCGCTCGCCCTTCGAATATATGATGGGCCTGCGCGTCGAGCGCGCGCTGGAGCTGCTGCAGCGCTCTCCGATCAAGATCAAGGAAGTGGCCAGGCGGGTCGGCATAGACGATCCCTATTATTTCAGCCGCATGTTCAAGCGGCTGACGGGCGCGCCTCCTTCGGACCGCAAAGTCAAACAGGCGATCGGACAGACGCGTTGACCGCATCCGACCGATGCCGAACCGCCGGACCTGCGATTCCCGAGCCGGACAATCGCCGCCCGTCGGTCGGCACCCCGTCCGTATTTTTCCATTGACGCCGCAGGATCGCAACGAAGCATGCATAGAGGCGCTTAAGAGACGGTGCTTTCGTTCTTGGGCGTTTTTTGCTTATTATGGGATCAACGCCGGGAAGAACGAATCAAGGCAAATGGCATGCTTTAAGAGGAGGACATTATGCTTTCATTGGAGTCGTTGTTATTCAAACTGATCGATATACAGGCGCTGGATGCGGTCGGGCTGCGAAGCATGGACGGAGCCGAGCTGCTTTCTCCCGCGCTGTTCATTGTCGCTTCAGGCGAAGGCAGGTGGTTCGCAGGCCGCGTCTCGATTCCGATGAAGCGGGGCAGCGTGCTGTTAATGGGCGCAGGGGATCGTCTCTATACGACGAATTCCCCGTTGTCGACTTCAAATACGATGCTCGCTTACCGCATCTCCTTCCGGGTTTTTGAGGCGGCCGATGACGGGAGCGTTCGGACGGGAGACCGGGTCGGTCCTTCGCTTGTATGCTTGCAGGATTTCATGGCTCTCGTCGATATAGCGGAGAGAATTTACGGGTATCGCGGCAAAAGTCGGCCGCTCGATCGAATGAGAGTCAACCTGTGGTTTCAGGAAATGGTTCTCGGCGTGCTGGAGCGTGCGGACGATGTCGAGAACAAACGCGATGCGGCGCAGGCGGTTTCTCTAACGACAGATTTTATGGAGCGTCATTATATGCGGGAGATTACCCGGGAGCAATTGGCCGCTATGGCCGGAATGAGCGCGAATTATTATTCCCGCATCTTCAAAAACCGGACAGGCAAAAGCCCGATCGAGCATTTGAACGAGATTCGGATGAAGCATGCCAAGCGCCTGCTGTCCTTTTCCAACCTCTCTGTCGGTAAAATCGCGCAAACGATCGGATACCGCGACGAGTTCTATTTCAGCCGAAAATTCAAGGAAAAGATCGGTGCGTCCCCAACCGTCTTCGCGAGGGAGAGGAAGCCCCAACGGAAAATCGTATCGCTGTCCACCGCTTATACGGGGCATCTCATGGCGCTGGGAGTTGAGCCTTACGCCACGCTGATGCACGATTCCTACCCGATCGGCGATCATCTCCGCAATACGATTCTGTTGGGGACAACCGTACCCGATTTTTCCCGAATAGCGGATCGGGACATCGATTTGATTTTGTGCTTCGAATCCGACGACCGGCGGCAATTGGAGGCTTTGAACCGGCTGGCGCCAACTTATCCGATTCCGTTCCATCCGATGGAATGGCGCGATCATCTGCGAACGATTGGCGAAATCGCCGGAAAAGAGAAAGAGGCCGAGCTCTGGCTGGACAAGTACGACCGCAAAGCGCGCTCCGCCCGGGAGCTTCTTGCCCGCAAAATCGGAACCGATTCGATCGCGATCGTCGCGCTGGGCCGGGACGGGCTTGCCGTTTACGGCAATCGCAACATGGGCGCGGTTCTGTACGGGGATCTGGCGCTGACCCCGGCGGCAGGGGCAGCCGATATCTATCATTTCAAAATGATTGCCGAGTGCGAGCTGGCGGATTACGATGCGGATTATATGCTTGTGATCGGCGACGGGGAGGAGACGGCCGAGCAGTGGTCCGCGTTATTGCACCGCGAGCCCTGGAGCGAATTGACCTCGGTAAGGAAGAGACAGGCGTATCTGGCGGACGGCCGCCGTTGGGGCGGCTACAATCCTATGTCGCATGAATGGATTGTGGACGACATGCTGCGTATGCTGACGATACAATAGTACAAGCCCGGGATTGAAATCTCTATTCCGTCTTCAACTAGAAATGATTATCATTATCAATCGAAGAGATTGATAAGTTCAAAGGAGAGGGTAGAGATATGCGGTTTTACGGGTTTTTGACTGCAAAAAGCGGAAGGGGAGGATTGGCAGCCGCCATACTGCTATCGTTCGTATTGGTCCTGGCGGGCTGCGGAGGAGAGAACAACAAGGCTTCGTCATCCGCAACGACCGCCCCGAGCGCGTCTCCGCAAACGGACGAGCAGGAGCCTGCTCTGAGGACGGTTCGGCATTCGCTTGGCGAGATCGCGATTCCCGCCAATCCCCAACGGATTGTCGTACTGAACTATATGCCGATCGATCATCTGCTGTCGTTGGGAATCCAACCGGTTGCGGTGGCCACGATGGACGGTTTGAATTATCCGCCGTATCTGAAGGACAGGCTTCAGGGAGCGGAGCCGCTTGGAGACGGCTCGGAGCCGAACCTGGAGGCGATTCTTGCCGCTCAACCGGATCTGATTATCGCTCATGCCGGCTGGCATGCCGAGGTCTACGATTCGCTGAGCAAGATCGCCCCTACGGTGCTGCAGGATTTTCCGTCCGACAAGATCGAATGGTTTAAAGAGACGGCCGCGCTTTTCGGCAAAGAGGCGGAAGCCGAGGAAATCGTTCAAGCCTTTAAGAAGAAGGCTGAGGAGGCTAAAAACAAGCTGGCCGAAGCGGGAGTCAATACGCAGACGGTGGCGATCATGCGTGTTCGCGACAAGCAGCTGCAGATTTTCAAAATTGCCGAGGAGCATGAAGGCGAACTGTTCGGGACGGAAAATCTGCTGCAGGAATGGCTGGGATTAAGCTCGCCGAACACGGACGGTCTCGAGTTCAACTTCGGATTGGCGACGCTCTCGTGGGAGCTGATGCCGGAAATCGATCCCGATCACATTTTCATGCTGACTTACCCTGAACAGGGGAGCGAGGCGGAGCTGAAGGAGCTTCAGAACAACGTGCTGTGGAGAAATTTGAAGGCGGTCAAAAATAATCATGTGCATATGGCCGAAAACTCCACTTGGGTGGCGGGGAACGGCATGATCGGATTGAATCGCGTCATTGACGAGGTGCTGGAGGCGTTGATCGAAGATTAAAGCCGAGGAAGGATAACCCCATAGCCCGGCCGGTCCAAAGCGCTTAAGAAACGGAGCTTCCGTTCTTAAGCGCTTTTTGCCGTTTCCGCCACCGCTTATAATGAAGCAATAGCCGGGCCGCCTGCCGCGGAGAAAGTCCAACGGACGCGAAGAAAAATGTCCAATCCGTAAACGGAACCGCAATAAAAATGTCCAATTGTCTGCAATAACCCGCCCTCTTATAGTGTGAGGTAAGCAGACGGGGGAAGGGATACGAAGCGATGAAGGTCGTCAAAACTCAAAGCAAGATCAGCTTCTTCCACAAAAGCTTAATCATCACGCTGCTCATCTCAAGCATTCCGTTAATTCTGCTGGCCATCCTTACTTATTACAATGGCACCCGCGAAATCGAACGCGAGGTCGGCAGAACGCAGAAGCTTCAGTACGAGCAAGTATCGGAAAGGGTGGATGCCGAGCTCGCGCAACTGAAAATGACGGTGAACCAGTGGGCGTACAATCCGCTCATGATGGAGCTGCAAAATCACTCCATCGGCCAGGACGTCCGCTACACGCTGGATTTGTTTAATCAACTGGTCGTTATGAAGCAATCCGATCCGCTGATCCATCAAGTCTCGCTGCTGCTCAGGGAGGGCGGCGGGCTGCTGATCGACGGGGAGAACGGCAGCCGTTCGCTTGCCGGGGAGCTCTACCGGGAGCGCTATCTTCCGCTGCTGGAGCAGCAGCAGATCATCTTCTGGACGGACCGTCCGGCGAGTCCGGAGGCGAGCGGGGACAGCCTGAACGTGTCGCTCGTGCAGAAGGTGCCCGTGCTGAGCGATCCTTCGTACGGCGCTCTCCTCGTGGAGCTGAACAAGCGCGAGATCGCCTCGCTGCTCGAACAGCTCAGCCCGCCCGGTCAAGGAGTCGCGTTCCTTCATGAGGAGAGTCGAGGTTATCTGGTCGCCAACGCCTCGGAACGGACTGCCGGGAGAGCGGAGCTGGAAGACTCGATCCTCGAAGAGGTTCGCAATCGGAACGAGCAGACCGGCTCCTTCTCCTACTCGTCCGGACAAGAGGTATACGTAGTGACGTACGGACAATTGAAGAGCACGGGATGGCTGTACGTCTGCGCCACGCCGTTGTCCCATCTGATCAAGCCGGTGGAGCGCGTGTTCAAGCTGCCGCTTATCGCGGGACTGCTCGGGCTTGCGATCGCCTTCGTCCTGTCGTGGTTCGCTTCCAAGCAATTGTACCGGCCGCTTCTCCATTTAACGAAGCTGTTCGGGCACGATCAGCCTGTGGCGGAGTCGTCCAGAAAGAACGAGGTGCATTTTATCGAATCCAGGTGGAACTACCTGCTGCGCGAGAGGACGGATATGCAAGCCAGGCTGGAGAAGGCTTTGCCCGCCCTGCGGGAAGGGTTTGTGCTGCAGCTGGCGCAGGGGCACCTCAACGCGCTGCCGGATTATCGAATCCGCGAGCAATATGAGCAATTCGACCTGCCCTTCGACCATGCGCGGTATTCGATGCTGCTGATCGAGCTGTACGGATTTGCCGATCGCTACGGCAACCGCACGCAAGGCGACGATCGGCTGATCACGTTCGCGGCGGCCAACATCGTGGAGGAAATGCTGCGGCAGCGGCAGCCGGACGATGCGACGTCCGCGTCGGTGATCAACTTTCAGGATTTGACCATCGGCGTGCTGTTCTCCTATGCGCACGACTGCGCGAACGAGCGGATCAAAGCCGCGATGTCCGAATTCGGCCGCGCCTTGATCGAGCCTTTGCAAACCTATTTGAAGCTGCAAGGAATTGTGGGCGTCAGCCGGGTGACCGCGTCGGTCAAGCATCTGTCCATTATTTTGGAGGACACCCGCCAGGCGATGCGGCACCGGAATCTCGAAGCCGACGATTCCATTATCGACGCGGAGCAAGCGATGCCGCGCGGGGAAGGCGAGCCGGTTCCGGTCTATCCTTTCCTGGAAGGCAATATGCTCGTCCAGGCGCTGCAGTCGGGCGCGGAGGAGCAGGTGTTCCAGCATGCGCAGGCTTTCGTGGAAGCGCTGCGGGCGAAGTCGTCCAACGAGTTCGCCATCCAGCAGGGCATGCTGCAGCTGCTGGGCAACGTCCAGTTTACGATGACCCAGATGGGCTGCAATCCGCAGCAGCTGTACCAAGGCGCCAATCTGTACGAGCAATTGCTGCAAATTCGCGAGCCTTCGGCGATGCTGGCGTGGTTTAACGCGGCGGTGCTGGCGCCGTTCATGGACGAGATGCAGTCGCTGCGGGATTTGAAGATCAAGCAGGCCGTGGAGAAGGTTGTCGCTTTGATGCAGGAGAACTACATGCAGGATCTGTCGCTGGAATATTGCGCCGATCGGTTCGGCACCTACCCGCAGAAGCTGAGCGCAAGCTTCCGGCAGATCGTCGGCATCAATTTCATCGATTATTTGACCCGCTTGCGGTTGAACAAATCCAAGGAGCTGCTGATCGGCACGCAGTTGAAAATAAGCGACATCGCCGCGCAGGTCGGCTATCAGCCCGCTTATTACAACCGGACGTTCAAGAAGCATGAAGGAATGACGCCTGGCCAATACCGAGAGCTGCACACGCCGGAGTAACGGCTTAGGAGGAAAGAAGCAATGAAGGTTGTAACCGGCATACGCAAGGATTTATTTCTGTATGCGCTGATTTTACCGGGGTTTCTGTATTTTCTGCTGTTCAAATATGTGCCGATGTGGGGAATCGTCATCTCCTTTCAGGAATATTCGCCGTATTTGGGATTTTGGCAGAGCCCGTGGGTCGGGTTCGAGCATTTCGCCACCTTGTTCAACAACCCGGATTTCCTGATCATCTTCCGCAATACGATGGTGATCAGCATGATGAACATCGTGTTTTATTTTCCGATGCCGATCCTTGTCGCCCTTATGCTGAACGAATTGCGCCTGAAGAGGTTCCAGCGGGTAATTCAGTCGGTGATCTACTTGCCCCACTTTCTGTCGTGGGTCATTATTTCCGGCATCACCTTCCTGCTGCTGTCCCAGAGCGGGGGCATCGTCAACAAGCTGCTCGTCGAATTCGGACGGGAGCCGTACAATTTTCTGACCAATCCGGGCATCTTCTGGCAGTTGCTCACGGCGCAGAGCATCTGGAAGGAGACCGGCTGGGGAACGATCATCTTCCTGGCCGCGATGGCGGGCATCGATCCCCAGCTTCACGAGGCGGCCAGAATCGACGGAGCCGGACGGCTTCGGCAGATTTGGCACGTCACGCTTCCCGGCATCCGCAACGTAATCGTTACGCTCCTGATTTTGCGCCTGGGCAGCATTATGGACGTCGGCTTCGAGCAGGTGTTTCTGATGATGAACAGCGCGGTCACCGACGTCGCGGACGTATTCGAAACCTATGTGTACCGCAACGGGATTCAGCAGGGGCAATTCAGCTACAGCACGGCGGTCGGCTTGTTCAAGTCCGTGATCGGCCTGCTGATGGTGATCGGGGCCAACAAGCTGGCCAAGCGATACGGGGAGGAGGGATTGTACTAGTGAAAGAAAGCAAACTGTTCGACGTCGTCAACGTTACCCTGCTCATTCTGGTCGGGCTGGCGACGCTGTTTCCGCTGTATTACGTATTCGTCGTTTCTTTTACCGATCCCTCCGAGTATATCGCGAAGCAAGGGTTCGTGCTGTTTCCCGAGAAGTGGTCGATTCTGTCCTACAAATACATTCTGTCGACGGATTCCTATCTCCGGGCAACCGGGGTCAGCGCGTTCCTGGCGACTGCAGGCACCGTACTTAGCTTGATGGTGACGGCTTCGCTGGCTTACGGACTGTCGCGCAAAAGGCTGAAAATCCGCAAGCCGCTTATGCTGATGGTGCTGTTCACGATGCTGTTCAGTCCCGGCATCATCCCGCACTACATTCTTGTCCGGGATCTGCATTTGATCAACAACCTGTGGTCGCTGATCCTGCCCGCGCTCAGCAGCGGATGGTACGTTTTCCTGATGAAAAGCTTCTTCGACAGCATTCCGCCCGCGCTGGAGGAAGCCGCGATGGTGGACGGGTACAACGATGTCGGCATTTTCTTCCGTATTATACTGCCTCTGTCCCTGCCCGCCATGGCGGCGTTCGGGCTTTTCTACGCCGTGGGCTACTGGAACACTTATTTTAACGCGGTTCTGTACATCAACGATCCGACGAAATGGCCGCTGCAGATTTTGCTGCAGAACATTCTGATCGAATCTTCCACCTCGTCGCAGGGCTCGGGGGCCGCGGAGCTGATGAACGAACGGCAATTGCCGGCGCAGACGCTGAAAATGGCGGCGGTCGTCGTCGCGACGACGCCGATTCTGCTGATCTACCCGATGCTTCAGAAGCATTTTGCCAAAGGCGTTATGCTCGGCTCGATCAAAGGTTAGTCGGATAACAAACAGGGAGGGTTTATTTTCATGAACAAGCGCACGAATCGACGATTGAGAACGATGCTGGCAGGGGGGCTGGCCCTGACTTTGCTTGCCGGCTGCGGCTCCAACTCCGCTTCCCCGACCGGATCGGCCGGCCAGACTTCCGCGGGAGCGGACGAGAAGCCGGTGGAGATCAGCATCATTACGGAATTCAATACGCCGGAGGCTCCGGGACCGGACAATCCGGTGCTGCTGGAGTTCGAGAAGAAAACCGGCACGAAGCTGAATATTTTGTGGACGTCCCCCAACAGCTACGGAGACAAGATCAATCTTGTGCTCGCTTCCGGGGACATGCCCGACCTGGTTAAAGTGCTGGACTTCAACAACTCGCTGATGCGTCAGATGATCAAGCAGGGCGCTTTCTGGGATCTGACTCCTTATCTGAAGGACTATCCCCATCTGATGGAATATCCCGAATCCACTTGGGAGAAAACGAAGATCGACGGCAAAAACTACGTGATTCCGTCCGTTCGTCCGTCTCATGGCGGACCGTGGCTCCCGATCGTGCGCCAGGACTGGCTGGAAAAGCTGAATTTGGAGGTGCCGCGCACGCTGGACGATTTGTTCGAGGTTATGAAGGCGTTCGCGGAGCAGGACCCCGACGGCAACGGCGCCGCCGATACGATTCCGCTGCTGCCCCGCAACGATCTGGGCTGGGCGGAAGGCGTGCTGAACCGCAGCAACGGCAAGTGGAAGGAAGCCGACGGCAAGCTGATCGATACGACGTTCGAACCCGGAACGCGCGAGGGGATCGAGTGGCTTCGCAAAGTATACGCCGCCGGTTACATGCCGGCCGATTACCCGATCATGAAGGAAACGCAGTCCGAGGATCTGGCGAAAACCGGCAAAGTCGGCATTTATCCGAATACGATCGAAGCGATCTGGCGGGTGCAGGCGGAATTGATCAAGACCGATCCGGAAGCCAACTTCCTGCCGCTCAGCTATCTGGAATCCGCGGCAGGCACCTATGCGCCTTCCTCTCCCGGCTTCAGCGGCGTGTTCCTCGTTCCGAAGTCCGTGCCGGAAGACAAGCTCAAGAAGATTCTGGAGCTGATGGATTACGGGGCGTCGGAGGAAGGCTTCGCGCTGGCTTGCTTCGGGATCGAAGGGGTCCACTACACGGTCGGCGAGGACGGCTTCAAGAACGCGACCGAGCAGGCGTTCAAGGACAGCGTCTCGCAGAGCTCCTTCGGCAAAATCTTCGAGCGCTCCGATCCTTATCTGTGGGCTTACCGCACGGGCATGCCGAAGGAAGTGTTCGAACGCAACAAGACGATCGTGGACGAGAGAACGCAGCATTCGGTCGACGATCCGAGCGTGGGCCTGATCTCCGAAACGTGGCTTAAGATCGGACCGGACTATACGAAGAAAATGAACGATCTCAAAACGAAAATCATTATGGGCCAGGAGCCGATCGAGGCGTGGGACCGTTACGTGGACAGCCTGAAGGCCGATGCCGACTACCAGAAGGTGATCGAGGAGATGAACGCCGCTTACTCGGCTAAATAGGCTGAAATGGAGGCCGTCTCTTAAGTCTTTCGAGCAACTGTGATTATTGTCGAATAGAACCGGGGCATGTATCTCCTGGAGAGCGAAGCGCCTGCCTCATACGGTCCTGAAATCACCCCTTTACGAGTTTTCAATTCTCATTTCAGGATGTCGCTTCGGGGTCCCCGGAAAGTAATCGGAATAAGCTGCGAAGCTTCTCGTCACTTTCTGGGGTACATTGTAGCGTAAGGAGATACATGCCCCTCTTTTTCCATCGATAATCTCAACTGCTTCGACTTAAGAGACGATCTTCCGCTTATTTCAGCAGAGGACCGAAGTCGGCCAGGAAGACGCGGCGCGTGCCGTCGACGTAGCCGTTGAACACGACGTGGCGATCGTCGGGCGCCCACGCGGGATGCGGATCGACCCGCAGCGCCGGGGATACGCGCGTACCCGGATTGGCGACCGGGATGCGCACCGCGATTTGCTCCGTTCGGCGTTCCAGATCAATCCACCGGAGCGGCACGGTGCCGTCCTCGTAAGCGACCTTCTCTTGCTCGTAGGCATCGGTCAGAATATGTCTGCCGTTCGGATGGACGGTAGGGTGGCCCGAGCCGGGGAAGACGTCCGTTATTTTGGCCAGACCGCTGCCGTCCTCGTTCACCTGCGTCAGATACAACCGCTTGTCCCCGTCCAGGCATAAGTTCATGGAGAGCCTGCGTCCGTCGGGAAACCAGTTGATATGATGGCCTCCCTTATCCCATTGCTCCGGCCCTACGGCGACGGCGATATCGCTGCCGTCCGGCTTCATCGTCACGACCCAGAATTTCAACGCATGCTTGTGCAGCATGTTCCACGGCTGATCTTCATCGGTACGGAACCAGCGCATCGTAAAAATAATCCGGTCCCCCTGCGGATTGAATTTGCAATGGAATCCGTAGCATTCCCCGTCCGCGTACCGCTCCCAATCGATGGCCGGTTTGGCCCGCTCGACGATCTGCCGCAGCGATACGAGCAAAGTGCGAGCTCCCGTCGCGACGTCCGTCGCATAGAGGCCGTCGTCGTCCGGGAACCCGGAATTGCGCGGCACGAATTCGTCCGGCACGACGACGCCGTAGCCGAATTGCGTGCGGCGCATCCGTTTCATACAAGCGGAAATAACGGTTCGGCCGTCCGGCGATATTTTGTAAATGCCGCCTTCCAGCCGCCGGGTCCGTCCGGTCTGCGGGTCGAGCTCGATGCCTATCGGCTCCCAGGTTTCCGTATCCACATCGTTATAATACAACGTCGAATCGGTCGGTCCCCAATTGAGATTTGCGCCAAGCTGCGATTCCCAGCCGCGCGTATGCGCCGCGACGCGCTCTTCGCCTTCGTGGAGGTCGATCAGGACGATCTCCGCGGTTTGTCCGGGCATCGGAAGGCGATCTTCCCGCGGCATCCGCAGGACGGCGACATAGCGGCCGGAAGGACTGACCGCCGACGTGTCGAAGAAACGATGGAAGCTGCCTTTGCCGTCGGGGGTCAGGCACCATACGGGAACAAGCGGATCGAAAGCGGTATAGCGCGGAAAACGGCTGCTGATGATCAAGGGAAATTCCTCCTTTGTCGGTGTGCTGCCCTTTTATTGTAGTTCCGGGCGAGAAGGCCGGTTTATCGGGAAAAGATTTGCATTTGTCGCGACGATACGTAAACATGCGATTAGGAGGAGGAGGAGGCATGGCATGAGACGTCACGGGGTGCACATTCATTGGGCCGCCCGCTTCGATTACAAGCCGGGCGTTCGTCTGGAGCTTCATCGACACAGCTTCTATCAGATCATCTATTTCGTCGACGGAGCGGGAAGCTTCGTTCTGGGCGATCGAAGCTATGCGATCGCGCCCGGAATGCTGTTCCTGATCGCACCCGGCGTTATGCACGGCATGACGCCGGGCGGAATCCGGGCGATCCGGACGCTCGATCTGAAATTTGCGCTCCACGACAACGATCTGGAGCAGGCCGCGCGGGCTTGCTCCTCGCCGTGCCCGGACGAGAAGGGAGAGGCCGGACTGCTGCTGGAACGCATACGCGCGGAAGGGGCCCGCAAGGAAAAGTATTACGACTCGATAGCCGCGCTGATGCTCGGGCAGCTTCTGTACGGACTTGCCAGACGGCAAATGCCCCTTGATCGAACGGGTCTTCCGATGAAGCAGCCGGCAAAGCAACCGATAGCGCAGCTGATAGAGCAATCGGTAGAACAGTCGGTAGAACAGTCGGTAGTGCGGCCGATAGAACAACCGGTCAGGCAGCCGGCAGCACGGGCCCACGAGCCTCTCGACGCGGCGCGGCGATTGGAGCAATACTTGCGAACCCATTATGCGGAGGAGATCACCCTGGGCGATGCCGCCGCGGCGATCGGCTATAACAAGAGTTATTTGGGCCGCGCGTTTCGTAGCAGCTATGGCGTTACGTTTACGCAATACTTGCGCAGGGTGCGCATAGAGAAAGCAAGGGAATTGATCGTCGGCACTCCGACGAGCCTGAAGACGATCGCCTGGCAGGTGGGGTTCAAAACAATCTATCATTTCACTCGCGTATTCAAGGAACTGGAACGGATGTCGCCCGCCGAGTGGAGAGAGAGGGAGCGCCTGGAAATTCGCAAGGGCATTTACTTTGACTGAAAATGCTCTAGGGCGTGTCTGAAAACCCGCTCAGGGGCATCTTTCACCGCCTTTTCGCCCCCTGCTTCGTCACTTTTGCTTGACGTACCTCCGGTACGCCTTCACAAAAGTTCCTTGCATGGAACGAAAATTCGGCTAAATCTGCTGCCCTCGGAGTATTCAGACACGCCCTAAACGGAATCGCGCAGCCTCAGACATGATCCGCTTGTCCCCGTTCATATACTTGCTTTGTTTGGCATTGCCGGAGACGGAGGGATGGGCGACGATGAATGACGGGGGCTTTGCCCGGATTTTGAACGCCTTGGCGGACGAACTGGGAGAGTTGACGGAGGCTGCGGAGCGGCGGCGGGAAAGCTGGCCGCGGCTTGGCGACAAGCTGGATCGGCTGTGCGAGTTTATACGGAATGAGGACAACGAGAGAGCATGGAGCCGCCGGGCGTGCGACACGGATACGAGAGCGGCTGCGAGGAGGCTGAGGGAGGCTTCCGCCCGGGCGCTCGGCGTCGTGGAGAAGGCGAGGGCCTGGCAAATTTATACGGATAAGCGGGCTGCCGATCCGTATACCGCCCTGCTGTCCGCAGCAACGCGGGGAGAGTGGGAGCGGGTAGGCACGCCAAGGGGAGCCAAAGTGATGTTTGTCGGGGCAGGCGCTTTTCCGGTATCGGCCTTCACCATAGCGGCCGAAACGGCAGCGGAGGTGCTGTGCGTCGATATCGACGAGGAAGCCGTTCGTCACGGCACGAAGCTTGCGCGGTATTTGGGATTGACGCGGACATTCCGTTATACGGGCAGCCATCTGGGCGAGCCCGAGTTTGCGAGCTCGGCCACGCATGTGTTTATCGCTTCCCTGGTGCCCGAGAAGCTGGACATTTTGCGAGAGCTGCGCTTCTGCGTTCGCCCGGATTGCCGCGTCGTCGTCAGATACGGGAACGGCCTCAAGTCTCTGTTCAATTACCCGCTCGACGTCGCGGCGCTGACGGACTGGCGCGCCGCAGAGCCGGGCGGGGCCGGGAGCCTCTACGACACGGCGATATTGGAGCCGCGGACAACGGCTTACGAAGCGCAGCTCCGCTATCTCGTCGCGTCGGGTACATAACGGACCTCCCCGGTTTCGGCATATCGCTTTGGATTTCGCGGAGCCGCACCGGGGCCCGTCTCGTTTCGGGATCGTCGAACCGTTTACCAGATTTCGAGCCTGTCGTCCAGAGGGACGACGGGCGGCTTCTCGGGAAGCGAATCGAAGAAGCCGAGCCCGAGGATGCCGGCAATCCGCTCGTCGTCCCGAACGCCGGCGAGCGCCCGCAGCTCCTCGCATCCGGAGTAATCCGCCAGCTCCCAGGACATGCCCAGCCCCTGGGCCCAGCCGAGCAATTGTATGTTCTGAATAAGGCAGCAGACGGCTCCGAAGTCGTCGCTGTCGGTTCGCTCGTCCTTGTTGATCGGCGACGTTACGACCAAGGCGACCGGAGCCTGCGCCAGGGTCTCGACGAGACGGGGATGCTGGCGGGCGTCGACGGCGTCGGCCAGCCGCAGCTTCGCCGCTCCTTCCGCATAGACGAAGCGCCACGGCTCCCGCAGCTTGTGATTGGGCGCCCAGACGGCGTCGTCCAGAATGGACAAAATAAATTCCCGCTCGACGGGCCGGTCGGCGAACCGGCGAACCTCTTGCGTTTCCCGGAACAGGGATAAGGTACTCATATAAACAACCTCCGTTCGTTCAATATTACAAATGAGTCAGCTTGCTCGCCGCGGGCGTGCGCGGCTTCGTTTTCGGCGTTTTCTCGCAATATCCCAAATAGAGTATCGTGACGATGCGCTCGTCCGCCCGCAAGCCGATGCCGGACGTAAAGGACGGCTTGTGCATGAAAGGCTCCGTATTCCACACCGCTCCGATGCCCTGCTCCCAGGCGAGCAGCGCCAGGCTCTGCAGTACGGCGCTGACTGTCGCCAGCTCCCGTCCGCCCTCCCCGCTGTCTTTCGCGATCACGATCAGGAAGGCGGGAATCTGTGCGATGCGGTCGGCCATGAGCTGATTAAGCTTGTTCGGAATCCACTTGTACAGTCCCTGTTCGGCATAGGTGTCCATGATCAGGGAAGCCGCTTTCGCTTTGCCTTCCGGACTGGCCACCAGAATGAAGCGGTGGGAGGGCTCCCGCTGCGCCGCAGGGGTCGACGCCTCCGCCGCCTGAAGCAGCTCAACGACCAGCTCCCGGGACAGGGCGCGCTTGGCGAAATTGCGAATCGATCTTCTCTCCCGAACCAAGCGAGAGAGCTCCGACTTCTGTTGAGTGGCTGACATGGATAGAATCCATCCTTTCGGTTTTCTGCTCTTATCATATCGCAAATGATAATCATTATCAATTAATAGAAATGAAGTTTCGCACCGCGCAGCTCCCGGAGCGCGAGGCTTCGCTGCATAACCGCGGTCGGATAGGATAAGAGTCGAACCGGGCTTCGACCGCGGCGCCGCTCGGCTTGGGGCGGGAGAGCGCCGAGGGTTGCGCGCGATATATGCCTCGCAGTACGATGTACACATACACGCAGCATATAACGGGGAGATGAATCGGTGTGAAGAAGCAGGCGGAAGCGGTCAACGTGGAAAAATCGGTGCTCGGGGAAGGGCCGTTATGGCTGCCGAAGAGCGGACAACTCGTATGGGTCGACATCGAGGGGATGAAAATACGGACGTGGCATCCGAAGACGGGCGAAGAGGGAGTTATCTCCGTCGGACAGCGGATCGGGGCGGTCGTGCTGGCGGAGGACGGACGGATGGTGTGCGCGCTTCAGAACGGTTTTTATTTCCTCGACCCGGCTGCCGGAGCGCTGGAGCCGATCGTCGATCCGGAGGCGCATTTAACGGGCAACCGTTTTAACGACGGCAAGTGCGATCCTTCCGGCCGATTCTGGGCCGGCACGATGCCGATGACGGGCGGAGCTCCCGACGGAGCGCTGTATCGGTTGGATGCGGACGGCTCCGCGCACCGGATGGCAAGCGGCGTCGGCTGTTCGAACGGCCTGGGCTGGAGCCCGGACGCCAGGACGATGTACTACATCGACACGAGCACAAGGCGGGTGGACCGGTTCGACTACGACGCGGCAAGCGGCGGCATCTCCAATCGTCGGACCGTCGTCGTTCTCCCCGACGGTCAGGGCTTTCCGGACGGCATGACCGTCGACGCCGAGGGCAAGCTGTGGGTCGCGCATTGGGACGGGTACGCGGTCAGCCGCTTCGATCCCGACACGGGCGAATGTCTGGAGCGCGTCGAGCTGCCCGTCTCCCGAGTCACCTCCTGCTGCTTCGGCGGCGACGATCTGGACGAGCTGTACATCACATCCGCCAGCGTCGGACTGAGCGAGGAGCAGCTGCGGAAGGAACCGTTGGCCGGCAGCCTGTTCGTGTACAAGCCGGGCGTGAAGGGCCTCCCCGCCAACGACTTCAAGGTTAAGAGCGTCTAGTCGTCAGCAGGGGGGCTGTCTCATAAGGCAGTCACGTGCCTGGCAGAAAGTTTGTGATAATATGGAAAAAAACAGCCGAAAAAAGGCGGTGGGACGATGGCGAACAAACGCGAAAAGGACGAGCTTAAAAAGCAGGAGCCTATCGTTAAAGAGCAAACAGAGAATTACGCATACGAAGACGGGGGCGACCCGAGCTTTCCCGCAACGGAGAAGGGACGCTGCGAAATCATCGAAGGCGTTCGCTACGCCATGGAGGAAGAACGCTACGAAATCATCGAAGGCATTCGCTACGATATGCAGGCGGCGCCAACGATTCGTCATCAGCAAATTTCCGGCGCGATCTACGTGATGCTCCATCAGACCAGTCATCCAAACGGCACGATTCTCTATTCGCCCGTCGACGTTTATTTGGACGAGGAGAATCAATTTCAGCCCGATCTGGTGTACGTTTTGCACGAGAATGCCGCCATCATCAAGCCCGAACGGATCGAAGGCATTCCGGATCTGGTCGTCGAAATTTTGTCCCCCTCTACGAGCCGCAACGACAAGATCGGAAAAAAACGCCAATTCGAACGCTTCGGGCTGAAGGAATACTGGATCGTCGATCCGGTTCATCTGACGTTGGATCAGTTTATTCTCGATGAGCATGGCAAGCTGCAATTGGCAGAAACGTACGTCTCCCCGCAAAAAGTCGCGTCGCCTATGTTCTCTTGCATCGATATCGATGTGAAGCGCGTATTCGCCAACCTGCTTTGAGACGCTCGGCGCGTCCTTCTTCGCGGCCGATTATCGCCGTTTTCCTCCCACGTACCCCGCTATCTTGCCCGGTTTAGCGGTACTGCTGCATCAGCCGGATATAATCCCTGGCCAGCTTCAGATCCTCGAGCGCTTCCTTCGACTCGCAAGGGGCCGGACGTTCGCCCCGCGCCGCGGCGATAAAGTTGATCGCCTGCTGGCGCATCGCGGAGCGGTTGGGCATAACCGGCGTCTCATACGAGGGAATGCCGCGGCCGTTGTCCTTCATGATCGTCACCTTGCCGGCTTGCTGGCGGGCCAGCGGGGGCGGAAGGTCGACGCGGACAAATCCTTTCTCGAAGCAGACGAGCAGGCATTCATGCCATTCGATCGTCGTGCTGTAAGGGGCCATCTCCAGCGCGACGGTGGCGCCGCTGTCGCTCTCGCCGGTCAGCAGCACGCCCAGGCGGTCGCCGAAGGTCAGCCGGTAAGGCTCTCCAAGCAGGAAGCGGATGGCGTTAACCTGGTGAATGTAATAGTTGACGAAGGTGTCCAGCTCGCGGGATTGCTCCTCGGTAAAATAGGAAGGGAAGGCTTCGGCGTCGATCGCCGGATACTCCTCGTCCGTGCCGAGCGGAGCGTCCGCGCCGCCGATCCAGTCGCCGGGCGGCATCGTCACGCGCACATACCGAAGCTCGCCGTATTCCCCGGTGCTTTTCCACTCGTCGATCCGCTGCTTGGCGTATTCCATGGCGGGATCGGAGCGCTTGTGGTAGCCGATCATATGCAGCGTCCGATGCTCGTCGGCAAGCTGCACGAGCCGTTCGCCCGCCTCGACGGTCAGCGACAGCGGCTTCTCGGTCAGCACCGGTACGCCCGCCCGCAAAATATCGGGAAGCAGCGCCAGATGCGAGCGATACGGTTGAGGGGCGACGATGGCGTCTACCTTGGCGTCGCTTAACAGCTCCAGATGATCCGCGTATACCTTCGGAACGCCGTAACGCGCCGCCACCGTTCGCGCAAGCCGCGAACGAACCTCCGCCAGCGCGACGACCTCGCACAGCTCGGTCAGCGCCGCGTAGTTGGACAGATGCGCCATCTGCCCCATGCCTCCCGTGCCGACGAACCCGATTTTCAATTTTGCCATCGCACACTCACTCCTTCGGTCCCAGGTTTTCGAATAAATACAAGCCTTCCGTGCCCGGCGCGACGATGTCCGGATACCCGTTGCCCGTCACGTCCTCGATCCACATGAAAATCCCGTTGCCCGAAGCCTCGCCCGCAGGCCCGTAATCGATCACCTGCTTCTCGAAGCGGCCTCCGTCGATCTTGAAGTAGTAGAGGCCGAGCGGATCGTCGAAGCCGGGATCGTCGTCGTGCGCCAGGTAGCGCTTGCCCGTGACCAGCTCCAACTCCCCGTCCAGATCGAGATCGACGAGCATCAGGTCGTGGTATTGCGAAGCGGTCGTGTCGATGTCGTGGCGAATCCAGCTGCGGGAGCCGTCTTCCCCGATCGTTTGCTCATACCAGTGCAGGCCGTAGTCGTGCGCCTGACCGACGATCAGATCGCATAAGCCGTTGCCGGTGACATCATAGCCGATAATCGGCACGCTGGCCGAGCCGAGGGAGAATTCGGGATGGAACGTCCAAGGGCCTGAGAACGGATCTTCCGGCTGCTCCAGCCAGCCGCCGCTCAGCACGACGTCCAATCTTCCGTTGCCGGTAATGTCCGCGAAGCCGAGGCCGTGTCCGCTGGGCTGGTCGAAGAGGACGGTTTTGCGAAATTTTCCGGTGCCTCTGCCGTTCTCGTCGCGGACGAGCTTATAGAAGACCTGGGGACCTCCCGGCGTATTCGGAAAAATCTCGGGAACGCCGCAGCCGTCAATGTCGCAGAAGCGAATCGTCTCGATATTGGAGGTCGGGTCGATCTCGAACGTCTCCCATTCCGCGGAGGAATCCCCCGGATTTTTGCGCCATTTCAGCGCTCCGCCCCACCAGGAGCCGGTAATGATGTCCATCCGGCCGTCTCCGTTCACGTCCAGCGGATAATCGGAGAAGTCGTCCCGGTAATGTCCGTAAGCGGCGAGGTCGCAAATTTTGTGCCGCTTCACAAAGTCCGGTCCCTCGTACCAATAGGCGCCGCTGACGATATCGGGCACCCCGTCGTTGTTGACGTCGAATACCGAGCAGGCTTCATACGGGGCGTCGCTGAGCTTTCTTTTTCTGAACGCGATCGTCATGCTCCTTGCTCCTTCCTTCGGATAATATTCGATATTTGGGAAAGCGCTGTTGCAACAGCTCACGATATTAATCTACACTAGGGGTAAAATAAGGTTCAATGCGCATTATTGCGAACTTCGACTATTGAAAATTGGGTTTGGAGGAGCGAGGATGGGACAATCGATCGTCATTCGGACGCCTTCTCTCTCGGGCGGAGCGATCTTCCGGACGCCGCCGGGCGAGCGGTTCTATTTCCCGCTGCATCAGCACGAGAACAGCTCGGAAATGCTGCTGATCGTGGGAGGCGAGGGCGAATTCCGGGTGGACGGCAAAGTCTACGCGGCCAAGGAAGGCTGCCTGCTCGTCTACAATCGGGGCGTCTGGCACGAGGAGCGGTCGATCGGCGACGGATTCAAGGCTGTCTACGCGGGCTATTCCGGGCTGCAGATCAGAGGCTTGCCGCCGGATTATTTGACCGGGACCGAGCAGCCCGCGTGCGTGGAGCTTAAGGAGCATTTTCTGCCGATCAGGCAGCTGTTCTACGAGACGGTGACCGAATGGAACAGCCCGCTGCCGGAATCGGACACCGTGGCGAACGGGCTGCTCGGGGCGCTGATCGGCCGCGTGGCGCGGCTGCTGCACTATTCCGAGGAGGCCAAGGTCAGAAGGAGGCCGGGCAAGGAGGCCGTGCATCAGGCAAGGCGATATTTGGAGGAAAATTATCCGTCCGATATCAGCCTGGCGATTTTGGCGAAGCTGACGCATATGAACGCCTATCATCTGATCCACCTGTTTAAGGGGGAGACGGGGATGAGTCCGATTCAATATTTGATCCGATACCGGATGGAGGTTGCCAAGCAATATTTGGCGACGACCGAGCTGCCGATGGTCGACATCGCCGACAAGGTGGGCTACAAGAGCGAGACTTATTTTCAAAACCTGTTCAAGAAGACGACGGGAGTGTCCCCGGGAAAATACCGCTTGTCCTGCCGGGAGGAGCCGGGAAGCTAAGGGGGGGTTACGGTGCTGGCGGTGGTCGCGGTTCCGGTTCAAGGGCTGTGGGAGCAGGATGTCGTGGAGATGTTCATCGACGAGGAGGGCGCGTGCAAGCGATACATGGAGCTTGTCGTCAGCCCGAACGGCGTGCTCTGCGATCTGATGATCGAGCATGACGACGAGACCGACCCGCTTCGCTTTAAGGCCGACAAGGAATGGGAGGCGCAAGGCTTCGAACGGGCGATCGAGACCGACGGGGATAGGCGCATATATACCTTTAAGCTGCCTTCGCGAATTTCGCGAAAGCTCCCGAGGCGGGGACGCAATGGAGAATCAACTTTTTCCGCATCGACGACGAGCCGGACGGAACCCGCCACTTCCAGGCCTGGTCGCCTACGGGGGCGGTCAATTATCCTATTTCCGACCGGTTCGGCAGGCTGGTTTTCGTCAACCGATCCAAATAACGGCCGACGCGGCACCGGGGGAACGCGGCGGAGCTTGAGCCGGATATCCTGCTTTGCGGGCCGGCCAAGCCGCCGGAGCCGATCCCGCTAACTCTCCTCCGCGGCGGCGGTCCCGGCCGGGAGCTTCGGCGCAATTCGGCCTTCCTCCCGCTTGCGGTAGGCGGCGGGGCCGACGCCGTATCTTTTTTTGAACGCTTTGCTGAAGTAGTACAAGTCGGGGAAGCCGGCGATTTCGGCGATCTCCTTGATCAGCGGCGGCGAGGGCTCGCTCAGCAGCGCCGCCGCTTTGTCCAGCCGCAGCCGGTTCATCCTCTCGATCAGGGTGATGCCGGTTCGCTGCTTGTACACCCGGCACAGATGGCCGTAGCTCATATGCAGCGAGGCGGCCAGCTCGGCGACATTAAACCGTTTGCCCCGAAAATCCTCCAAATACACCTCGATTTTTTTGATCAGCTGATCCTTGGGCCCCTCCGGCTCTTCCAGTCCGTGCCGCTCCGCTCGGGCGACCGAGGCGACTGTCTCCAGCAGCCTCAGCAGGACGAGCTGAAGGGACATCGGCGACCTGCCGGCCGACGCTTCCCCGATAAAATGCAGCAGCATCTCCCCGATCCCGTAACGATCCGTATACCCGCCCGGCTTCCATTGGCTTAACCGCTCCAACTCGTCGTAAAAGGACGCTTCCGCGCCGCCCCCGTCCTCGGGGCCGTCCGTCCGCCGAATCCGCCAGCGCAGGCAGATGCCCTCGTGCGGATTGCCCTTCGTATACGTATGAGAATGGACGAGTCCCGGCGGAATGAGGAAGAAGTCGCCTTCGTTGATCGTGACGAGCCGGTCGCGGAAGCGCGTCTGCATCCGTCCGGCCAGCACGTAGTTGAACTCGAACCAGGTGTGGGAGTGGGGCGGGCATTTGCTGGCATTGCCGATTTGTTCGAAAATGATATCGATCCAATCGACCACCGTATCGTTAATCCGGACTTCCCGGCACAGCTTGGCGAAAACCGCAGGAAGCTCCTGTTTCCAGCGCTGGATATCCATGATCGCTTCTCCTGTCGTTAACGGCTTTTCTACTATCCTATCATAATAGAACAACTATTGGCGCGAATCGTCGATTTACCGGACGGCGGCCGGCGCGGGACAATGGGGAGGAAACGAAGACGAGATGCGGAGGGATTCTTTTGAAAAAGCTTCATCTGATCAGCAACGCCCACTTGGACCCGGTATGGCAGTGGGAATGGGAGGAAGGCGCGGCGGCGGCCGTATCGACGTTCCGCGCGGCGGCGGATTTCTGCGAGGAATTCGACGGGTACGTGTTTAATCATAACGAGGTCATTCTCTATCAATGGGTCGAGGAGTACGAGCCGACGCTGTTCGCGAGAATCCAGAGGCTCGTCCGCGAAGGAAAATGGCACATCATGGGCGGCTGGTACCTGCAGCCGGACTGCAATATGCCCTCGGGAGAATCGTTCGTGCGCCAGATGCTGCTCGGCAAAACGTATTTCCGCGACAGGTTCGGCGTCGAGCCGACGACGGCGATCAACTTCGATTCGTTCGGACATACGCGGGGACTGGTGCAGATTATGCAGCAGGCGGGCTACGATTCGTACATTTTCATGCGTCCGGACGGCTTCGACAAGGCTCCTGCCCAGGAGTTCCTCTGGAAGGGCTTCAATGACAGCGCGATTGTCGCGCACCGCATCTCGGGCGGCTATAACACGCAGCTTGGAGAGGCGCATCTCAAGATCGAAAAGCTGCGCGAGGAAATTCCGGACGGCGCGATGACGATGGTGCTGTGGGGCGTCGGCAACCACGGAGGAGGCCCCTCCCGCGTCGATCTGCGGAAAATCCGCAAGCTGATGGACGAAGCCGCGGATACGGGGGGCGAGATCGTGCATTCCACACCCGAAGCGTACTTCCGGGAAGTTCGGGGCAAGAAGGAATTTCCGGCTTACGCAGGGGATCTGAATCCCCGATTCGTCGGCTGCTATACGTCGATGATCCGCATCAAGCAGAAGCACCGGCAGCTGGAGAACGAGCTGTACATGACGGAGAAAATGCTGTCGGCCGCCGCGCTGCAGACCGGGCTGGCTTATCCGGCGGACGAGCTGCGCGAGGCGGCGAAGGATTTGCTGACGGCCCAGTTTCACGATATTTTGCCGGGCTCGTCCATCCAGCCGGCCGAGGAGGCGGCTCTTCGTCAGCTGGATCACGGGCTGGAAATATTGGCTCGCTTGAAGGCGAGGGCGTTTTTCGCGCAGGCGGCCGGACAGCCCAAGGCCGAGCCGAAGGAATATCCGGTGCTCGTCTACAATCCGCATCCGTTCCCGGTTCGGGGCGTCTTCGAGTGCGAGTTTATGCTGGAGGATCAGAATTGGAAGGACGAGTTTTCCATGCCGGTCGCGTATCGGGACGGGGAGCGCATCCCGAGCCAGCCGGAGAAGGAGCTCAGCAGCCTGACGCTCGACTGGCGCAAACGGGTCGTTTTCGAGGCCGACCTCGCGCCCTCTTCGATGAACCGCTTCGATTGCCGGATCGAGATGCTGGAGCGCAAGCCGGAGCCGGAGCTTCAAGCGTCGGACGGCGTCTATCGCTTCTCGAACGGCGAGCTGTCGGTCGCGATCAACGCGGCGACCGGGCTGATCGACGAATATGCCGTCGGCGGCAGGTCGATCTTGCTGCCGGGGGCCTTCCGCCCGATCGTCGTGCAGGATAACGAGGACCCTTGGCGGATGGATACGAACGCGTTCTCCCCGGACATCGGCGCTTTCTCGCTCATGGCGCCGGGTGCGGGAACCGACTTTTCGGGGGTGAAGGAGAGGCTGCTTCCTTCCGTGCGGGTCGTCGAGGACGGGGAAGTCCGCACGGTCGTCGAGGCGGTGCTCGCTTACGGAGCGTCCGCGATCGTTCTGACGTACAAGCTGCCGAAGCGGGGGACGGAGCTCGAAGTGCGCGTGCGGACGTTCTGGAACGAAAAGGACAAAATGCTGAAGCTGTCGATTCCGACCGTTCTGCGGGACGGCTCATACGTCGGGCAGACGGCGTTCGGCGCGCAGGAGCTGCCGGGCAACGGCGACGAGGCGGTTGCGCAGAAATGGGTGGCGGTGCAATCGGAGCAAGCGGATCTGGCGGTGACTTGTATCAACGACGGCATTTACGGTTCGGATTGCCGGGACGGCGAAATTCGCCTGTCGCTGCTCAGAAGCCCGGGCTACTGCGCCCATCCGATCGGCGATCGCCCGCTGCTGCCGCAGGACCGGTTCTCGCCGCGCATCGATCAGGGGGAGCGGCAATACGCGTTCTGGCTGAATGCGGGGCCGCTCGCGGAGCGGCGCGCCGTTGTCGACCGCGAGGCCGACGTTCGCAACGAGAAGCCTTACGCGCTGTCCTTCTTCCCTTCGGGCGACGGAGAGAAGCCGGGCTCCTTCGTCCGGCTGGAGGAAGGAACGGTGCAGCTCAGCGCGTTCAAGAAGGAGGAGCGGGGCGACGGATTTATCGTGCGGCTGTTCGAGCCAACGGGCTTCCCGCAGGTGACGCACGTCTCGATTCCGGCGCTTGGCCTCCGCCATGAAGTTCGGCTGAACGGCTTCGAAATCCGGACGCTGCGGCTGGACGGGGCGTCCGGCGCGCTCTCGGATATCGGGCTGTGCGAGAACGAATAATCCGATCGTTTGCGGCGGCGGGCGGGATGCAGTGCGAAGCAGTGTCCCGTCGAAGCCGGGATTAACGCGTGGATGCGGCTTTCGATTTCTGAGTCTTAGGGATTGTCGGCATCGCGTGTCAGGAGTGCGCAGGCGAGTTTGGGGAGGGGACGTCCCGGTGACGTTCCCTCTCTTCTTCGTTCCGGTACTGGCGGGGCGTTTTTCCCGTTTTCTTGCGGAACAGCTCGTGGAAAAACTTCAGATCGCGATAGCCCGACCGCGCGGCCACCTCTTTGACAGGCAGGGCCGTTCGGCGCAGCAGCTCGCAGCTTTTGCGGATGCGCAGGTTCTGCAAATACTCGGTGAACGATTGTCCCGTCGCCCGTCGCAGCATGCGCTGCATATAGCTGACGCTTACCGGGAGCAGGGCCGCGGCCTCCGCCAGCGTAACCGGCCGCTCGCAGTTGCGTTCGAGATAGTCGAGCGCCAGAGCCAGCCGCGAGCTGGCCGGAGCGGCGGCCCCTCCCGCCGAATCCAGACGGTGAAGGCGGACAAGCAGCTCGGTCAGGCGCGCGTAGAGAATGGCCTCGTAGCCGGGAAGCTGCGATTGATATTCCCGGTAAAGCCCCTCCATGCATATTTTCCCTTCATTATAAATATCCTTGAACCGGCGGTACGGCCGGTCGTCTCCCGACAGCAGCTTTAAGGCCGACGCCGGTAAAGGATACGCGCGCGCGAGCCGCTCCGGCACGGACGGATCGAACAGGCAATTATACACGATCAGCTCATCCTTGGGCGCTTCCGACGCGGGACGGTAGACGTGGCGCGTGCCGATCGGAATGATGAACAAGTCTCCTTTTTCCACGTAAAGCCGCTCGGTACCGATATAATGGAAGCCTTTTCCTTCGGCGACGAACTGAATTTCCACGAAATCGTGAAGATGAATCGGCAGCGAGAAGCGTTCCCGCTCCCTCGTGACGGCGACCGGGAAATCGGGCGTCCAGAACAGCTTGCCTTCCAGCGTGTACGGCGAGGTGGTCATGCATACGCTCCCTTGCAAGTAAGATGCGATTGCCCTATTGATAACATATTAACCCCCCTATAAGCAACGGAAAAAAGCGGATATGCTGAGAAAAAAGACGGCGGGAGGCGGTTGGATTGACGGGACACGACGGGAAGAGCGGCCGACGAAGGGCGCATGAGACGGCTGGGAACGCGCATGGGACGGCCAGAAGCGCGCATAAGACGTCGGGGAACGAGCATGAGATGGCGGGGATGGCGCAAGAGATGTCAGGAAACGCGCATGAGGTGGCGGGGAAAGCGCATGAGACATACGGGGACGCGCATGGAACGGTGGGAAACACGTATAAGACGATAGGGAATGCGCAAGAGATAGCGTGGAACGAGCTTGATGCGGCATGGGAGGCGGATTGGATCTGGCGGTCGCGGCGCGTCCGCGTCAACGATTTCGCCTATTTCCGGAAGGAGTTCCGCGTGCGCAGTCCATTGCAGCGGGCGCTCCTGTTTTATTCCGCGCACAATACGGCCAAGGTGTTCTTGAACGGGGCGAAGCTAGGCGGGTACGTGTCTCCGGCTCCGACAAACCCGGAGAAGCGCAAAGCGTATTTGGCCTATGACGTCACAGAGTTACTGGAAATCGGTCCGAATTGCTTAACGGCGGACGCCCATTACTTGGGTGGCGGAGGGCAGAACTATTACGACGGTTTGCCGGGCTTCCGGCTGCAGCTTCATCTCGTTTACGAGAATGGCAGCGAGGAGATCGTGAAGACGAATTCGTCGTGGCACACGCTGAAAAGCATGCCGCACGAGCCGGGCACGCTCTATCAGCAAAATCGCAGAGTGTCGGCGATTGAAGCCTACGACGCGCGCAAGCTGGACCCGCGATGGCGCTATGCGGCCTGGCGGGAGGAAGGCGCGGCCGCGAGAGCGAAGCCGGCGCGAATCGGACGCGAGGATTGGCCGATGGAGGCGCAGCGCGTTCCCGAGGGCGCGATCGCGGAAGAGATCGCGTGCGTCAAGCTGCCGCTGCCGCATGGCGGAGGCGCGGAATTCGCGCAGGTGTTCGACGCCGGGGCCATCGTATCGGGCTGGCCGAGGTTGGCGCTGCCGGGAATCTCGGGCGCGACGGTGCGGCTCCGCTATTCGGAGGATCTGGACGAGAACGGGCGGGTGAAGCCTAACGTGGCGAACGAGCGCTCGGACAACTATTACGATGAATATACGATGCGCGGAGACGCGTTGGAGACGTGGCAGCCGGATTTTTCGTACAAGGCGTTCCGTTACGTGGAAGTGACGGGTTATCCGCGCGAGATCGCGGAAGGGGAGCTTATTGTTTGCTGGGCGTATACGGGGATGGCACAGGTCGGCGAATTTTCCTGCTCGGACGGGCATCTGAACGAACTATACGCCGCCTGCATCCGCACGCAGAAGAACAATACGCTTGGCCAGACCGTCGACTGTCCGCATCGGGAGCAGGCGCAGTACATCGCGGATACGGATTTGCAGGCGGAGGCGCTGCTGTATAATTTCGACGCGGTCGATATCGCGGCGAAGACGCTCACCGATTTTGCGGACGCGCAGCTGGAGGACGGCACGTTCCCGTTCGTGGCGCCGATCAATTACGGAAATCCGGATTTCCATATTCAAATTCCGGAGTGGGATTTGCATTACGCGACGCTGATGTGGAAGGCGTACGAGGCGTCGGGGGACGTCGGCGTCTTGAAGAGATTTTACGAGACGGCGCGCCGCATGGCCGACTACTTCGTCGGCATCCGGGACGCGGACGCCGGGCTCGTGCCGCTGGACAAAGGCTGGCATATCAGCGATTGGCCTTACCCTTCGGTCGAGCATCAAGGACGGTTTCTGACGGTGCAGCAGATCAAGCTCGTTATTGCGCTGCGGACGATCAGCCGGGCGGCCGACCTGATCGGACGAGGGGAGGAAGGCAAGGCATACGCCGGTTATGCCGACAGGCTGGGCGAGCGGATCGTCGAGCGGCTGTACGACCGGGAGCGCAAGCGATTCCGCGACAGCTCGGAATCGGAAGCCTGCCATCAGGGCGTGACGGCGATCGCGTTGGCCGCGGGGCTCGTGCCGGAGGGGGACCGGGAGCAGGTGATCGCCTCCGTGGCGGAGCAGCGCTGGGAATGCCGGACAGTGCTGTCGCTTCCGCTGCTGCGCGTGCTGTTAGACAACGGCCGGGAGGCCGAAGCGTTCGCGCTGCTGAACCGCAGGGAGTACCCCGGCTGGGGACATATGATCGCCCAGGGGAGCAAGACGATGTGGGAGGGCTGGGAGGACATCGAAAGCCACTCTCATGCCTGGAACGGTTACCCGGCGAGGCTGCTGCAGGAATATGTCGTGGGCATTCGCGCGGAGGCGCCCGGCTTCGCCCGGACGGTTATCCGTCCTTATATGCCGGATAGCCTGACGTTCGCCGAAGGGAAGGTCTGGACGCCGCTCGGTCCGATCTATGCGCGCTGGGAACGCGAGGGCGGCGGAGTGCGCGTGAGAGCGACGATTCCCGCCGGCATGGAAGCGCGGCTGTCTCTGCGGCTTGCAGACGGACGGATCGCCAAGCGGGGGCTGAACGAAGGGGATAACGACGTACTGTTGAGGACGGATTCTGAACGAAGGGGATAACGATGCGCTGCTGAAAGATTAACCTGCCTGCCAAATACCGAAGGGGCTGTCCGATAAGTAGGGCATGCCTGAACCTCTATCCGCGCGTCTGTCGTTTCACCTGGAATTCACTTTTTCGCTCTTCGAGCAGTAGTGAGTAAACCCTGGAAAGCCGAAGGTCTTCGGCTTTCCTCCCCCATTCTTCTTGCTCTTTTCCGCGTAACTCCCAAACGCCATGATTTTCATCTTCTCTTTCGCAACGCTAAGCTTGAATCTCTCCAGTCTCAGCACAAGTGTCGCATAGAATCACTCTGCATTGTTTCTTCACCGTAACCGTAAACCACAAGTCTATTTTTCGACTTCGGCGCGGGTAGCGTACTTGTTCAAGTAGATTAGTTCTCTTTATAGAATCGAATCGATGTTTTACGGTTACTTCATGTCCAAAATTAGTGTTCATATACCAAAATTTATGATATAACTAAATGGGATTCCATAATATCCAAAAAAGGAGAAGTGATTATGAAGAAATTAAAAAAAGGCTCATGCTGGGTGCCGCTGCTCTAATTTGCGCTTTAAGTTTCTCAAGCAGTGCTTCTGCGGCTTCGTATCAGAGCGGTACACTTGGCGGGTATTCCGTTAGCGGAAGTGTTTACATGGGCAGCAACAGTGCATCGGCTACAACAACTAGTGGCACGCTTGCCAGTTTGTATTCCAGGATTGAATATACTTACTACTATGATAATTACCAAACCGATACAGTAAACAACTACCAAGCTAATGGTAGTACATCTGTAACTGCATCTACATCGGCCAAATATGTTTCTGTTATATCGCGTTGGGCCTATGGGACGCATTCTGTCACTATCGGAACTCAATCCTGGAATGCCTCAACTTCGACCCTATAAATGAATAGAGTATGAGAACGAACCGGAAGAAGCGTTGTTCAGCCTCTTTCGGTTCGCAGCTTTTCTTACAAAATCGTGTCAGAGGTGCGGAGTATGCACGTAGGAATCTTTCGAGGTATAATGTTCGGCTTGGCAATTGTATTGCTATTGTCAAGCTGCCAAAAGGACGGAGCAGCCGATTATCGAAACGAATTTGATGCGGCAACGGACTTTCCCTATCAGTTCCAGATGCAAGGGGACGGTATCATTGTTGCTCCCTCTGAAGAGGGGTACTATGTTCTAAATGACTCCTTTCTCTTTTTTGCAGATAAGCAGAACATGAAGCCGGTTCTGCTGGATAATCGGCCGGAGAACGACTGCCAGCGGCCTTCTAGTCAAGGAATAATTGAAAATTGTCATGCCTATGTAAAGCATGATCCGTCAAGCAGGCCCAAATTTCTCCAATACTATAAGGGCAAGCTATATACTTTGGAGAGCGGCGAAGTGTGGGGGAAAGATAATGAAAACCGATGGAAGACCATGTTAATCGAATTATCCAAAGACGGTTCTTCCCGTAAGGTCGTGAAGACATTCGATTCCATGCCGAGATCGATAGCCATTCATCGGGGTAGCATATATTATACCTTGAAGAACTATAGTCTGGATTCGAAAGCAAGCTCACAGCTGATGCACTTCAGCCTGAAAGGGTCTAAGAAACCTAAGCCTATTTATACGGGGAACGAGTCCGGCAGTCAGTTACAGGACATTACCCCGTATGGGAAGAATATCTATTTTTACGAAAACGTCGGGAAAGCAGTCAGAGTCATGAGATATGATATGGAGAACGGCACCGTCACGAGAATGTTCACGAATGATGACGGGAAATTACACGTAATGCAAGGGTTTTACAAGGACCGCTTAGTGTACGTTGCCACAACCCCCATTGCGAATGGGAGGATGTTAAGAGATAAGGAGCACACCACCGTTTATTCTTCGGATCTTGAAGGAAACAATAGCGTAGAACTTCCTATCGAAAGGACCTTCTTTTCTTTTTACTATGCAAGCGGCAGCTATTTCTATGCCCGGCCCGTTTTTCCGTATTTGCTCGATGAACGATTTAAAGACAAGGTTAAAGACGTCCGACATGAACTGACCGTCTATGATGAAAAGTATAATCCTGTGAGCAGTATTGATCTCTCCTATCTCCCTATGGACCATTCGTTCATGATCGGGGATAACCGCTATATGTTTGTTCAAATTTTCAATAATGGCAAGATAACGATGCAATATTTGGACAAGAACCAGATCGGTTCGGGGAAAGGCACCTTTAAGCCATTGCTGGAAACCTCGATTCCGTAATTTCCTATCATTGTGAGGAAGCGTATGAGGCTGATTGGATACGAATACTTGAAATGGTTTCAAAAACGTCTTCTGATCGTCCTGATTCCGATCCTGCTATTAGGGACCGGTTATCTCTATGTAAAGGAACAAATGAACAATAACGGATTTCTCATTCGCAGTATGGATGCATATCGGCAGGCGGAAAGCGAATACGCGAACCTGCCGATGGACCAAGCGTACGAGAAAATCAGACGATTGAATACGCAACTGAAGGCATATCAAGTCATCGTCAATGCGGCAGGGAACCCTGATAACCCCGTTCTGTCAGAGGAAATAAGACGAATAAAGCAACAGTCGCCAACCATCATGGAAGCCTTCGCGAACAGCGGATATAATAAAATGCTGGACAAATTGTCGCAGGATACCTATATTTCGGAGCTATTATTGAACCAATACGAAGCGATACGGGGCTACAAGGATTACTTACAAGGGATTCAGAAGCGATCCGACGAGATGCTCGGCGTTTCCATCTTTCAGGATGCCCATTCCTTCTCCTACCGAAATATCGTAAAAACACCAAAAGACTTCGTTTCCATGCAAGATTTGCCCTTGCAACCAGGACCTGAGTGGGGGATCGTATCTGCCACGACTTTTTCGATTATGGATGGGTTCATGGTATTGTTGCTTTTCTTATTATGTATCTATTTATTTCAGTATGAAAAGGATTCCGGGATCGTACGTCTTATACGATCGACGGCCAAGGGAAGATTCCCTTTGGTATCGGCAAAACTGGTCGCTTTGATTTCCATGTCGGTTATCCTAACCGTCTTCTTTTACGGGATTGTATTGCTTCTAGCACAATACCTGTACGGTCTCGGTGATCTGTCCCGGTATGTGCAGTCAATGGAAGCCTTTCGTTTTTGCAATTTGCCGTTGACGGTTGGACAATATTTGGTCATGTTCTTCATCTGCAAGATTGTAGCTAATATCCTGGTGGCGCTGGCTATCTCCGTTTTATTTCAAGTATTTTCAAATGTTGCCTTGGTTTATGGAGGGTTATTGAGCTTTTTTGCCTGGCAATATTTGAGCTTTCGTTACATTCATCCACTGTCGTCGCTTCAATTGCTTAAGTATATCAATGTCTTTTCCTTTTATGACGCTTATGGATTGCTTGCCGTCTATAAGAATCTCAATATAGGAGGATATCCGGTTTGGTATCCAAGAATTATGGCAATAAGCGCCTTAGTTCTGATTCTATTATTGACTGTTGTCTGCATCACGTTTTATATGCTCAAATCCCCTATTGCCACTACCTCCCGGCTGATCGGTTGGATGGCTCGACAGCTCCTCAAGCTGCGAAAACCGCCTTCTTCAGTCAGCTTATTACGCCATGAATGGTACAAGCAGTTATTCACCGGCAAGATGTATATTATCCTTGCTTTGGCGCTATTAATTGGTTACCAGGACCTGAACAAGAAGGATCTTACCTTTAATGAAGAGGATGGGATTTATAACCGCTATATGGACATGCTCGAAGGGAGTCTGAATCAAAGGAAAATCAGCTATATTCTGGAGGAGCAGCGGCTCTTTGACGATTTGCCGCTGCAATATGAACGGATCATGAAGCAGTATGGGGAGGGAGGGCTTTCCCCGGCTGAATATATGGAGAAGAAGGGGGAGTTGGATCTCTTCTCTTTAAAAGAGAGAGCATTCAGTCGAGTGTACAGTCAATATCAGCATTTGGTAGAGCTGAAAGAAACCAGAGACATTAATGGAAGCTTTCTCAATGAGCTGACGACGAATTATTTGTTTGGGAATGCCTATCGGGACCTCATCAATGGATTGATTTACACCATCTTGCTGGTAGCTTCGTTAAGTGTGATGTTCCCCATGGATTACCAAAATGGTATGGTAACGATTATAAGGGGCACCCGGAAAGGCCGTCTTCCATTGTTTCTCGTAAAACACGTCATAGCGGTAATTGTCGCCATGTTCTTCTTGATCGTTCTTTACATGCCAGCCGTTTTCAATACGCTAAGAAGTTACCCTGCTATAGATTGGGGGGCGCCGATCCAAAGCATGACTTTATTCGGTCACTTGAAAGACTCGCTATCCGTCTTGGAGTTTGCCTGTGGAGTCTTTGGACTCCAGATTTCAGGGGCCATGCTTGTCTGTGCCTGTACCTTGTACCTGTCCATTCTGGTGCGAAAGAGAGCCACTGCTCTTCTTGTGGCATCCATCGCATTCGTCATTCCTTTTGTTATTCAATTGGCAGGTTTGGAGGAGATTCATCGCTATACGTTTAGCGGATTCTTTGTACTTTTCGGCGTTTTTACGGAGTTGGATTCTTTTCTAGCGTTGGGAGTCTACACAGGATTGCTGATGGGAGTGTCCGCTTTCGCTTGCATCTTGGCGTGGCTGAAATACACTAATCCGGATCGCAGGAAGGTGAGGATGAATGCGTCTTTCTTTAAACGCCATTCGCAAAAGTTACAATAAGGGTAAAACGATTGCGCTGGATCGATTTACTGCAGAGCTGACACCGGGGATTTACGGACTGCTTGGACCCAATGGGGCCGGTAAGTCAACGCTGATGAACATTATCGTGGACAACCTGAAGCCGGATTCCGGAGAGATTTTATTCAATGGAATTCGAGTGCTTAAGATGGGCAAAGACTACCGTTCCAGACTTGGATTTATGCCACAGCACCAGGGGCTTTACGATGACTTCACTGGACATCGGTTTTTATGGTATATCGCCGCTTTGAAAGGAATGTCCAAGCAGAAGGCGAAACAGGAGATCGAACAACTACTGGAGGTTGTGAACTTAACAGATAGCCGAAATAAGAAGCTGGGTTCCTATTCCGGGGGCATGAAGCAGCGCATTCTGATTGCCCAGGCTTTACTAAATGATCCCGACATTCTGATTCTCGACGAACCGACGGCGGGGTTGGATCCGAAAGAGCGGATTCGAATCCGAAATTTCATCTCCGAAATCGCTCAAAACAAGATCGTCTTATTGGCTACTCATGTGGTCACGGATATTGAATATGTAGCTAAAGAGGTTGTGCTGCTGAAGCGGGGCAAGCTCGTTCTCCAAGGAAAGCCGGCTCAGGCGCTGGAGGAGATGCAAGACAAGGTTTTTGAAGTGCGTACCGCCGCGGAAAATTTGGCGGTCTTGCAGAGAGAGTATAAAGTGAGCAATATTGCAGGGGGAACTTCCGAGTTGACCGTCAGAATTGTAAGCGATCGGCCTCCGGTGGGTTGGCAAGCGGAAACGGTAAGGCCCAATTTGGAGGATGTTTATTTGTATTACTTTGAGTGAATCGATTTAGGTCGATTTATAAAAATGGGTGTCGCAAACCGCCGTCGCGTAAGCGGCAATGATAAACATTATGCCGGCCTTTCCCTGGCAGAGGAAGAGAAAGAAGCTGGCCGGCAGCTTGTCGTAGAGCAGCGGCTAAAGAGGCTGAACGTAATGTAGCCGGACGCTGCGGATGGAGATGAAGGTAGTTTTCCCAGAACAAACGATGGTCCCCGCCGCCGAGCACAAGCAAGCCTCCTCATCATGAGAATTTACGCCTCGACTATAGTGGCTCGCGCGGGGTTTGTCAACCGGAGTTCTTCGATGATCTTGACGCTCGGCTCCTTTCGTCAGCCTTTGACGGCTCCTTCGGCGATGCCGGCCATAATGAACCGCTGGAAAAAGGCGAAGATGATCAGTACCGGAAGCGCCGTCAGCACCAGCGCGGCCAGAATGAGCGACCATTCCTTGTTGTACTCTCCGAACAGCGTATTGGTGGACAGAATAAGCGTGTATCGGTTCATGTCCGTCAGCATCAGCAGCGGCAGGAGAAAGTCGTTCCAGATCCACAGAAAGTCGAGAATCGCGATCGTCACCGTAATCGGCATCAGCAGCGGGAATATGATGCGGAAAAAGGTTTGCAGCTCGCCGCAGCCGTCCATATGCGCCGACTCCTCGAGCTCGCGCGGAATCGACTTGACGAAGCCGTGGTACAGGAAAATGGCCATATTGACGCCCAGTCCGACGTAGATGAGCGACAGCCCGAACAGGCTGCCTTGCGCCTGCAGCGCCTTGGCCATCCGGGTGAGCGGAATCATGATCGAATGGAAGGGCACGAGCATCGAAGAGATAAACAGGAAAAAAATAAAGCCGCTCAGCCTGCTCCTCGTCCGCGACAGCTTGTAGCCCGCCAGGGAGGAGCACAGCAGAATGCCGCCGATGCCGAGCAGCGACAGGAGAACGGAGTTCATCGTGCTTCGCAGCAGGTTGACCTGCTCGAACGCTTGAGCGTAATTTTCGAAGTGCAGCTTGCTGGGCAGAGCGACGAACGATTCGAACATTTCGCCCTGCGTTTTGAAGGAATTGACGACGGCCATGTAGATGGGGAAGCAGGCAACGGCGGCTCCCAGCGTCAGGAAGACGACGATGGCGGCCGATGCGGTGCGTCTGGGCGTCATGCTTCCACCTCTCTTTTTTTCATGACACGGATTTGCAGGAACGTGAAGATCAGCACGATCACGAACAAAATGATCGACTTGGCGCTCGCGTACCCGTACAGAAAGTTGTTGGAAAACGCCTCTTCGTAGATGTTCATCGTAATGACCTGAGTGCTCCGTCCCGGCCCGCCGCCGGTCAGGCCGTATACGGCCTCGAACACTTTGAACGCGCCGTTGAGCGTGAGGAAAAAGCAGATCGTCAGCGCATGGGCGATCATCGGCAGCGTCACGCGGACGAATGTCTGGAACGGGCCCGCCCCGTCGATCGTCGCCGCCTCCTGCAGCGATTTCGGCACGCCCTGCAGCGCCGCCAAGTAGATGATCATCATATAGCCGACCCCGTTCCAGAGGGAGACGATCAGAATCGAGTAGAACGAGACGCGCGGGTCGCCGATCCAGGACTGGTCGAGAAACGTCAGCATCGTGCGTTCGGCCAGCTGCGGCAGCACCTGCGTGAACACGAACGTCCAGATGAACGCGCTGATAATCGTGCTGATCATGTTCGGCATGAAGAACAGCGTCCGAAAAAACGCCTTGCTCTTGCGGCGCGTCTCGATGAATGCCGCCAGCAGCAGGGCGATAACGTTCTGGAGCACGACCATATACAGCACGTACTTCATCGTGAACCCCAGCGAACGGACGAAGTCCGGGTCGTCCGTCAGCGCATCGACGAAGTTGGCGAAGCCGATAAAGCCATAGGTCCGCTTCAAGCCGTTCCAGTCGGTGAAGCTGTAGTACATGCCGCCGATCGTCGGAATCAGCAGGAAAATCGCATACAGCGCAAAAGCGGGGGCGACGAACGCCAGCAGCCGCCATACGCTCTTGTTGGTTTTGATCGACACGGTGTTCCACTCCTTTCGCCGGCTTTCGCAGCGGCGGCCAAGCCAAGCCGGGACGGAGGCGGTATCGCGGCCTTGCCCGTCCCGGCCGGTCCGGCTATTGATTCACTTTATTGTAATTTTTCCACGCGCGATCCAGCGCGTTCAGCACATCGTCCTGCGTCATCTGGCCGGCGTAATACGATTGCAGCCCTTTGCCGACCTCGTCCTTGACGGCTTGCGGAATGACCGGGTCCTGATACGATTTGCCCTGCTTGACGTATTCGGTCGCGTCGTTCACCCACGAGAAGCTGTCGAAGGTGTGCACCGTGGCCAACGGATTGAACTTGAGCGATTCGTAGAACGCATTGGAATCGTTGTCGTCCAGCACGTAGTTGATAAACTCGATGGCGATCTCCTTGTTTTTGCTGTCCGGCGATACGGCCAGAGAGGTGGAGGTGCTCAGATTGATCATGGTGGCGTCCGGGTTATCGTTGACCGGCAGCGCCGCCACGCCGAAGTTGAAGTCGGGATCGGACTTCAGAATCGTATCGGCGTACCACGGCCCTTGCAGCCACATGGCCGCTTTGCCTTGGGCGAACGCGGCCGCGCCGTCGTCGCCTCCGACCTCAAGCGCCCTGTCCGTGCCGTTGGCGTTGATCAGATCGAAGATGTCGAACATCGCCTTCAACTCCTGGAAGGAGCCTTCGTCCCGGTTCATCCGGTCGATGAAGTCCGGATTTTCGGTGTTGATCAGGGCGCCGGCCGCCAGCGGCAGCACAAGCTGCGGAATCCACGATTCGCTGTACGACAGCAGGAACGGCGTCACGCCCTTGGCCTGCAGCGTCTCGGTCAGCGTCTTCATCTCCGACAGCGTGGCGGGCGGGGTCAGGCCGTGCTCGGCAAAGATGGCTTTGTTGTACAGGTAGCCCCATGACAGCTTTTCCAGCGGAACGGCGACGATTTTGCCGTCGATGGAGACGGACGACTTGACGCTGTCGAGCAGCTTGTCCGTGAACGGCTGGCCGGACAGATCGGCCAAATAGCCGGCTTTGTAGAACGACGGAATTTCGTTGATCGCATGCAGCGAGAAGATGTCCGGCGCGTCGTTGGACGCCAGTCGCGTTTTCAAAATTTGCGGAGCCGTATCGGCCGTCGGCATTTCCATCTGCACCGTCAGGTCGATGTTTTTTTCCGCTTTCATTTTCGCTTTGAACTGCTCGACGTATTGATCGAACTGCTGCTTGAATCGCGGTATGGCGACAAACATCTTCAGCGTGACCGCTTTGGCGGCGCCCGTCTCGCTGCCGGCGGCCCCGCTCGAAGCGCTGCCCGCAGCGCCGCCCGATTTCGCGGCGTTCGAGCCGCAGCCCGTCAGCAGCATCGCGGCCAGCGCTCCGGCCAGCATTGTTTTCCAGCTTGTTTTCATCGTCTTGCGACCTCCCGTAGCTTCGTTTTGTGTTTCCGCTTACATTGTAGCCCGGCAGGAGAGGCAAGAAATTGGACGCCGTTAGCCGTTTCGATTGGAAGATTTTAAACCGTCGCGCAGCTCCCCCGGCGAAGCGCCGAAATGCCGCTTGAACACCCGGTAAAAGTAGGAGAGATCCTCGTAGCCGGCCATTTCGGCCGCTGTCCTGATCGGCAGCCGCTCGTCCGCGAGCAGCTCCCGCACCTTCTCCATGCGCAGATGGAGCAAATAATCGGTCAGATTGCGTCCGTATTCCAGCCGGAACGCCTTGCTCAAATATTCCTTGCTGACGAAGAAGCGCTTGGCCAGCTCCTCCAGCGAGATCGGTTCCTGAAAGCGGTTGTCGATATGGCGGCGCACTTCGTCCAGGTTCAGCTTCGTTTTGAATTTCCGCTGCCGCACGAGACTGTCGAGCGCTACGGCGAACCGGCCCCGCAGGAAGGAAGCGAGTTGCTCTCCGGTCGCCAGCGTTTCCGGAACGGCGATCTGCCGCAGCTCGCCGATTTCCAGCGAATTTTCCTCCATCAGCTCCTTGAGCAGCATCAGCAGCTCCCCGGCCAGCCGCCGCAGCTCCTGCCTGGAAGGCCGCTTGTCGGCCAGCTCGGCTCCGAGCCGGTCGAGCTGAGCGTCCAGCCGCTCGGGACTCATATCGCGGAAGGCGGCCGCGATCAGCTCCTTGTGCGTCTTCGCCGGCAGCGCCGATTCCAGGTCGATGACCAACGGCTCGCCGGCCGCTTCCGCGAGCTGCGTCCGGCACTTCTCCAGGGCGGCGTTCAGCTCGGCGGCGTCGACGG
This sequence comes from Cohnella cellulosilytica, assembly GCF_042431195.1. Taxonomy (NCBI): domain Bacteria; kingdom Bacillati; phylum Bacillota; class Bacilli; order Caryophanales; family Paenibacillaceae; genus Cohnella; species Cohnella cellulosilytica. The sequence goes on from NZ_JBHMDN010000025.1 coordinate 78,424, forward strand.
GCTTCAATATATAGTCGAGCGCCCCGTGCTTGAGCGCCTGCCGGGCATAGCCGAATTCGTCGTAGCCGCTGATCACGATCATCCGCATGTCCGGATGCCGCTCCTTGACGGCGGTCATCAGCATGACGCCGTCCACCCCGGGCATGCGCATATCCGTAATGAGCAGCTGGGGCGCCGACCGCTCAATCAGCCGGAGCGCCTCCGCGCCGTCCTCCGCCTCGCCGACGACGGCCATGCCGAGCCTCTCCCAGGCGCCGAAGCGCTTGATAATTTCCCGCGTCGACGGTTCGTCGTCAACGACAATGACTTTGTACATGAGTCTCATCCTTTCTCCGGCAGCGGCAGCCGCAAAATGACGACCGTGCCCTTGTTGCGTTCGGAATCGATCAACAATTCGCCTTCGGCGCCGAAATGTTTGTGAATCCGCGAAGCGACGTTCGTCAAGCCGATGCGGTCGCCCGGCGGCTGCCCGGCCAGCGCGGCTTCCAGACGGCGGCGCGTCTCCTTCAGCTTCTCCTCCGGCATACCCGCGCCGCTGTCGCGAATTGCGATCGCCATGCGGCCGTTCTCCGCCCGGAGCGACACATGCAGCAGCCACGGTCCGGGCTTGGCCTCGAAGCCGTGGACGAAGGCGTTTTCCGCGAGAGGCTGAAGCGTCAGCTTGGGGAGCCGTCCGATCAGCGCTTCGGGCGATTCCGTCTCCAGGCGGCAGCTCAGCCGTCCGGCGAAGCGCATTTCCTGAATGCGCAGGTAATGCGCCAGATGGCCGAGCTCCTGGTCGACCGTCACCAGCTCGTTCGGCTCGCGAATGACGTAGCGGAACATTTCGCTGAGCGACTTGATGACGCCGTAGCATTCCTCGGGTGTTTTCGTAAACAGCATGTTCCCGATCAACTGCAGCGTATTTTGCAGAAAATGCGGATGAATTTGCGCCTGCAGCGCTTTAAGCTCCGCCGTTTTCATTTCCAGCTTCAGGCCGTATTCGGTTTTGATATGCTCGCGGATGCGGACGGACATGCTGTACAGGCGGGTTTCCAGCAGTCCGATTTCGTCGATCCGATTCGGGGGCGGCCGGTCCGTCTCCTTCATGAGCCCGACTCTGCTCATTTTTTTGGCGAGCACGACGATCGGATCGGCCATGCGCCAGGCCAGCAGGCTGGCGGCGATCGCCGAGACGACGGCGGACACCAGTCCGACGACGAGGCCGGTCCGCATCGTTCGGTTGGCGCTGCGGGTAATGACCGTCTCCGGCACGGTTTTAACCGCGACCAGACCGGCGGTCTCGATCGCGCCGTAGAAAATATAGCCTTCGTCGGTCCGGAGGAAGCCGTGGCCGTCCTCGGCATAGGCGCGGACGGCGGACACCGTCTCGGCGGAGAGCTCCGCGTCGGCCTGGCGGCTTCCGCTCGGGCGATACAGGACGCTGCCGTCCGCGTTCAAAATCATCACTCGTTCGTCGTCGTTCGACGCCAGCAGCTCCAGACTCTGATGGAAGACGCTCCAGCCGACGTCGATGGCGATCCCGCCCAGCTTTTCCCGGTTTTCGAAACGATTGATGCTGCGAACGAGCTGGAAGCGTTCCGGATTGGAGGAGGAGCGGACGACGTAATCCTTGCCGTTGTCGAACAGTTCCTTGAACGGCTCGGGCGGGAGGTGCACGGTTTCGATGTCGTTGCGCATCGAATCGACGATGAACCAGCGTCCGGCTTCTTTTAAATAGAGCTGCACGCCCCGCAGATGCCGGTTGGAGGAATACGATACCGAGGTCAGCATGTTCATGACGCTTCGCTGCGCGGCGAAGCGGCGGGAGAGGTCGTCCGTGCCGTTCATCATGTAGTCGGACAGCTCGGGATAGATTTGGATCGAATAGATCAAGTTGTTAAGCTGCGCGAAGCGTTCGTCCAGATTGTCGGCCGTCCACTTCATGTTGGTGAGGTTCGTCTCGACGATTTCCGCTTCCATGCTCGAGCGGTTGTTCTCGACGGCGATGGCGGTGACGATGGCGATCGGCACGACCGGCAGCAGCACCATGATGAGAATCAGCCGGTTCCGGATATTTCTGCGGAACGGCAGCAGCAGCTTGCGCAGCGCCGACAAAGACATAAGAGAATCTTTCCTTCCGTTGCTGGGGGGCCGCTTCCGGCCCCGGAATTTGGTTGCGCTTTCATTATAATGCGCAGAAACGAATTAAGGATTGGAGAATGTTAAACCGCCGGAGTGGACGATTTTAAACCGGATCGGGAGGGGAGCCGGCCGTCCGCGAGGCCGGCTTCGCCGCCGGGTCGCGCGATTCCGAGAAGAAGAGGCCGTCGCGAATGTCGTCGACGAAGAGCTGCAGCCATTCGTAGTAACCGGCGGCATGCTTCAGCTTGTGCAGGTCGTCCAGGCCCAGGTTTCGTTCCTCCTCCGGCGTATCCCGCGCCAGAATGCTCTCCGTCAGCTCGGGAAGCGACTCGTCGATCGCCTGGCGCATGACGTCGATCTCCCGCTGCAGCTTCGCGGCGAAGAACGCCTGGAACGCTTTGAAGAAGTCCGTTTCGGCGGCGTACAGATCCTTCCGTTCGTCCTTCTCGCTCAGCTTCGTCACCATTTTCGATTCGATTAGCGAACGAACCGCGTAGCTCATATTGCTTTTGCTCATGTTCATGCGGGTGCGCATTTCCTCGAGCGTCATCGGACGATCCTCGAAAAACATAATGCCGTACAGCTGCCCGAACGAATAATTCACTCCGTATAAGTCCATCGTCTGCGCAATGGCGTCGATTACCTTCAACCGGACTTCCTCGCGCGTCGTCGTCGGTTCCTTCATTTTCCCCGAGGTGGCCTTCTTCATGCCGCAGCTCCCTTCGTCGTTTTCGCCCATTTTCCGGACGGCTGTAGATTTTACATAAACTTTATTTTCGCTTCACGCGGAAATAACCCTTTTCTCTCCGAATGAACGTACAATAATTATTGAACATACGAAGAAATATTTGTTTTACAACCCGATTATACCAAATATTCAATCGTTATTGAACGGTAGAAAAGGAGGAAAAAATGAGACGTTTTCGCCTCGGAGACGAGCTCAAGGCGCTGCTGTTCACGCTTCCCGCGATGGTCCCGCTCACGCTGTTCTGGTTCGTTCCGCTCGGTTACGTCGTGTATTTGAGCTTTACGGAGTGGGACTTCATGAGTCCGGACAAGCTGTTCGTCGGCTTGGACAACTACCGCAATCTGTTCGTCGATCCGGCTTTCTATCAGGCTCTGCGCGTAACGGCGCTGTTCTGCCTCGGCAGCGTCGTTCCCGTCATCGTCATCGGGCTGTCGCTCGCCCTGCTGTTCAACGGCCGGATGAGAGCGGGTGCCTTCTACCGGCTGCTGATGTTCTCGCCGTGGGTGACGCCCACCGTCGCCGTATCGATCGTCTGGTCCTGGATCTACGAGCCGGAGGTCGGCCTCGCCAACAGCGTTCTGAGAGGAATCGGACTGGACGGAATCCGCTGGCTGCAGGATCCGCAATGGGCGCTCGTTGGCGTTCTGATCGTCACGGTCTGGAAGGCGGCTGGCTGGTGCATGATTTTCTATCTCGTCGCCCTTCGCAATATTCCGTCGGATCTCTTGGAGGCGGCCGAGCTTGACGGTGCCGGCGGCTGGAGGAAGCTCGTCAGCGTGACGCTCCCGCTGATCTCGCCGACGACGTTCTTCCTCGTCATCGTCCAGTTCATTCAGGCGATGCAGGCCTACGACCAGATCAACGTGCTGACGCAGGGAGGGCCCGCCGGATCGACGCGAACGCTGCTGTATTTGTACTATCAATCGGCCTTCGACGCTTTCCGGATCGGGGAAGCTTCGTCGGTGGCGATCGCGCTTATCGTCGGCTGCGTTCTGCTGTCCCTCATCTCGTTTGTCGTCGGACGCCGGACCGTTCATTATTCCTGATTCCGCCTCGAAAGGAGAGAAGCTTTATGCGAGCCGCCAACCGGCTTGCCGCGGTCCTGCGCAATTTGCTGCTCGCGGCGGCCGCGATCGCGATGGCGTTCCCGTTCTATTGGATGGCGACGAGCGCGCTGAAGACAAACGACGAAATCTGGCGGTTTCCGCCGACGCTGTGGCCGCAGGAGGCGTTGTGGGGCAATTTTGCCGAGGCCTGGCAGGCCGCGCCGTTCGCGCGGTACATGTTCAACAGCGTATTCGTGGCCGGAACGATCGTCGTGCTGCAAATCCTCAATTCCGGCATGATGGCTTACGCCCTGACCCATATGAGGTTTCGGCTCAAAGGTTTTTTCACGGCGCTGGTGCTCGTCGGCTATATGGTGCCGGCCACGGCCGTCTATTTGCCCGGCTACGTCCTTCTCGGCAAGCTGCATTTGCTGAACACATACGCGGGCCTGATTCTGTCGAACAGCGTGAGCGTATTCTCGATTTTTCTGATCCGGCAAGCGTTCCTGCAGGTTTCCCACGAGCTGGTGGAGGCCGGCAAGGTCGACGGGGCTTCGCATTTGCGGATTTTGTGGACGATTATCGCGCCGCTGACGCGCTCCTCCTTCGCCGTGCTGGCGCTCATCGCTTTTATTGAGCAGTACAACAACTATTTCTGGCCGATGCTGATCACCAAAGATCCGGATCTGCAGCTCGTGTCGGCCGGACTGAGGAGCTTTTTCGTGGAAGGGGGTGCTTACGGGCTGAAATGGCCGCTCATCATGGCCGCCAGCGCGTTCACGATCGCCCCGCTGCTGGCGCTTTTCCTGGTCGGACAACGAACGATCATGCGGAGCGTCGATCTGGCCGCGGGCGCAAGCAAGGGGTAGGAGTCATCGATCATCTATACAAAAAATCGGAGGGAACACACATGTGGAATGGGAAAACAGGATTTGCCGGATTGCTGCTGGGCTCGCTGCTGCTGATGTCGGCTTGCGGCTCCAACGGAGGAAGCGGAGGGAACGAGGGGGCTGCGGGAGGTTCGGAAGGGCAAGCGTCCCCGGCGGGCGCGTCTCCGGTCGTCTCGCCGTCGGAAACGCCGACGCCGCAGGCGCCCGTGACGATCGAGTTCTGGTACGGCCTGGGCGGCAAGCTCGGCGAGAATATGCAAACGCTGATCGACAAGTTCAACGCTTCGCAGCAAGAAGTGATCGTCAAGCCGGTCGTTCAGGCGGATTACTCGGAGACCGGCAAGAAGCTGCAGGCGGCCATCGCGTCCGGCGACGTGCCCGCGGCGGTGCTGTCGTCGAATGTGGACTGGGCGCGCAAAGGCTATTACGCCCCGATCGACGATCTGATCGCGGGAGATCCGGATTTTAACGCGGCCGACGTCATTCCGACCTTCCTCGAGCAGGGGAAGGTGGACGGCAAGCAGTATTTCCTGCCGATGTACGGAACGACGCAGGTGATGTATTACAGCAAGGAAGCGCTGGAGAAAAGCGGCATCCAAGCCGAGGATCTGACCACCTGGGAAGCGCTCGGCGAAGCCGCGGCCAAGATGACCGTCAAATCCGGCGGCAAAACGACGTTCTACGGCTGGGAGCCGATGTGGGGCGCCGACAATATGATCGACGCCACGCTGAGCAGAGGCGGCAGCATTCTGAGCGCGGACGGCAAGACGGTGACGATCGATTCGGCGGAATGGATCGACACGTGGGAGCAGTTCCGCAAATGGATTCACGAGGATCAAATTATGCGCATCCACTCCGGCGGTCAAGGCTGGGAGTATTGGTACAAGACGATCGACGATGTCATGAAGGGCAACGCTGCCGGCTACACCGGATCGAGCGGCGACCAAGGCGATCTCGACTTCGCGAAGCTGGCCGCGATGGAACAGCCCGGCTGGGAAGGCGCAGGCCCGGGCAAGCCGGTCGCCAGTGCGATCCAGGCCGGCATTCCGGCGAAAGCGAGCCCCGAGCAGCAGCAGGCCGCCTTCAAATGGTTCAGCTTCTTCATGAGCCCGGAGAATACCGCTTTCTGGTCGATGAACACCGGTTATATCGCGGTTCGCCAGTCTGCGCTCGACGATCCGGCCTTCGTCGAGTACAGCGCCGCCAATCCGCAAAGTACGGTTCCGCTCAAGCAGGCGGCGCACGCCTCGGAGCCGTTCCAGGACCCGACCGGCGGCAAAATCAACGACGCGCTCAAGATTGCCGCGGACAAGGTGCAGATCAGCGACATGCCGGCGGCCGAGGCGCTGAAGGAAGCGCAGGCGACGGCGCAGCGCGAGCTCGACAAGCTGAAATAGGAGGGCGGACATGGCGGATCTGATCGCGGGCGGCGTTCGTTATCCGATACGGGCGATCCTGTTCGACAAGGATGGAACGCTGCTCGATTTTATGTACACCTGGGGGCGCTGGAGCGAGCGAATGCTCGCCCGGTTTTCCTCCGGGCTCCGGGAACGGGAACTGCCGCCGCTGCCGGAGGAGGCCCGTTCCTGGCTGGGCGCGTTGACCGGCGCGGACGGATCGATCGCAGATTACGACCGGAACGGTCCGCTCGCCATGGGAACGGTCGGCGAGCTGCAGACGATACTGGCCTGGCACGGGTACCGTCTGGGACTGAGCTGGGCGGAGGCGAAGGTGCTGGCCGACGAATGCCGCCGCGAAGCCGACGCCGATCTGGAGCGGATTCGTCCGGTGAAGGCGCTGCCGCATGCGCTCGATTTCGTGCGGCGCTGCCGCGAAGCCGGCCTGTCCCTGGCCGTCGTGACGGCGGACGAGACGGTCTCCGCCGTTCGGCAGCTGGAGTGGCTCGGCATTCGCGACCGTTTCGCAGCCTGCATCGGAACCGATCGGGTGGAACGGGGCAAGCCGTATGCCGATATGGTGGAGCTGGCTTGCCGCGAGCTCGGCGTGTCGTGCGCGGAAGTCGCCGTCATCGGCGACACGAACGGGGATATGCGGATGGCCAAAGCCGCGGGCGCCGCCGTCGCGATCGGAATCGCCGAGCCGGGATGCTCCGGCGCGGCGCGGCTTTCCGACGCGGATGCGGTCGTGTCCTCCTATCGCGAGCTGGCCATAGAGGAACAAGAGTAGGGAGGGAGAATAAAGATGGGATGGCTGTTTCTTGGATTGGCAATCGTCATGGAGCTGCTGGGCACCGTATCCATGAAGCTGTCGGAGAGCTTTACCCGAACCGTCCCTTCCGTGCTGCTGTTCGTTTTCTACGGCTTCAGCTTCACAGCTCTCAACTTCGCGCTCGGCTACATGGAGGTCAGCGTCGTCTACGCGGTGTGGTCGGGAGTCGGGATCGTGCTGATCGCGTTGGCGGGCTTCGTCGTTTTCGGGGAGCGGCTGTCGCTCGCCTCGATCGGATGGATCGCGGTCATCGTCATCGGGGTCGTCGGTTTGAGCGCAAGCCACAGAGGACATTAGAGAAGCGGCGGGCATTGCGGAGGAATAGAGGCTATCGGGACGAAATAGGAGACATAGGGAAGAAGCAAAGAATACGAAGGCATGTTCAAGGGGAATACGTGTTAATTGAAATATTTTCGACAGGGGGCTCGGAGGATAATGGAAGCAATCGGGCATGAAGGAAACGACGATCGTCCGCTGCTGTCTTTCCAGGTCATCACGGACACGCACGTCACCGCCGATCCGCAGCACGCGCACAACCGGAATCTGGATCGCGCGCTTCGGGACATTGCCGAGCACGCGGCGGACAGCCGCGGAATTATGCATGTCGGCGACGTAACCGACCACGGCTATCCCGAAGAGTACGAGGAGCTGCAGCGGATTTGGCGGCAGTACGGAAACCGGCTCCCGGAAGCGAGATTCGCGACGGGGAATCACGATATTGCGTTGGGGAAGTGGGAGGCGCGGTTGGGGCGTTTTCTGGAAGCTACCGGCATGGCGGGGCCGTATCACGATCACCGGATAGAGGGGCATCTGTTTCTTTTTCTGGGCACGGAGAAGGGGCTTGAATTGTATTGCTCGCTGTCGGAGGAACAGCTGCAATGGCTGGACGCCAAGCTGGGCGAGGAGGCCGATTCGGGGCGCCCGGCGTTCGTCTTCCTGCATCAACCGCTCCGAAATACGGTGGCCGGCTCCCGGGAATCGCAGGGCTGGCACGGCGTGGAGCAGGACGAGGAGCTGCGGGGAGTGCTGACGAAGCACCCTCATGCGATCGTATTCACGGGCCACACCCATTGGGAATTGGAAGCTCCTTACGCTTTCTACGACGGCGAAGGCCGGCTTCCGGCGATGTTCAACGCGGCTTCGGTCGGTTACCTGTGGACGGACGACGACGAGCATAAGGACGGCAGCCAAGGGTACTACGTGGAGGTCTATCCGGACCGCGTGCGGGTGCGGGGCAGGGATTTCGAACGGGGAGCGTGGATCGAAGACGCCCGGTTCGTGGTTCGGCCGGGCAAAAGGAGAGGCTGAGCAAGACGCAGGATGCAGGATGAGGGACGGAACGTCGGAGCGTCGGAGCGTCGGAGTGTCAGAGCGTTCGCCGGTTGAAAATAGAGAGCCGTTCCCCTACAATAGTATTGAGAACTATTCTCAATAACTGGAGGGAAAGCACGTTCCCTCGGGGAGGACTCGGCGGAGTGGGGAAGGAAACGCCGCGGGACAAAATCCAAGCTGTCATTCTTTATATGAAGCGTCATCTGCGGGAGAAGCTGACGAGAGATCAGTTGGCCGAGCAGGCCGGACTGACTCCGGAGCATTTTTCCCGCGTTTTCAAGAAGCGCACCGGGCAATCTCCCGTCGATTATTTAATCGGAATCCGCGTGGAACGGGCCGAGGAGCTGCTGCGGAGCACGCCGCTGGCGATCAAGGAAATCGCCAGGCAGGTCGGCTTTGAAGATCCTTATTATTTCAGCCGCGTGTTCAAGAAGGTGACCGGAGCGGCGCCGTCGGACAGTCCGCGCAGGAGCGTGCCGCGCGTGGTCGCTCTGGATTATTACGGCCATCTGCGCGCCTTGGGCGTGGAGCCGGTCGCGATCGACGCCCATGTGGTCGGCATGCAGGGAGAACTGGCCGATTGGAGCGCCTATACGCAGGATATCGGTCCGTCGGTGGAGAAGGGGCCCGACCCGGACCGGCTTAGATCCCATCGGCCTGAGCTAATCGTCTCTCACAGCGAGGAGCATGCGTCGGCTTTGGCGGAGCATGGGCGCGTCTACGTCGTTAAGGAAAATGAAGATCCGATCTACGGGCAATTGACGTCGCTTGGCGGCGTATTGGGCAGGGAGATGGAAGCCCGGCGATGGCTGGAAGCTTACGAGCGGAAGCTCGAAGGGCTGCGCGCGGCTGCCGGGGCGTATTTCCGCGAGGAGACGGTGGCGCTGTTGAGAGTTCGCGCGGAGGTGCTCCAGGTGTACGGGAACATGATTATGGGTTACCCGCTGTACAAGGCGCTGCGGCTGGCTCCCCCGCACAAGCTGAGCAAGCAGTTCGTCATCAACGCCAGCTACCACTCCTCCGTGATCGAGCCGGAGGAGCTGCCTCATTACGGCGCGGACCATCTGTTCGTCGTCGTTCAGCCGGACGAAGCGACCCGTTCGCTATGGGAGCGGATTCGCAGCACCCGCATATGGGCGGAATATCCCGCCGTTCGGCGGGGGAACGTCTACGAGCTCGACGTCCGGCGCTGGCTGGCGTACGATCCGGTATCCATTCTGAGCCAAGCGGAGGAAGTGGCGGAATTGGCGCTCGGCCGGACGAACGCAGCGCATAAAAATCCATCTTGAACGTCATATGACTGCATGGCGAAGGACGGGGAAAGCGGCTATACTTTTTAATGATAATAAGAATCACTATCATTTGGAGGTCAACATGCCCAGTCAACCCGATTTTGTTCGCATCCGCTCTTTAGGAGCGTTCGCGCTTGCCGCGCTGCTGCTCTTCGCGTCGGTGACCGGCTGCAGCCAGTCGCCGTCCTCGCCGTCGGCGGAGACGACAGGTCCGTCCGCGTCTTCGTCTCCATCCTCGTCCGCCGCCGAATCCGCTCCCGCGGCGCCGGAAACCCGCTTATTCACGGACGGCCTGGGCCGCGAGGTGGAAATTCCGGTTCATCCCCAGCGGGTCGTCGTATCGGAGTTTTCCTCCGAGGCGCTCACCGTCGGCGTGAAGCCGATCGGTCTCGGTCCCAACGATCTGAAAAACGCCTTTACCCAAAGTCAATTGACGGGAATCGACGATGTGGGAGATCCGCCGAACGCGGAGAAAATATTGGATCTTAAGCCCGATTTGATCATTTTCTCACAGTATATGCCCGAGATTTACCCGGACGCGATGGCCCAAATCGAGAAAATCGCTCCGGTCATCTACATCGCGTTCGAAGACCCGATCTACGACGTGCTGACAACCGTTGCCGACGCGCTGGGGAAAACGGAAGAGGCCGCGGAATGGATCAAAGCCTACGAGGCCGAACGCGACCAGGTCAGGGAAGAGGTTCAGGAGGCGCTCGGCGACCAGACGGTATCGATCTTCCGCATTCAGAAGGGCCGCCTGCGCATTTATCTCAGCACCAATTTCGGGGGTTACGCGCTGCGCTCCGCTCTCGGAGCGAAGGCGCCCGAAGCCGTGCAGGAAGAGATCGCCAAGGCGAAGTGGGCCAATGCGGTGGAAATCTCGCTGGAGAAGCTGCCGGAATATGCCGGGGACAAAATGCTCGTGATCGTGGCAGGCGAAGGCGACGATCAGGACGAATATCAGGCGATCAAGGATACCGCGCTGTGGAAGTCGCTTCCGGCGGTCAAAAACGGCGACGTTTATTTTCTGGACACGCTCAAGTATTACAACTCCGATAATGTAACCGTTCGGGAAACGATGAAGGAAATGGCCGCGATGCTGACCGGCAAAACGCCGTGACCGGATCGGCAGAAGTCGAGCGCGATGCTGCTGTGACCGGCGAAGGGCCGGAGGGAATCAGCGCGCTGGAGGCGGTCGTTCGCGGTCGGCGCACCGTTCGCAAGTTCAACGGCGAGCCGCTGGACAAGCGGACGGTGATCGAGCTGTTGGAGGCGGCCTCGTGGGCTCCGTTCCATTCCCGCCAGGAGCCTTGGCGCTTCATTCTGTTCTGCGGGGATGGCCGGAAAAAGTTCGCCGAGGCGATGGTGTCCACGTTGAACAAGGAAACGAAGGCGGAGTGGGGAGAATGGTTCGAGGACCAGTTCTGTCGACTGATTCCCGCGCATCTGCTCGTCGTCATTCCCGCGGATCCCCGGCAGAAAGTATGGGAGGACGCCTTCTCCGCCGCCTCCGCGCTGATTCAAAATTTTCAACTGCTCGCCTGGGAGAGGCGGATCGGCGTCGTCTGGAAAACGAACGAATACAACTGGGATCCCCGGTTCCATCGTGCCGTAGGCGTGAAGCCGGAGGAGAGAATCGTCGGCACGCTGCATATCGGCTATTTTGATCGCGCTCCCCGCGCGGGGAAGCGCACGCCGATCGACCAACTTCTGACGTGTTTTGAAGAGTAGGCGAATATTGAAACTTGGCGACGCTAGGGGAAATGCCCTGCGTCGTCTTTATTTTCTGTTTATTGATAATGATTATCACTGTTGGTAGTATAAAGATGAACTTGGATGCATGTCGATTGGCGGACCGGGACACGAAGAGGCATCGCGCGGGAATGGAAGGGTGAACGGGAATGGACCTCAATGGAACAAGCTCCGACCGCTTGTATACGTTTGAATCGATCGAAAGCGGCATTTTGAACGGAGGAACGGAAGGGGACGTATTCGTCCACGAGCTGCCGGGATTTCTGGTAATCGCCGAAGGGGAGGGCCTGCTGGAGGCCGATACCGGCGTCGTCTACAGGGTGCAAAAAGGCAGCGTGTTTCTGAGGAAGCCCGGATCGGCCGCGAGGTTAAGCGCATCGCCCGGAAGCGGGGGAGTGCTCCACGTGCGGCATGTCGTGTTCCGTCCGATCCCGCTTTTCCCTACGGCCTCAGGCAGGGCGGCATCCGAAGCGGCCGGGGAATGGAACGCGGCAGGAGCGTTCGTCGAATCCGCCGGTTCGCTGCTCGATTGGGCCGGCGAATTAGCCCACTTCGGCACGGACGAGGAGCGCGGTTTGCGGCTGGAACGGCATATTCTCGTACAGAAGATGGTGCTCTGGTGGATCCGGAACGTCAGACTCGCGAACCCGGGCTTCGCAAGCATAGCCGTCGCGGCCGACTATGTCCATCGCCACTTCCGTCTCCCGCTGGACATGGAACGGCTCGCGTCGCTTGCCGGCTTCAGTGTCTCCCACTTCGCCCTGCTTTTTAAGAGATATACGGGCTGCAGTCCGTCGGAATACTTGAACACGCTGAGGATCAACCGCGCGAAGGAACTGCTTATCGCGGGGGAGCTCGAGTTGAAGCGGATAGCCCCGGAGGCGGCGTGCAAGGACGAATGGTACTTCAGCCGAAAGTTCAAGAAGAAAACCGGCCTTTCCCCGACGCGTTACCGCAAGCAGGCGCGCGAGCATGTCGTGTCATATTCCTTTCCGATTTCGAACCATCTGGTCGCCCTGAACGTTCGTCCCAGCGCGGCATTCGTTCATCCGGCGGATCGGCCACGGCACCGCGAAGGGACGGTCTGCCTGCGATACGGGGATACGGAATCCGAGCAATTGGCCGCGTTGAAGCGAATGCAGCCCGACTTGTCGCTGTTTCTTGACGAAATGACCCCGGAGGAGCGAACGTTCCGCGAGAAGGCGCGGGCATGGACGCCGACGCTGACGATTCCGTGGATGTCGATGGACTGGCAGGAGCAGATGCTGGCCATTTCCGAGTGGGTGAATCGGAAGGAAGCGGCGCTCGGCTGGATCGCGGATTTTGAAACCTCGGCCAGGGAAGCCCGCCGGCGAGTGCGCGCCTCCGTCGGAGAGGAGGAGACGGTCGGCGTCTTGGTCGTGTCCGGCGGCCAATGCTCCGTATACGGCGTCCGGAATATCGGTTATTCGCTGTACCGCTCGCTCAAGCTGTCGCCGCCCCCGGCTTTACGCCGTTTGTTCGAGTCTGATCGGAATTTTTACGCCGTAGAGGTGCCTATAGAGCGGCTGGCGGATTACGCGGCGGATCGTATGCTGGTAATGGTTCGGCGCGATGTTCCCGGTACGGAGGATTTTTTCCGCCGGCTTCGCCGAACGCCGTCCTGGAGAGCGCTGGAGGCCGATCCCCGCAGACGGTTTTACTATATCGAGCCCGACAAGTGGCTTATGTACGATCCGCTTTCGGTTCGGGAGCAGTTGGGCCTCGCGAAGGAACTGCTGATAAGCGGAATGTCCAAATGAACATAAGCGATTCGGATATAGTTAGGCGAGCGTCCGCCCTCTATAATCGACAATGATAATGATTATCAATTGTGGAGGGGAGCAACACCATGTTATTCAGCGGCAAGAGAGCAAGCGTTCTGGGAGTCGTGCTGGCATCGGCAATGGCGCTGTCCGCTTGTGGCGGCGCGCAGGGCGGGAACGCAGCAGGACGGACCTATTCGGACGCAAAAGGGGACAAACAAATTCCGGAGCGGCCGTCGCGCGTCGTGACGACGCAGTATTTGCCCCATATGCTGGCGTTGGGGGAGAAGCCCGTTGGGGCGCCGGGTTTTCTGATCGACGCGTTGAACCGGCTGAACGAGGTGTCCGGCAGGTCCTACGACGCGACGGGCATCGAGGACGTCGGCTACCCGCCGGACGAAGAGAGGATGACCGCGATCAACCCGGATCTGATCGTGACGTTGGATGACGAGAATTACGACAATTACAGCAAAATCGCGCCGACCGCCATCGTGTCTTTTCTGGAACTGAACGTATGGGATCAATTGCTTCGCGTTGGGGAAGCGTTGAATCGCGAAGATGAAGCCCGGGCGTGGATCGACGAATACAACCGGAAGGCGAAGGAAGCGAAGGATAAGCTCCCCTCATCGTCTGGAGAGTCCGAAACGGTGGGCGTCTACCGAATTTATCAGAAAGAGCTGCGCGTGTACGGGGCAAGAAACGGTGGCTACGTGCTGTACGATTCTCTGGGACTGAAGCCTCCCGCTCCGATCACCGATCTGATCGGCAAAGACCCGAACTTCGTCTATGAATCGATCTCTCTCGAGAAGCTGCCGGAATTCGCCGCGGATCGGATGATCGTCCTGGTGACGGACGATCAGGAGTCGAAGACATTCCTTGAGGAGGTTCAGAACAGCGCGTTGTGGCAAAATCTTGCCGCCGTTCGCGAGGGACGGCTGCATTTTGTCGACAACAACGTCTGGCTGAACTATTCCCCGCTGGCTATCGACTATCAACTGGAGCAGGCGGCCGACCTGCTGACCGGATCATGAGCGGGAAGGAGCGTGCCGAGATGAGCGACAACGGTTCGCGGCTTCCGGAGCTGTACGACGTGACGATCGTCGGCGGGGGACCGGCCGGCATGTATGCCGCTTTCTATGGCGGTATGCGGGACATGAAGATGAAGCTGATCGAAGCCAAATCCGCGCTTGGCGGCTTCCTGCACATGTATCCGGAGAAAATGGTCTGGGATGTTGGCGGCCTTCCGCCGATCCGCTGCGATTTGCTGATGTCCTGGTTGGAGCAGCAGGCGCGTACGTTCGAGCCGACCGTAGTGCTCGGCCAGGAGATTCGGGGCTTGATCCGGGAGGAGGACGGCACCTTCGTCCTCGTCTCCGCGGACGGAAAAGGACATCGCACGAAGACGGTCATCATCGCCGCCGGGCGCGGCATTACGCAAATCGAGAAGCTCAACATTCAGGGAGCCGAACGTTACGAGGTGGCCAACCTTCACTACACGATTCAGGATCTCAACAGCTTCCGGGGCAAAAAAGTGCTCGTCTCCGGAGGAGGCAACTCTGCTGTCGACTGGGCGATCGATTTGGCTGCGGTAGCGTCGAGCGTGATCGTCGTCCATCGCCGGGAGGAGTTCAGCGCGCTGGAGAAGCGAGTGTCGGACATGCAGCTCGTAGCGGAAACCCGCACCCCGTACGCGATCGACTGCCTGCACGGGGACGGCAACGCCATTCGACGCGTGACGATCGTCCATTCCCATACTGGGGAAAAGGAGGACATCGACATCGACGCCGTTCTCGTCAACCACGGATACAACAGCGACTACAGTACGTTCGAACAATGGGGGCTGGAAATCGGGGAGCGCGGGCCGGTCGTGGACGAGCGGCTGGAGACGTCGATTCCCGGCATCTTCGCCGCCGGGGATTGCATCGTGTACGGAACCAAGGTGCGCTTGATCGCCGGGGCGTTTAACGACGCCGTCCTCGCTGTCAACGGAGCGAAGCTGCACATTGAGCCGGAGGCGCACAAGATGGCGTTCGTCTCCTCGCACAACGATCTGTTCAGAGATCGGAATCGGGCGTTCCTTACGCCTGGCCGCCATTTCGGCGCCCGTCTTCCCGATGGTGCCCGATAGCGGCGGACGAAGCATTCAGGACTGGGCTCCTCCGGCCTGGATGCTTTTTTTGAATATCAGGATACAATCACTCCCCTTTTCGGAACATTTCAAGAGAACTGGCCAGAGCGATTTGGCATGCTCGATTTGAAATGCCCAATGTGAAATGCGGATAAAGATCTGGCGGCGTGGTTTATCGTTCTCTGCCTCTTTTGCCACTATCCCGTCCGCTCAGTTTTTCTGCACCGTTTTCTGAATATGTACATAGTGCCTTTTCGCTCTTTTGCCGGTATCCCGTCCAGTCAGGTTGGTCGCATGCCTCCTCCGAGAACGATAATGGCCTATCCTCCGTTTGTCTTTATCCCGACAGCTCAGAAACCTGGTTATAGCGTTCAGCGATAAGCTATCCCGTTTAATCAGTTGCTCATCCTCGCGGCGGTGAATTAGCGTTCAGCAGCTTGCTGGGTATCCCCATGATTCAGTTTGAGACTATCTTTCTGAAAAAGAACGAGATTCTTGAGGATGAGGGGGTGGCTTCGGCCCATTCGAAAAGAAGCAAATTAGCCCGTTTAAGGAATGTTGCCGTGAGGCTCGAGTCAGTCTGCCAGACTGGGAACGTCCGCTAGGTTTCATTAAATCAGGATAGGTGATTGCGAGAGGAATGGATGCAATTCGCGAGCAATTGGACGTGACTCTCAACTGACTCAAAGGGATACTGGCAAAAGGAGGTGAAAAGCGGTAAGAAAGGTATGGCGAGAACTGAATGGAGGGGATAGCGGCATAAGGGCCAGAGAAGAAAGAGGAGGGGCAGAACAAACTGACTCAAAGGGATAGCGGCAAAAGGGGACGAAAAGCGGTAAGAGAGGTATGGCGAGAACTGAATGGAGGGGATAGCGGCAAAAGGGCCAGAGAATGAAGGAGGAGAGACAGAACAAACTGACCGAAAGGGATAGCGGCAAAAGGGGTGAAAGATAGGTGTGGTGCTGGGGAGGACTGATGGAAGGGGACAGCGTGAGGGGGGAGAAAGGAGAGGAGAGGAGAGGAGACAGGGTGCTGCCTTTGTTCCTGCGGCGGACCAACCGACTCACATCAGCTTGCCAGGCCAAAAAAGCTTTTCGTCACAACCTCACCCGTGTGCCAATGTACGATTCTTTCGAGCAACAAGCCACGTTTGAGCACGATTCGAGAGACGATAACCGATTCTTTAGAACATCGTCCTCCATTTGAGCGCATTTCGGGAGACAATAACCGATTCTTTAGAACACCGCCCTCCATTTGAGCGTAATTTGGGAGACGATGACCGAATCTGTAGAACATCGTCCTTCGTTTGAGCTCCATTCGGGAGAAGATGACCGATTCTTTAGAACATAGCCCTCCATTTGAACGCGATTCGAGAGACGATAACCGAATCGGTAGAACATCGCCCTCCGTTCGTGTTGCACAAACCTCTCCATCGGGTGTTTCGTTTGCTCGTGTATGCGAATGGGTCAGCTATACTTTTGTTCGCGCGCCCGAGTCGGCGGCAAGGTTTCTTCCGATTTGATCCTAGCTATCTACCGGACAAAAGTTGCTATAATAGATAGAGACTAACGTAAAGAAAGAACGGAGCTGACCGAACGCCATGACTGAACCGACAAACGAACCGGCGAATAAAGCGGCGAACGAGTTGACGGACGAACCGGCGAATAAAGCGGCGAACGAGTTGACGGACGAACCGGCGAATAAAGCGGCGAATGAGTTGACGGACGAACCGGCGAATAAAGCGGCGAACGGGCTCACGAGTGAGCTCAAGAAGGGGCCGGCGAATGAAGTCCCCGCATCCGAAAGTCATTCCCGCCTGCTGCTGGACAGCTACCGTCGAGCGACGGGACGCGAATTGCTCACGCCGGTGCCTGAACCGGAGGAGGCCGCAGCGGCGCTGTTCCGAGCGCCGTTCGTGCTGCTCTCCCACGGGACGGAGGCCGATCCGGTGCTGAACTATGGCAACGCCGCCGCGCTTAAGCTGTGGGAGATGACGTGGGAGCAGTTCACGGGGACGCCCTCGCGCCTGACCGCCGAGCCGATGGAGCGGTCCCAGCGGGAGAAGCTGCTGGCGGACGCCAAGGAAAAAGGCTATTCCGACGGCTACTACGGCATCCGGATTTCAAGCGGCGGCAGAAGGTTCGAAATCCGCAACGTGCTGCTGTGGAGCGTGACGGACGAGCAGGGAAGCTACAGAGGACAAGCCGCCGTTTTTTCGGAGTGGGCCTACATTTGACCATAGGTCGGAAGCGGGAACGAACGAGCCGCGACCGCCCACGATCAAGCCGGGGCGATCTGTCGGCGCGAGGGTTCGTCACAGAGAATGGAGATCGATAAATGAAAACGGCCGGTGTAACGAGGCAGGAGGTCCTTGCCGTTCTGAAGAACAGC
The DNA here is from genome assembly GCF_042431195.1 of Cohnella cellulosilytica. NCBI lineage: Bacteria > Bacillati > Bacillota > Bacilli > Caryophanales > Paenibacillaceae > Cohnella > Cohnella cellulosilytica. The sequence goes on from NZ_JBHMDN010000025.1 coordinate 96,140, forward strand.
TGGTTTAAGCTGCGCGAGGTTCGCCGCGATCGGAATTCGAATGCCTATTGGGGAATTTTCAGATGGCGAAGGCTGGAGTCCTATATGCTGTTCGTGTCGCTAAGCGCCGAAGGATTCGTGACCGTAAACGGTTGTATTCGTACGCTCAAGCCCGGGACTGCCGTCGTCTGCGTACCCGGACAGAAGGTCTCGGCTCATGCGACTTTGCATGACGAGCGCGGAATTTATGTGATCCGGTTCGACGCAGGTACGGTGGGGGAAAAGCAGTACGGACTTGAGAGGTTGTTCCCGACCGACGCAGAGCTGGATTACACGCCAAGCTCGACCGATCTCGCTCTATTCGAGTCCATGCTCGGTTATTGGCAGGGAGACGGCTGGCTGGGACGCTTGCGCAGCCAGGCAGCTTTTCATGAATGGTTCTACAGCTTGCTGCAAGGCTGTATCGCGGAACCGGACGGGGACGGAAAGGCCGGACTCGCATGGGCCAGGCTGTATATTGAGCAGCATTTCGACACGAATGTGACGATCGAATGGCTGGCCGGGACGATTAGCGTCAGCCCGCGCCATTTCCGCCGCATGTTTAAGGAAACGTATGGGGTCAGCGCCATCGAATACTTGACGGAGCAGCGTATTAATCAGGTGAAAATCCGAATGGAGGAGAGCGGCAGACCGCTTGGAGAAATTGCGCGCGAAGTCGGCTACGAGAACGAAAGCTATCTCCGCCGCATGTTCAAAAAACAGGTTGGCGTTCCGCCCGCTCAATACTCCGCAAATCGTCAACTGCGCGTAGCCGCCTACAGCTGGCCCAATATCGGACAACTGCTTCCTCTTCAGATCGTTCCGCGCGCCGCGCCGATCGATCAGTATTGGACCGATTACTACCGCCGCAAATTGCATTTTGATGTAACCGTTCCGCTTGGTCATCGATACGACCCCAACAGAGAGGCTCTTCGCTTGTTTCGTCCCGACTTTATTGTCGGAATCGATTGTTTTATGACAGCCGAGGAGAGACAACAGTTGTCGGAGATCGCTCCGTCCCTGTTTCTGCCGTGGTTGACGGAGAGCTGGCAAGCTCATCTTCTCCTGACGGCAGCTTTTTTGAACAGGGAAGAGGAAGCGGAAAGCTGGCTTCGCAGCTACCGGAGGGAAGCCGAAGCTGTGGCGGACGGATTGCGACGGTTGACGGAGAGAGAAGCGGTGTTAATTATAATGGTCGACAAGAAGGCGGTGTATCGCTGGACGGACCCTCGATTGGGGGAGTTCGACGGGCTGCCGTTGGCGCCGCGGCGCATTGATCGGATCGGCGCGGAATTCACGCGAATAGATCGGGAGTGGAGAAATTTCGATGGAGCGGATCGCATGATCGTTTTGCTGTCGGAGGATGTGAAGTCGGTTTCGACCTGGCACGAGCTGCAGCGCTCGGAGGCGTGGAGAGAACGGGCGGTCGCCTTGGGCCGGCGCATTCATCTCATCCGGCTGGGCCCCGATTTCGACTACACGGCGTTTAATCACAGGGCGATTCTGGAACAGTTCAAGGTGTTGATCTCCGCGCTGCAGCTATGAACAAATCGGCCAGCTTCTTGCGCAATCCTGTCCGAAACGAGGATATACAGGACTCTGTTTCTGCTGTACACTCTCTTGGTGATAGTGATAATCATTATCATGATCATTGTCGTTAAAGGGAGAGAGATCAAGCATGAAGTACAGCAAGCCATTGTTAGGCGGTTTATTTTTACTGTTGCTGCTGTCCGCTTTTACATCCGCATGCGGAAACGAAAATGTCGGCAGCAGGGGCGGTTCGGAGGCGAATAGCGCCGCGCCGTCTGTTGACGAAGCGTCCGCGACAGCGAGCGCTTCGGCGGAAAGCTCGTCCGGCATGCGCGCCTTCACCGATGCCACCGGCATGACGCAGCAAATTCCCGTAAATCCGCAGCGGATCGTGACGTCGGGCCTTCTCGATGTGCTATTGACGCTGGGCGTCAAGCCCATCGGAGCCGGATCGTGGGAAATGAAAGCCGATTATCTGAAGGGGAAGATGGACGGCGTCTCCGACTTGGGCAATACGGTTAATGCGGAACAAATACTGGAGCTTGAACCGGATTTGATCGTCGTCTCCGGCGAGGAAGAGCCGGAGGAAATCGTAAACCTTCGCAAAATCGCGCCGACCGTCGTTGTCCCCTTCGCCGGAAGCGATGTATATAAGCTGCTGCAGGACGTGGCCGCCGTCGTGAACAGGGAGGAGCAGGCGGAGCAGTGGATTGCCGGAGTGCAATCTCAAGCGGATGAGATTAAGGCGAAGATTCAAGATCAGTTCAAGCCGGACGACACATTTGCTATGTTTTGGGTTTACGGCAAGGATGCTCTGCGCGTTTATGGCGCGAGGAACATAGGCCATGTGTTTTATCGGATGTTGGGATTGAATCCGCCGGAGCTTATCCGTGACAAGCTGGAGCAGGACCCTGACTATAATGACTTCTATTCTGAAAATATTTCGATGGAGATGCTTCCGGAGTACGCGGGCGACTACATTATTATGTGCATTTACGATGAAGAATCCCGAGAGGGGATGTTCAAGCAACTTGAGGAAAGCGCCTTGTGGAAAAATCTCCCTGCGGTGAAGGACGGTCATGTGTTCATCGTGGGCGCCGATCCGTGGTTCAGCTACTCGCCGCTGGCCATTGAGAGTCAGCTGCAGCAGGTTCAGGATCTTCTGTTATAACTTGAATGTTAGTGTTGCAAAGAAAACAGGCAGGGGCGTACGCCCCTGCCTGTTTCTTTAAGTGAACCCGGCCGCCGCTATTTCTCCGTCAGAACGCTGCCTCCGAACAGAAAGCGGTGCTCCCATTGCGAGTCCGCGAACGCCTGAACGTGCACGCCTCCGCTGGCGTTGGAGTAAGTATGCAAAATTTTGCCGTCCCCGAGGTAGAGAGCCACGTGCGTAATCCGCTCGGTTGACCTGTCTACACCTTTATAGTCCGCCGCCGTCGAGCCTTTGTAGGTCATGAAAAACATCAGGTCTCCGCGTTTCAGGCTGTGCCAGTCCGACTTGGCGGTGCCGAGCTTTTTCACGAAAGCGCCCTGCTGCCGGGAATCGAGAGGGATCACAATGCCGGCTTTCTCCTTATAGATCCAGCGCACGAAGTCGGAGCAATCGAACGTCTCCGTCGTGCCCCGGTTTGAGCCGAACAAATAAGGCGTTCCGATGTACTTCATTCCTTCCGCGATGACCTTGTCGATAACCGCGGCGAGGGTATTCCCGGTCTCTTTCGTCCCGCTGTCCGAGCCGCCGCTGCCGTCCGGGGCGCTTCCCGCATCCGTACCTTCATTAGAGAGCTCCGTTTTTTTCGCCGTCGCCGCCCCTGGAGCCGCCGAGGACGTTCCCGGAACGGCGCCGATGCCGCTCGCCAGCAGCGCTGCCGCGCATAATGCAGCTACATGCTTCTTCATGCTGTTATCTCCTCCATTTTTAAACACAACCTCGTATTTAAACGCTATCATAGGCGGATTGGAACGCGAAACCCACAATTGTTGCCAACGGCGCGGCCGCAAGTCCGATACGGCAAGGCCGCGGGACCGTAACGACCCTCGACCACAGTCTAGGATCAAAAACATACGCGGGTCCGTTATGCATAAATGCGGAGAGGTTTACAATAAGGTCATGAGGTAAACGAGTTGCAGAAAAGAGGTGAAGCAAATGAGAAGAGGGAACGGATTGGCGCTGCTGCTGATCGTCTTCGGAGGAATGATTATCCTCGGTAAACTGGGCTTCGGGTTGGGCTGGCTGTTCGGAATAATCGTTCCGGTTCTGCTGATTTTGCTTGGCGTCGCAGTCTGGAATAACGGCAGCAAGCTGCTGGGGGGAATCATCGTCGTCGTCGGAGGATTTGTGCTGCTGGGCAAGATGAGCTTCCTGCTCGTATGGGCTGCGGCGATCGCGATGATCGTGTTCGGGGTATCGATGCTGGGCCGCAACAATCGGACGACCAGATTCTAACATCCATATCATCGCAGCGACAGCCGCAATCAGGAATGAGGAGGGAAAAAAGAGATGACCGTTATGAAAAGGATGCGCGACATTACGGTGGCCACATTAAACGATCGACTGGAAAAAGCGGAAGATCCGGTAAAGGTCATCGACCAGTTCCTCTGGTCGACGCATCAGGAAATCACGCAAAGCGAAGGGCTGCAGCGACAGTACGCCGCGCATACGGACAGCTTGTATCGGCAATGGAAAGACGCCGAGCAATGGGCCGACAAGCGCGAGCAGCAAGCCGTCACCGCCCTGAAGGCGGGCGAGGAGAACGTCGCGAAGCTGGCGCTTCAAGATAAGGTGATCCACGAGGAGAGCGCCCAGCGTTACCGCCAGCTCTACGAGCAAAGCCGCAGCGAGCTGAACGATCTGGAGCTGCTGCTGCAGGAGCTTCGCAGCGAATACCGCGCGGTGTACGACCGCCGCCAATTTTACGTCGCCAGAATGGAATCCCTTCGCCTTCAGCAGCGGCTGAACGCGAGATTCGCTCCCGGCAGCGCGGATACGTCGCAAATGTTCCGCAAGATCGACGACCGCCTGACCGACATCGAGCTCGAAACCCGCAGCCTGCGCGACTTGCGCCGGATGGGACAGGAAACGCTGCTGCATGCGGGAGAGGTCGTCAAAACGACGATCGAGCGCGAGCTCGAGGAACTGAAACGTAAACTGCAACAAGGAGGTTAACCGCATGCGCAAACTTTATCGCTCCACCCGGGACCGCAAGCTATTCGGGGTGTGCGGAGGATTGGCGGACTTTCTCGGCGTCGATGCGACGCTGCTGCGGATTCTGTTGATCGTCGTAGCCGTTTTCTCCGCGGGTTCCGTTGTCCTCGTCTACATCATCGCAGGATTCGTCATTCCGAGAGAGCCTTATTACGGCGGCTTCGGACCGGGTCCTTACGATCCGGGCTATCGCGGGCAAGATCCTTATTACGGCTACAATCCCGGTCAAGGTCCGAGTCATGGACCAAGCCATGGGCCCAGCCAAGGCCCAAGCCACGGTCCAAGTCACGGTCCCGGCTGGAATCCGAATTCTTCCGGCTACGCCGGCTATTCCTCTTCAAACGCTGCCCGCCCGAACCCGGCCGCTTCGGCATCGAGCCGACCGTCGCAAGGGCTGGACGCGATGATGGAAGATATCGAGAAGAAGTCCATGCAAAAAGAGATCGAAGAACTGAAAGCCAGAATCTCAAAATTCGAGAAGGATTCGAAAGGAGAATAACACAATGGGAGTATTTCAAAGAATTAAGGACCTGACGAAGGCATCGGTACATGACCTGCTTGACAAGCTCGAGGATCCGATCGTCATGCTGAATCAATATTTGCGCGACATGGAAATCGAAATTCACGACGCCGAGGTAACGGTAGCCAAGCAGATGGCTTCCGAGCGCCGGATGAAGCAGCGCCTGGACGAACTGGTCAGACTCGGCGTCGACCGCGAAGGCCAAGCGGAGCACGCTCTGCGCTCCGGCAACGAGACGCTGGCCCGCAAGCTGCTCGAAGAGAAAGTCCAATTCAGCCAGCAGGCTACCAGCCTGGCCGAGCTTCACGATCAAGCCAGCGCTCAAGTGTCCGAGCTGACGGCCCAGCTTCACGAAATGAAGGAAGAATACTACAAGCTGCGCAACAAGCGCAACGAGCTGGCGGCCCGTTCCCAGATGGCCAAGGCCCGCAAGCAAATGGCGCAAGTGAGCACGCTTCATACGATCGAGAGCGGCACGGCTTCCCGCGGCTTCCACCGGATGGAAGAGAAGATCATGCAGATGGAGGCGGAAGCCGAGGTGGCCAGATTGCCGGGCGTTTCCTTCGGCAGCACGCCAAGCCGCATCGATCCCGAGAAGGAATTCCGGGTCGAACAGGAGCTGGAAGCGATCAAAAGCCGGATCCAGCCCAAGCTGGACAAAGAGTAAGCGACAAACCAAGCATTCTCCCGTGGCGCAAGATATGCTATGATGTCGAATAGTGATGTCGCGCTCATATGGCAAGCCATAACGGTCTAATCGCCGTTATGGCTTTCCCTGCGACATGGAGATGCAATTCAGCAGGAGGTGTGACCCGACATGAGAAAATCCAGCAACGCGACCGTATTCATAGCAGCCGGTATTTACCTCGCGCTTGGCGCCTTGGCGGGTTACACGACGGTTAACGCGGTCCTGCTTCTGCTGCTCGGCATCCATCGGTATCAATCCGATCGTTCCCGAGTGTCGGTTGTCGTCATTGCGGTCAGCACGCTGGTGCTGATCGTGACGCAGTTTGCGCTTTTCGTCATCGTGGTGCTTGTCTCGCTCGGCATTTATTATTTCCGTGCCCGGCCTCCGGAATTCGGGACGCATGTCAGCAAGCACCGGTTATTTGTCAACATGCGGCTGGACGAACAATCGTGGGTGCTGCATTCGATGAGCCACTGGCATGCGCTGGGAGAAATTCATATGGATATGTCGCTTGCCGTTCCGGAAGAGAAGGAGACGACGATCGTCCTTCAAGGCGTCGCCGGCAACGTCGACTTGATCGTCCCCGAGGACTACGGCCTGCAGGTGGACGCGTCGGTGCTGATGGGCCAGGCGTCCTTCCGTCAAATTCAGGAGGGCGGCGTTATGCAGCGCCTGTCGTGGAAGTCGCCGAACTACGAGCAATGCGAGCAGAAGCTGAAACTCCAGCTTTTTTATCTCGTAGGAGATATTAAAATACGTACCGTATAATGTTGTAGAGGAGGAGTCGCATGGAGTCTCGTAAGGTCACCAATATGGTCTGGCGCCACATGGGCGAGGCCGTGCTGTACTCCTTGGGCATAGGCGCTCTTGTCGTATACCTGCTGATCCGCTACGGCGTGGACGGCTCCTTCCATTCGGTGAACAAAGCGATTTCGTTCTCGCTCACCGCGATCGGAGTGCTGACCGTCGCCGGAGCGGCTTTCGGTTTTTGGAGAAGCTATCCGGTACGAAGTCGGCTGGAGATGCTTCGGGAGTCGATGGTGACGTTGGAAAAAGGAACCCCGTCGCTGCCCCTGCCCGATCTGGGCAAGGACGAAATCGGGCGGCTCGGGGAGCAGCTCGGCAAGCTGGGGCGGAAGTGGGAAGACCAGGTATCGTCGCTTCAGCGCCTGTCGACCAACAACGCGGAGCTTGCCGCGCAGGCCCGGATGAGCGCGGTCGTCGAGGAGCGCCAGCGGCTGGCGCGGGAGCTTCACGACGCGGTCAGCCAGCAGCTGTTCGCGATCTCGATGACCGCGACCGCGGTCGGCCGGACGATGGACCACGATTTCGAACGGGCCCGCCGGCAGGTGGAGCTGATCGAGGAGATGGCTTCGGCGGCGCAATCCGAGATGAGGGCGCTGCTGCTGCATCTGCGGCCCGTCCATCTGGAGGGCAAACGCTTGGCCCAAGCGATTCCGGAGCTGGTGGAGGAGATGATGGCGAAGGTTCCCGTCGATATCGCGATCGATATCGAGCAGGATCTGCCGCTGAACAAAGGCGTGGAAAACCATCTGTTCCGCATCGTGCAGGAAGCGCTGTCCAACACGCTCCGTCATTCGAAAGCGACGAAGATGGACATCGTGCTTCAGCGCCGGGGAGAAGCGGTGCGGCTGGGCATTCGCGACAACGGGATCGGCTTCGACACCCAGGTGAAAAAGCAGGCCTCGTACGGCATGACGAACATGGAGGAGCGCGTCAACGAGCTGGGCGGCTCGTTAAACGTCGCGAGCGCGCCGGGCAAAGGAACGAGAATCGAAATCAGAGTGCCGTTGATGGCGGAAGGCGGTTGAACGCGTGGAGGAGGAACAGGCGTTGGTGCGGGTATTGTTGGTGGACGATCATGAAATGGTCAGAATCGGCCTTGCCGCCGTGTTGGGCACGGAGGATGGCATCGAGGTCGTCGGGGAGGCCGGCAACGGAATGGACGGGCTTCGTCTGGCGCGGGAATATTCTCCCGACGTCGTGCTGATGGACCTCGTGATGGAAGGAATGGACGGCATCGAGACGACCCGGCGGATTATGGAAGAGATGCCGGATTGCCGGGTCATCGTGCTGACCAGCTTCCTGGACGACGAGAAAATGTATCCGGTTATCGAGGCCGGCGCGTTCAGCTATCTGCTCAAAACCTCGCGCGCCTCCGAGATCGCGGATGCGATTCGCGCGGCGGCGCGCGGCCAATCGGTGCTCGAATCCCAGGTGGCTTCCAAAATGATGAATCGCTTCCGCCGGCCGCAGCAGACGGCCGCCCAGCCTCACGAGGATTTGACGGAGCGCGAGATGGAAGTGCTGAAGCTGATCGCGCTGGGCAAGTCGAATCAGGAGATCGCCGACGATCTGTTCATCGGAATCAAGACGGTCAAATACCATCTGACGAACCTGTTCGGCAAGCTCGGCGTAGAAGACCGCACGCAGGCGGCCATCTATGCGCACCGGAACGGCCTGGCGGACTAGATCGGCCAGACCGCCTTCACGCGGCCCAAGGAGAGGATCGTTTTGGACAAGCTGATTTCCATCGGCGGTTCCAGCCCCATTTTCCCCCAATAGACCGGTTCCGACGCTTCCGTATCCTCCTCTTCCGAAGCGCTGATTTCGGCCCGAAGCTTGGATTTGCGTCCCCGCTTGACGGGCCGGGCCGTTCTTTCCCCGTTGAGCACAAGCGTCGAAGCTCCGCACGAGGTTAAAATTCCCGTATGCCGGGCATCGTCGTGCGTGATCACGCAAACGGGACGGCCGAACAGCGGCCTCAGCGAGTATTCGTCTACCTCATGATCTTCGTCGAACATAGTGCGCCAACCTCCTGGGTGATCGATTTGATGCATTGTATTCCCGCCGTGACAAACGTGTACGGGCGATTACCCATGCAGCTGGAAAAGACAGGTTAAAAACGTAGCGTTGTCCCCCTAATTGTGCTACACTACAATTCATGAGATTTGACAAAATCGGCTCATCCAATCCCGACCAAGAAAGATGAGGATCATGACGGACAATAAAAACGATACGGTTTCCGCTCCCGCAGCGGTCTATTTCATTTTCGGAGCCACGGGCGACCTAGCTCGCCGCAAGCTGTTCCCGGCCTTGTACAGCCTATACCGCGAAGGCAAGCTCGGCGAGAAGTTCGCCGTCGTCGGACTGGCGCGCCGGCCGCGCACGAACGAGCAATTCCGCGACGACGTATTCTCGTCCATCGGCGAGTTTTGCCGGTACAAGCCCCAGGAGAACGAAGATTGGAGCGCTTTTTCCGATCGCTTTACATACTTGTCGCTGGACACGGGCAACGTCGCCGCGTTCCAGCAATTGAAGGAGCACACGGAGGAGCTGGAAGCCGGATACGGCATTCCCGGCAACCGTCTGTTCTATTTGGCGCTTGCGCCGGAGCTGTTCGGCAGCGTCTCCCGCAACCTGCGGGACGGCGGCATGCTGGAGAGCGAGGGCTGGCACAGACTGGTCATCGAGAAGCCGTTCGGCTACGATTATCCGTCCGCGGAAAAGCTCAACGAGGAAATCCGCCAGGTGTTCCGCGAGGACGAGGTGTTCCGGATCGACCATTACCTGGGCAAGGAAATGGTTCAGAACATCGAGGTTATTCGGTTCGCGAACGCCTTTTTCGAGCCTCTGTGGAACAAAAATCATATCGCCAACGTGCAGATTACGCTGTCGGAGACGGTCGGCGTCGAGGATCGCGGGGCGTATTACAACAAGTCCGGCGCGCTTCGGGACATGGTGCAGAACCATATGCTGCAGATGCTGACGATGATCGCGATGGAGCCGCCGGCGCGGCTCGATCCGGAGAGCATCCGCGACGAGAAGGTGAAGGTGCTCCGGTCCGTCAGAAGGTACGCGGCCGAGGAGGAAGTGCGCGACAACATCGTGCGCGGGCAGTATTCGAGCGGTTCGCTTAAAGGCAAAGAGCTGAAGGGCTATCGCGAAGAGGACAACGTCGATCCGGCATCGGTCACGGAGACGTTTTTCGCCGCCAAGCTGTTCGTCGAGAACTTCCGCTGGGCGGGCGTTCCGTTCTACGTGCGCACGGGCAAGCGGCTTCCGGTCAAATCGACGGAGATCGTCGTCGAGTTCAAGAACGTGCCGGGCAACGTCCTGTTCGCCAGGAGGCAGGAGCTTCAGCCGAACCTGCTCGTTATTCGCGTCAATCCGATGGAAGGCATTTATTTCCGCGTCAACGCCAAGACGCCGGGCAACGGCTTGACCATCCAGCCGGTCGCGATGGAGTTCTGCCAGAGCTGCCAGGTGGGCATCAACACGCCGGAGGCGTACGAACGCCTGCTGTTCGACGCGGCCCGCGGCGAAGGCACGTACTTCACCCGGTGGGACGAATTGGCGGCCGCCTGGAAGATTGTCGATCCGATCGCGGCGGCCTGGAGAGAGCACGAGATTGCGCCCGACTTGTATCCGGCCGGCTCCTGGGGACCGGAGAAAGCGGAGAAGCTGCTGAGCGACGAAGGCTATCGCTGGTGGCCCGTCAACGGGCAGGATGAGGACAACGTCGTATGGGTGTCCAACACGGATAAATAAGGTCCGGGAGGCGAAGGCCGTGCCTAAAATATACGATATCAGCATGACGATCGAAGAGAGCATGCAGGTATGGAAAAATTACGAGGCCAAGAAGCCCCGAATCGAGAACGCGCAAAACCACGATCAGGGCAAGCCCCATGAAAGCCTGCTGGCGATGAACGTGCACACGGGAACGCACGTTGACGCGCCGCTGCACATGCTGGCGGGCGGCGCGACGATCGAGACGATTGCGCTGGAACGGCTGGTCGGTCCGGCTCGCGTGCTTGATCTGACGCATGCGCGGGATTGCATTACGAAGGCGGACCTCGAGCCGTTCGCGATCCGGAAGGGCGAGCGGATACTGCTGAAGACGTCGAGTTCCTTCAGCGAGGCGTTTCTGTCGGATTTCGTTTTCCTGCGGGAGGACGGAGCGCGCTATTTGGCCGACATCGGCATCGGCCTCGTAGCGACGGACGCGCTGGGCATCGAAAGAGCCCAGGCCGAGTACCCGACGCACCGTACGCTGATGCGCAGCGACGTCATCATCGTCGAAGGCCTGCGTCTGAAGGACGTACCGGCCGGCAACTACACGCTCGTCATCGCGCCGCTGAAGCTGACCGGCATCGACGCGGCCCCGGCCCGCGCGCTCCTGATCGGCGACTAACGCAGAGAAAAAGCTGCCCGTTGAGGCTGCCCCTTGCCGGGCAGCCTTTTGTCGTTGGCCCAACCCAGCCGCCCTGCCGCCAACGGTTTCTCCATCGATAGTACCGCCCCGCGAGCTAAAGTGTGCCACCTAGTCGAATTCTCCGCTGATAGTACCGTCCTGCGTGCTAAAGTGTGTCACCTAGTCGAATTCTCCGCTGATAGTACCGTCCTGCGTGCTAAAGTGTGCCACCCAGCCCAATTCCTCCCCACACGATTACCAAAAACGCGCCCGAGATTACTTTTTAATTGATAATGATTATCACTATCTATATACTAAGCATAAAAGCGCTTTTCATCGGGAAAGCCGCCACTATCGTTCATTTGCGGAGGAAAATTCATGTCTCAGAAGAAGGCTAAAAGCAAGCGTCCATCTCCCGTTAAGAAACTGATGCCTTATCTGCGGCGCAAAAAAGCGCCGATGATCGGATCGATGCTGCTGGCCGTGCTGGCGTCGCTGCTGGGGCTTGTTCCCTATGTCGTCGTGTATCTGCTGTGCGTTCGCATTTTGGACGGGACGGGGGATTCGGCCGTATATTCGCAATTGGCCCTGGCAGCGCTGGGCGCGGTCGTCGCAAAAGGGCTGTGCATGCTGCTCTCGACCAATCTGGCCCACAAAGCCGCCTACGACATCATCTACGAGGTTAGACTCGATCTGGCGGATAAGCTGACGAAGCTTCCGCTCGGGTATTTCGACCGCCACGACATCGGCAGCGTCAAGCAAACGATGAACGAGGATGCCGAGCAGCTCGAAGAGGGCGTCGCGCATCTTATTCCCGACATGACGTCCGCGATCGCCATTCCCGTGCTGACCTTTATTCTCATGCTGACGCTGGACTGGAGATTGGCGCTGGCCTCCTTTGCTTTCATTCCGATTTTGAGCGCCGCGTTCTCCTATGCGAACAGCAAGATCAAGCCGCTCGCACCGCTGTTCGCGGAGTTTAACGCCTTGGTCAGCTCGGCGCTGCTGCGGTATGTGTACGGAATGAAGGTGATCCGCGCGTTCTCCCGCTCGGAATCGGCCTATGCCGAATATAGCCGCGTCATTCGCCAATCGGCCGAGCTGGGCGAACGCGCCGACGAGCAGAGCGTCGCCGGGAAGTCGCTGGCGGCCGGCCTGTCGCAGATGCCGCTCCTGGTCGTCGTGCCGGTCGGCATCGCGCTGTACGCGGCCGGGCAGATTGCGCTGCCGCTGTTTGTTCTGTTCGTTCTGCTGACGATCGGAATCGGCAATACGCTGCTGAAGACGTTTCGGACGAGCGGACATATTTCCTTCCGTCTGGCCGGCGCCACCCGCAGGGTGACCGCCCTGCTGGAGCAGCCGGAGCTGTCGCGCCCCGAGCGGCCGCAGCGCCCGCAAGGCACGGACATCGTCTTCGATCGCGTGAGCTTCGCCTATGACGACAAGCGGGAAGCGCTGAAGGACGTTTCCTTCACGGTGCGGGAAGGGACCTTCACTGCGCTGGTCGGTCCGTCGGGAGCTGGCAAAACGACGATCGCCCGCCTGCTGCCCCGTTTCTGGGACGTGGCGGAAGGCTCTGTCTCCATCGGCGGCGTCGACATCCGCGAGATGGACGCCGAGGCGTTGATGCAGATGATCTCGTACGTGTTTCAAGACGTGTATTTGTTCCAAGGCACCATTATGGACAACATTCGCATGGGAAGGCCGGACGCGACCGACGAGGAAGTGATCGAGGCGGCGCGGCGGGCGAGGTGCCACGACTTTATCGCCGCGCTTCCCGACGGCTACGACACCGTGGTAGGCGAGGGCGGCGGCAAGCTGAGCGGCGGGCAGAGGCAGCGCATCAGCATCGTCAGGGCGTTCCTTAAGCAGGCGCCGATTCTGGTGCTGGACGAAGCGACGGCGCTCATCGATCCGGAGAACGAGGCGCGCATCCAGGATGCGATCAACGAGCTGGTCAACCCGACCGACGGCAAGCCGAAAACGGTGCTGATGATCGCGCATCGTCTGCACACGGTCGTCCATGCCGATCAGATCGTCGTCGTCGAGGACGGACGCGCGGCCGCCAGCGGCACGCACGAGCAGCTGCTTGCCTCCTATGAAGGCTATCGCAAGCAGTGGGAGGCTTATACGCAGCTTCCCGAGGACGACGCCCTGTTCGCCTCGGGGCTGGCGGCTTCCGGCGAGACGGCGGCCGCGCCGTCGGCCAGCGCGGACAGCCGGCCCGCAGCGGACGTACAGGAGTCCGGCCGGAAGGACGAGGATTTGTATCGGCAGCTCGGCAGCCTGCCGCTGCTGCAAAAATCGTTCGTTCTCGCCGATGACGAACGGGATCGCAAGCGGCTCCGCAAAGGGTATTGGCGCACGCTGCTGGAAAGCCCGTTCATCAGCCTGGCGCCGATTCTGGTCGCGCTGGCGGTCGCCGGCATGTCGGCGGACGAGATGGATAATGCCTGGCTGTACGCGGGAGCGATGGGTCTTGGCTTCCTCATTCAGGGCATTCTGTATTACCGCTCGAACAAGGTGATGTTTCCGTTTTATCCGAAGCTGGCCTCCAACGTTCGGCTTTATTTGGGCAAACGGCTGAAAAACCTGCCGCTCGGCTTTTTCGTCGGACGCGAAACCGCGACTTTGGAGATGCGGATCAAGCAGGACGCGATGATGGCGGGTTTTATGCCGACATTGGTTACGATCCTTGTCAAAGGGACGATCGCTCCGCTGGTGACGCTGGCGGCGCTGCTGTGGATCGATTGGCCGCTCGCGCTGGTCGCGGCGGCGGGGATTCCGTTCAGCCTGCTCGTCACGTTGCTGGCCGACCGCCGGCTTCACGGAGTGATGAACCGGCTGCGGGTGGCGCGCGACAACGCCAACGGCCGCATCGTCGATTTCATTCGCGGCATTTCGGTCGTTCGCGCCTTCGGGCTGGCTCGCAGCTCGCTGATCGGATATAAGGATACGATGGACGAATACCGGCGCAGCAGCGTCGCGATCAACAACAGCCTATCGCCTTTCTCCGCGCTGAACGGCATCGTGTTCGAGCTCGGGTTCGTCGCCGTTATCGTCGTGGGGGGCTATCGTTATACGAGCGGCTCGATCGACGGCCTGGGCTTCATTTGCTTTATGATGCTGGCCGCCGTTCTGTACGAGCCGCTGCCGATGATCGATTATATGGCCGGCAGACGCACGATGCATGCGACCGTGCGCAACCTGAACGAAATCGTCCTCGAGGACGATCTGACCCAGCCGAAGGCGGGGGAGGAACGGCTGCCGCAAGGGCACGAGATCGAGCTGCGCGGCGTGAGCTTCGGCTACGACAGCGGCCGGCCGGTGCTGAAGGGCGTCGATCTGACCATTCCGGCCAAAGGCGTAACGGCGCTCGTCGGTCCTTCCGGAGGCGGCAAAACGACAACGCTGAATCTGATCGCCAGGTTCTGGGACGCGGAGGAAGGAAGCATATCGATCGGCGGAACCGACGTACGGGAGATGAGGCACGATACGCTGATGTCCCGGGTGTCGTTCGTTTTCCAGGATGTGTACCTGTTTCCCGACAGCATTCTCGCCAACATCAAATACGGCAATCCCGAGGCGACGACGGAGCAGGTCGTCGCCGCGGCCAAGGCGGCGCGCTGCCACGACTTCATTATGGAGCTGCCGGACGGCTACGATACGCTCGTCAGCGAGGGGGGCGGCACGCTGTCCGGCGGCCAGAGGCAGCGGATCAGCATCGCCAGGGCGATGCTGAAGGACGCTCCGATCGTTCTGCTGGACGAGGCGACGGCCAGCGTCGACCCGGAGAACGAGCGTCACATTCGCGAGGCGCTGCAGGCGCTGGCCGCCGACAAGACCGTTGTGATGGTCGCCCACCGCTTGCATACGATCCGGCAGGCCGATCTGATCGCGGTGATGCAGGACGGGCAAGTGGTGCAGACCGGCAAGCACGAGGAGCTGCTCGCCGAGAACGGGCTTTACCGCACGTTCTGGGAGGAGCGCAGCCGAGCCGAGAGCTGGCAGATCCAGCATTAAAGAAGGATGAGCCCGATTTTGCATCGGGCTCATTTTTTTGTTGATTAACGTAACAGTGTTATGTTACGATAACTGCGGAGGGATTGAGATGGAGAGCGAATTGATATCCAAGAAGGAATTGCTGGACGAGAAGGGCATCTCCTACGGCCAGCTGTACCGATGGAAGCGGAAGCGGCTCATTCCGGAGGAGTGGTTTATCCGCAAGTCTACGTTTACGGGACAGGAGACGTTTTTTCCTCGGGATCTCATCCTGGCCCGGATCGATAAAATCATGAATATGAAAGAGGACCTGTCTCTGGACGAGTTGGCCGACAAGCTGTCTCCGGCGCTGCCGGACTACGAGCTGCGCAAAGCCGACGCGGTCAAACGGAACATTGTTTCGTCGATTGTGCTGCAGCGTTTCGCCGCCGAAGACGACGAGGCTCTTGTTTATACGTTCGACAAGCTGCTGTATTTTTACATCGTCGATCAACTGCTCCAAGCGGGCGAGATGAGCATGGAGGAGGGGGAACGGCTGCTGGAGACGCTGCGGGAGCATTTTCCGAAATTTTCGGGCAAGGCCTGCGATCTGGTGTTTACGCGCAAGATGGGCGTATCTTCGTTTGCGCTGCTGTCCGCTTCGTCCGAGTTGTATTTCGAGAGCGGCGTGAAGGTCGTTGCGCGCATTTCCATGACGGAATGCATTGAGCGTCTTAAAGGAAAATGGGTATAGGAGGAAAAAGAATGAATCAGGCAGCGCAAGCGGATCTTGTCATTAACGGAGTGAGCACGGCAAGCGGCGGGCGGTACGGCAATGTGAAAATCGACGGCGTCGGGACGGTCGAGGGCGATCTGATCTGCGACGATTTCGATTGCAACGGAATGACCAAAGTCCGGGGAAGCTTGACCGCAAATCGGATGGATGCGGACGGCATGTTTACGGTTGACGGATCGATGTCGGCCGGAAGCTCGGTCGTTGACGGACAAATGCGGGTCAAGGGGGCGCTAAAGGCGGAAAGCTTCACGATCAACGGGCTGCTGCGCGTGGGCGGCGACTGCGAGATCGAGCGGCTGCGCCTGGAGGGAGCCTTCGACGTAGGCGGTCTGATTAACGCAGGGAGCATGAACGTGCTGCTGCACGGCCGCGGCAAAGCGAAGGAAATCGGCGGCGAAACGATCGAGGTCAAGAGAAAGGCCAGAGGGCCGCTGAGCAAGCTGCTGACGTGGTTCGTGCCGAGATTCGCCCCCGAGCTGAAGGTGGATACCATCGAAGGAGACGACATCGAACTGGAATATACCGAGGCGGTTGTCGTGCGGGGCAACCGGGTCGTCATCGGTAAAGGCTGCACGATCGATCTGGTGGAATACCGTACGGAGCTGAAGGCGCACCCCGGTGCGAAAATCGGAAAGGAGGCGAAGATCGGTGGCTGAACAAGTCAGAAAAGATATTCGAATGGTCGGGGAGGTCAGCTCCGCGGGCGGATACTATCGTCACGTCAGGCTTACGGGAGAAGCGACGTTCTCGGGAGACGTCGATTGCGTGAAGCTGACGCAGGTCGGCGAGCTGGAGATCGGGGGCGGCCTGAAAGCGGGAGAGTTGAAAATCACCGGGGAATGCGACGTTCGGGGACGGATCGACGCGGGAGCGGTGAGCGGCCGGGGCAATCTGACGACCAAGGCGGGCATGCGCGCCGACAGGCTGAAGTTCACCGGCAATGTCGAGACCGCGGGGGATTGCGAGGCGGGCGCGTTTACGCTGGAGGGCGTTTTCGCCGTATCCGGGCTGCTGAGCGCCGATTCGATCGACATCCGGATGTTCGGTCCGTGCTCCGCCCGAGAGATCGGAGGCTCGAAGGTTATCGCGCGCAAAAGCCGAACGAAGAAGCTGCTCGGCCTGATCAAGGCGGACGGGAACTGCATTCTGAACGCGGAGCAGATCGAAGGCGATTACGTGGAGCTGGAGCATACGGAGGCGGCGGTCGTCAGCGGCAATCGCGTCGAAATCGGCCAGGGATGCCGAATCGGACGGGTCGAGTACCGCAGCGAGCTGGATATTCACAAGAGTGCGATCGTGAACGAGGTCGTGCAGCGTTAAACGGCGCCAGACTCGTTATTGTTCCGGGAGCGATCCCTGCGGCAACAATTCCGGAGATGAGGCTTTCCATAAGCGAACCAAGTTGCTGTAAAAGATAATCGATGAACAAGGTGCAAGGGGTATGTACCTCCTTCCGATGCTATACGCTCCCGAAATCTGAAATGGTAAACCCGTGATTGGGTGATTTCAGGAGCGTATGAGGCATTCTCCAGGCTATGCTTGACCCACAGTGAATCCAATAAATGGGAGGGGCTAAAACGAGGTATATCGACGGTGCTTGAGTACCGTATGCAGCTCGTTTAAGCCTCTCCAAAGC